>NZ_DASWVV010000170.1:0-22919 GCF_036406155.1 Devosia sp. | reverse complement strand
GGACCCCAGGCCTGCCCAGCTACGTGGTGCGCATCCCGCCCCCGGCGCCGGCGCGGCCGGCCGAGCCACCGCCGGCCCCGGTGTCGCTGTCGGTGCAGCCGCTGGCGGCGGCAGAGCCCGAGATACGGACCGAAAAATGGTACGTGACGGCGCGGGCCCTCAACATCCGGGCCGAGCCCAACAGCCAGAGCCAGCCGGTCGGGGCGCTGCCGCGCGGTACCGCGGTCGACGTCTCCGGGCGCGAGGGCAACTGGGCCAAGGTGGCGGCGGGGGACGTCAGCGGCTGGGCCTTCGTCAAGTATCTGTCGCAGACCGCACCGTGACGAGGGGCGCGCGCCGGCCGGTGCTGGTCCTTGCCGGGGATTGCCTGTTATGAAGCGCGCATGCAGCGCTTCGACCCTTACCTGACGCTCGGGCTGGCCCGGGCCGCTACCGCCGACGCCGTCAAGGCGGCCTACCGGCAGCGCGTGCGCCTGACCCACCCGGACCGCGGCGGCGACCCGGCGGAGTTCATCGCCGTGGTCAAGGCCTTCGGCCTGCTGTCCGACCCGGAGGCGCGTCGGCTCTACGACGAGGCGGGCATCATCGACGAGGATGGCGTCAAGACATTCCGGCGCGACGTCGCCGGCATCCTCGCCGACATGTTCGATGCCGCGGTGGAGACGGCCGTGGCCACCGGCCTGCCCCTGGCCCGGGTCAATTTCGTCGAACAGATGAAGGCGGCGGTGACGAGCGGGCTCGGCGACGCCAGGGCCAGCCTCGCCAGCAGCGATCGCGCCATCGCCGCGCTGTCGGCGCTGCGGGCGCGCATCACCCGCAGCGACGGCGCCGAGAACGTGTTCGCCAGCCGGCTCGATGCGCAGATCGCCACCCGCGCCAAGGAGCGGGCCGTGCTGCGCCGCCGGCTGCTGATCCTCGAGACGGCCATCGTCGAGCTGGGCAATTACCGCTCGGAAGTCGAACTCATCTCCGCGCTCGAGGCGGCGCCTTAGGCCGCCCCGAGCCGGCGTGCAGCAGGGGCCGCGGCTGCGCGCCCCATGCCGTCGGTGCGGCGGGTCAGCCCAGGATGCTGCGCGCCCAGCCCCAGACACCAACCTTGCCGTGATCGGCAAAGTGGCGCAGGCGCTGCGCCAACCCGGTCCCGGTCATGGTTCCCAGGTAGTTGCAGTCGCACAGCAGGCGATGCGCATCCTCGTCGGTGATCTCGAAGAAATCCATCGCGGTGCCGAGCGTGTCGTCGCTGACGCCGGCCCGGCGCAGGACCGCATCGTGATAGGCGACGGTGAGCGGGGTGTTGTCGCCGCGATAGGCGCGGCGCTCCGCCGGCGACAGATACTCGATCTCCCTGAGGGCGCTGAGCGATCCGCCGTGCGCCGCCAGGGCATCGGCCCAGCGCAACAAGCGCTCGCGGCGCGACAGCGCCACGACCCCGTCGAGCGAAGGCACGATTTCGGCTACCGGCATCTGGTGGGGGTTCTGGTGCTTCATAGGAGCCTCCTTTCAGAGATCCTCACGGCCGAAAGCCTAGCACCGCCACGCCGCCCCCACACATCAACTCGCGCATCCCGCCGATCACTTTTCGGCGTTGCCAACCGCCTCGCCGAGCCGCTCGAGGGTGAGCGGGTCGCCGATCCCGCCATAATACCGGTCGAGCGCCGCCGGGAATGCCGGCTCGCCCGGCGCGGCGCGGGCGAACAGCGTCATCGAGGAGCGGAACTTGCGATCGTCCGGGCTGCCGAAGATCGCGTGCGCGCTGCGGCCGGCCACGGCATTGACCAACCCGGTGCATTCCAGCAGGCGCGGCCCCAGCACGGGGTGCGCAAGGTAGGCGCGGGCCGCGTCAAGGTCGGCAAGGCCGTAGCGTTGGGCCATCGGGCTCGAGCCCAGCCCCCTGAGCTGGGGAAAGACGAACCACATCCAGTGGCTCGCTTTGCGCCCGGCGCGCAACTCCGCCGTCACCGCGGCATAGACGCGGTCCTGGGCCGCGACGAAATGCTCGAACATGCGCGCACCTCCCTGGCCGCAAGCCTAACGCGACGAAAACCGGCAGGGAACTTCCCGCGCCGCCGCCGGTTGCACCCGAGGACACAGAGGAGCGCTGCCATGCACATGCCCCCCGAACCCGACATCCCCGACCTGCCCGGCGATGGCCGCCCCGGCAAGGTCCCGCCGTTCCAGCCGGGGCCGCTGCCCGACCCCGACCCTGGCCGCGCGCCCTTCCCCAACCCCGACAAGCCGGGCGACCTGCCCGACCTGCCGCCGGCCCGCGAGCCGTTCCCGGGCGAAGACACACCGCTCCGGCAATAGGCGGCTCCCGGCCTAGCTGCGGCCGAACTCGTCCTCGATGCGGACGATGTCGTCTTCGCCGAGATAGGAGCCGGTCTGCACTTCGATGAGTTCCAGCAGGATCTTGCCCGGGTTGGCGAGCCGGTGGGTGCAGCCGAGCGGCAGGTAGATGCTCTCGTTCTCTGACAGCATGGAGACGGTGCCGTCGATGGTCACCTCGGCGGTGCCGCGCACCACGATCCAGTGCTCGGAACGATGATGGTGCTTCTGCAGGCTGAGCTTCTTGCCCGGCTTGACGAACAGCCGCTTCACCTGGAAGCGGTCGCCGGCAAGGATCGACGAATAGCCGCCCCATGGCCGGTAGGCCGTGCGATGAATCTGGGTAATGGAGGCCGTCGCCGGATTGGCCTTGAGAAGCGTGACCATGGGGCCGACCTTCTGGGCCTCCGACAGCCGGCCGACATAGATGGCATCCTCGGAGGCGATGACGGCGACGTCGTCGAGCCCCTCGACGGCGACATGGGCCTTCTCGGAAACCACCAGCGAGTTCCGCGTATTGGAGAGCGTCGCCTCGCCCTTGACGACATTGCCCGCCGCGTCCTTGCCCGAGACCTTCCACACCGCGTCCCAACTGCCCAGGTCCGACCACGGGAAGCTCACCGGCACGAGCGACACCAGCCGCGATTTCTCGAAGATGGCGTAGTCCACCGAGATGTTCGGCGCCGCCGCGAAGCTGGCTTCGTCGAGGCGCACGAAATCGAGGTCGACCCGGGCCCGGTCGACGGCGTCGCGGGCGGCCGCGTGGCTCTCGGGCGACAGCGCCTCGGCCTCGGCGAGAAACCCGCCCGCCGCCAGCATGAACATGCCCGAATTCCAGTAGAAGCCGCCGGCCGCCAGCATCCGCTCGGCGCTGGCGCGATCGGGCTTCTCGATGAAGCGGGCCACCGCGTGCACGCCTTCGCCCGTGCGTTCGCCGGCCTCGACATAGCCGTAGCCCGTTACCGGCGCGGTCGGGGTGATGCCGAAGGTCACGAGGCGCCCGGCGCGTGCCGCTCCGGCGGCGCAATCGACCGCCCGCCAGTAATCCGCATCGGTCAGAACGGAATGGTCGGAAGGCAGCACATGCAGGACCGTTTCGGGACCGAACCTGCCGGCGACGAAGAAGGACGCGGCGGCGATCGCCGGGGTGGTGTTGCGGGCCACCGGTTCGAGCAGCACGCCGGACAGTTCGAGGCCCAGTTCCTGCGCCTGTTCCGCCACGAGGAAGCGGTACTCGGCATTGGTGATGACCACGGGCGGAGCATAGCGGGCGGTGTCGGCCACGCGCTGCAACGTCTCCTGGAACGGGCTCAGGGCGCCGGTCAAGGCGAGAAACTGCTTGGGCCGGGCGGAGCGCGACAGCGGCCACAGGCGCGTCCCCTGCCCGCCGGCCAAAACCACAGGAACCATCAACCGAGGCATGCACCAACTCCGCAGACCGGCCCCGTTTATCGGCAGAAGCGGCGCCGGCTGCAAGCGGATTTGGCGCGCTTCGCGGCCACGGCCGGCGGCATCGCCACGGAATCGCTGCAAGCTGCGTTTTGATGCAGATTTGGCGGCCGCTCGGTGACATTATCTGGCGGCCGAATCCCGAGCCGCCGCGTCCGCCGCGGCGACATCCGCATACTGGAGCCCGTAATTGTCCGAAACCGTGGCGGCGACCAAGCCCGCCCAAGCCGGCGAGACCACGCTCGCCATCATCGTCGCGCTCGCCTTCAGCCACTTCGTCAACGACATCATGCAGTCGCTGCTGACGGCGATCTATCCCATCCTCAAGGCCAATTACGGGCTGGACTTCGTGCAGATCGGGCTGCTGACGTTCACCTTCCAGGTGACGGCCTCGATGCTGCAGCCGGCCATCGGCATCTATACCGACCGGCACCCGCTGCCCTATTCGCTGGCGGTCGGGATGAGTTCCAGCCTCGTCGGGCTGATCATCCTGGGCTTTGCCGACAGCTACTGGCTGCTGCTGCTGGGCGCCGCCTGCATCGGGCTCGGCTCGGCGGTGTTCCATCCGGAAAGCTCGCGCGTCGCGCGGCTGGCCTCGGGCGGACGGCACGGGCTGGCGCAGTCGCTGTTCCAGGTCGGCGGCAATGCGGGCTCGGCGGCCGGGCCGCTGCTCGCCGCCTTCGTCGTGCTGCCGCGCGGGCAGGCGAGCGTGAGCTGGTTCGCGCTGGCAGCGCTCGTCGGCATCTTCACGCTGTGGCGCGTCGGCGGCTGGTACGCGGCGCACCGCCGCGCCAATGCCGGACGCCCGGCGCTGAGCACCACCCCGCTGTTCGACCGGCGCACGACCGTGGTCGCCCTGCTCGTCCTCACCATCCTGACGCTGACCAAGAACACCTACATGGCGAGCCTGTCGAGCTACTACACGTTCTTCCTCATCGAGCGCTTCGGCGTCAGCGTGCAGGACAGCCAGCTGCTGCTGTTCGCCTATCTCGGCGCGGCGGCGGCCGGCGTCTTCGCAGGTGGACCGATCGGCGATCGTTTCGGGGCCAAGTTCGTCATCTGGTTCTCGATCCTGGGCGTGCTGCCGTTCACCCTGGCGCTGCCCTATGCCGACCTCACCTGGACGGTCGTGCTGACCATCCTCATCGGCCTCATCTTCTCCTCGGCCTTCCCGGCGATCGTGGTGTTCGCGCAGGAGCTGATGCCGGGGCGGGTGGGCATGGTCGCCGGCATCTTCTTCGGCTTCGCCTTCGGCGCCGGCGGCATCGCCGCGGCGGCGCTGGGCGCGCTCGCGGACGTGGGGGGCATCGGCTTCGTGTACTGGCTGTGCTCGTTCCTGCCGCTGGCCGGGCTGCTGACGGTGTTCCTGCCCTCGACGCGACGGCGATAGAAGCGGGCGGGCTGGCATGCCGCGCCCGGATTGGCTATGCCACTGGCTCCCCACGAAGCAGAGGTGCGCACAGCCATGGCCAGCCAGTCCCCCAGGAGCCCCATCGATCCGGTCAAGCTCGACAAGCTGGCCGAAGTCGCCATCAAGGTCGGCCTGCAGCTGCAGAAGGGGCAGGACCTGGTGCTGACGGCGCCGGTGGCGGCGCTGCCGCTGGTCCGCCGCATCGCCGAGCATGCCTACAAGGCGGGCGCGGGCCTGGTGCAGCCCATCTTCTCGGACGAGGAGATCACGCTCAGCCGTTATCGCAATGCCCCGGAGGCGAGCTTCGACCGGGCGCCGGGCTGGCTGTACGAGGGCATGGCCAGGGCGTTCGCCGGCAATGCCGCACGGCTCGCCATCGCCGGCGACAATCCGATGCTGCTGGCGAACGAGGACCCGGAGAAGGTCGCCCGCGCCAACCGCGCCAACTCGATGGCCTACAAGCCGGCGCTCGAAAAGATCACCAGCTTCGACATCAACTGGAACATCGTTTCCTACCCCAGCACGTCGTGGGCGAAGCAGGTGTTCCCCGACGATGAAGAAGACATTGCCGTGGAGAGGCTGGCGGAAGCGATCTTTTCTGCCTCCCGCGTCGACGTCGCCGATCCGATCGCCGCCTGGCGCGAGCACAACGCCAACCTCAAGGCGCGCTACACCTGGCTCAACGAGAACAATTTCTA
Organism: Devosia sp.; assembly: GCF_036406155.1. Classification (GTDB taxonomy): domain Bacteria; phylum Pseudomonadota; class Alphaproteobacteria; order Rhizobiales; family Devosiaceae; genus Devosia_A. The sequence goes on along the minus strand of NZ_DASWVV010000170.1, from coordinate 17,036 downwards.
CGCGCTGCACTATACCGGGCCGGGCACCGACCTGACCGTCGGCCTCGCCGACGGCCACAAGTGGAAGGGCGGCGCCTCGGAAGCCAAGAACGGCATCACCTGCAACCCCAACATCCCGACCGAGGAGGTGTTCACCACCCCGCATGCGCAGCGCGTCGACGGCTATGTCCGCGCCACCAAGCCGCTGGCGCACCAGGGAACGCTGATCCGGGACATCGAAATGCGCTTCGAGGGCGGCCGTGCCGTCGAGGTGAAGGCCAGCAGCGGCGGCCAGGTGCTCAACAAGGTGCTCGACACCGACGAGGGCGCGCGGCGGCTGGGCGAAGTGGCGCTGGTGCCGCATTCCTCGCCCATCAGCAAGTCCGGCCTGCTGTTCTTCAACACGCTGTTCGACGAGAACGCGGCGTCGCACATCGCCATGGGCCAGTGCTATGCCGACTGCTTCGAGGGCGGCAAGTCGCTCAGCCCGGAGCAGATCGCGGCGCAGGGCGGCAACAGGAGCCTCATCCACATCGACTGGATGATCGGCTCGGCCGAGATCGACATCGACGGCGTCCATGCCGACGGCAGCCGGGTAGCGGTGATGCGCAAGGGCGAGTGGGCGTAGGGCGGACTCGTTGCGCCGCTACTCGGTCGGCGCGTAGTTCTCCCCCAGATACACCTCGAACGTCGTCACGTGCCGGCCGAGGCGGGTGATTTCGACCTGCTTGAGCGGCGTCATCGTCTCGAACTGGGATCGGGCGAAGCGGATGGGCCAGGCGCCGTCGGCGACGATGATGGCGTCCCTGCCCCTGAGCGCGGCCCGGTCGGTCCAGAAATCGTACTGGTCGCGCAGGGTGTTGAACGAGGTGACGCTCTTGTCGTGCAACTGGAAGCCGAGCTGGGCGGCGTAGGTGTAGCGTGTCGCGGCGAGGAAGGCTTGCGGATGCTGCTCGTGCAGCGCCTCGACCTCCTGCGCCAGCTCGCCCCAGCCGTAGTTGGCGGCGGTGCCCCAATCGGGAAGTCCGAAGAAGGGCACCAGCGGCAGCACGGTGAAGTTGACGGTCAGGAGCGTCGCCATGACCGTGCCGAACGCCAGATGCAGCCGGAACAGCCAGCGCTGGCCAATATAGCGGAAGGCGATCGCGATCAGCGACACGTAGCCGACGATGTTCCAGTAGAAATAGACATAGACGAACAGCGACACGGCCAGGAACGTCGCCGTGGAGACGCCGAACACCGCCAGCGCCAGAGCGCGGGCGCGGTGCTCGAAATCGGACTGCGAGCGGTCGCGCCGCAGGCGGAACAGGGCGATGAAGAAGAACGGCGAGATGACCAATGCCATGTTCGCGACGAAGTCCGGCGGGTACCAGAGCTTGAGGTCGTCCCAGCTTCCAGTCAGCCGATCGTTGAGGTGGAACCGGTAGGAAGCGAAGCCTTCGGCCAGGTTCCAGTACAGCACCGGCGCCTGCATCAGGACGCTGAGGAGCGCCGCCAGCCACAGATGCGGGGAGGCCAGCGCCGTGCGCAGCCGCGGGCGGACGAGCACCATGAGGCCGAAGCCGAAGCCGAGGAACACGCCGTTGTACTTGGTGAGCACGGCGAGCCCGAGGCAGACGGCGCCGAGGTAGAGGTCGCGGACGGAACGGCCACCCGTCTCCCACTGGTCGGCGAATTTCAGGAAGAAGCGGGCGGCGGCGACGACGAGGAAGAGCAGCAGGTGGTCGTGGAAGGCGAAGGTGCTCATCAGCCAGAGCACGGGCGTGGCCAGATAGATGGCGGCGGTTTGCCAGAAATAGCGCTGCGGATCGTCCGGTAGCATGCGGCGCGCCCAGTCCCAGAAGATGGCAAGCGTGCCCAGCAGCGTGACCCAGGTCAGCAGCCTGACATTGAACGGGTGCCAGCCGAACAGCTGCGCCACGAGGCCGAGCAGCCAGCCGTGCAGGGGCGGATGGTCGAAATACGACCAGGCGGGGTACTGGCCCCACATCCAGTAATACGCCTCGTCGCCCATGGGGTCGACGCCGAGGTCGAACCACAGCTTGAGGGCGAGGAAGTAGCCGACGAGAAGCTGCAGGGCGAGACGCGATTGCCGCTCCCCGCCCACCTGGGTCTCCGCCGCCGCCACCGCCATTCGACACTCCGTTGCCAGCGCGCCGAGGCATAACGGAATTGGCCGCGGAGGCAAGCACCCCCGCGGCGGCGCCGGCACTTTTGTGCGCAGCACGTCGTCGGCACGCCCGGCAGGCGTCGCGTCCGCGATGCGTGCGGCTTTACGGAAACGGTTGCAGCACTTATCGGTAGGAGGCTTGCTGCCCACGGGAGGGGACGGTCCGGCACCATGACCAAGCGCGTGTTGATCGCCGGCGAATCGTGGACCGTGCACTCGATTCACCAGAAGGGCTTCGACAGTTTCACCACCACCGAATACGCCGAAGGCGTGCGCTGGCTGCGCGAGGCGCTGGAGGCGGCCGGGTGGAGCGTCGACTACATGCCGTCACACGTCGCCGCCCGCGATTTCCCGGCCACCGCCGACGCGCTCGGGGCCTTCGACTGCGTACTGCTCAGCGATATCGGGGCCAACACGCTGCTGCTGCATCCCGATACGTTCACGCGCTCGAAGACCCTGCCCAACCGGCTCGAGGCGATCCGCGACTACGTCGCCGCCGGCGGCGGCCTGGTGATGGTCGGCGGCTACATGACGTTCCAGGGCATCGAGGGCAAGGCCCGCTACGCCGGCACCGCGGTGGAGGAGGCGCTGCCGGTGACGCTGTCGCCCAACGACGACCGGGTGGAGGTGCCACAGGGCATCACGCCGCAGGTGGTGCTCAAGGGCCACCGCATCGGGGAAGGGCTGGGCGACACCTGGCCGCGGCTGCTCGGCTACAACCGCGTCGCCGCCCGGCCCGGGGCTGAAATCGTCGCCACCGTCGGCACCGACGTGCTGATCGCGGCCGGCGGCTTCGGCAAGGGCCGCAGCGTCGCCTTCACCTCCGACTGCGGACCGCACTGGGCACCGCCCGGCTTCATCGAATGGCAGGGCTATGCCGCGTTGTGGGACCAGATCGTGAGCTGGACCACGGGGCGCCCGTGAGGCGCCGAGGGAGCAGGAGGAAGAACTGGCAGCGGTCATGGTCCTCGGCATCTTCGTTGCCGATCTCGCCTTCCGGGCGCCGCGCCTGCCGGTGATGGGCGAAACCATCCTGGGCAGCGGCTTCGCCAGCGGCCCCGGCGGCAAGGGCAGCAACCAGGCCATCGCGGCCGCCCGCGCCGGCGGCGATGTCGGCCTCATCACCCGCATCGGCAACGACGCCTTCGGCACGATGGCCCGGCAGGCCTGGCAGGAAGCCGGCATCGACACCGCCACGATCGTCACGGACGAAAGCGCGCCGACCGGCGCCGCCTTCATCTTCGTCTCCACCGAAACGGGCGACAACGCCATCATCGTCGAGAGCGGTGCGGCGGGGAGGCTGTCGACCGCCGACGTGGCGCGGGCCGAAGCTGCCATCGCCGGCGCCAGGGTGTTCATGACCCAGTTCGAGCAGCCGATCGGAGCGGCGCTCGAAGGCCTGCGGCTGGCGCGCCGGCACGGGGTGACGACCATCCTCAACCCGGCACCCGCCGTCGCCGTCGACGACGCCATCTGGCCGCTCTGCGACTACGTCACCCCCAACGAGACGGAGGCCGCCAGCCTTACCGGCCTGCCGGTCGAGACCGACGCGCAGGTGCTGGCCGCGGCAAATGAACTGGTGCGCCGCGGCGCCCGCAACGCGCTGATCACCCTGGGCGAGAAGGGGGCGCTGCTGCATGGGGCAGCCGGGACCGCCATCGTCCCGGCGTTCCCGGTCGCCAACGTGGTCGATACCACCGGGGCGGGTGACGCCTTCAACGGCGCCTTTGCCGTGGCGCTGGCCGAAGGGCGGCCGCCGCTCGAGGCGGTGCGCTTCGGCTGCGCCGCGGCGGCGCTCTCGGTGCAGAAGCCCGGGACTGCCCCGTCGATGCCCGGTCGCGCCGCCATCGACGTCCTGCTCGCCTGACCGGCCGCCCCGCAGGCAGGGTCAGGGCACGATGGCCGGCAGGGCCGCGATCTCGGTTTCGTCGAGCTGGCGCAGGGTTTCGGCCACCAGCCCCTTGAACACCGGCTCGCTCTCGTCGCTGAGGGTGCGCAACTGGGGCAGTCCCGAGATGCGCCCGACCAGCGAGCCGGCGAGCGCCAGGTCGATCTCGGCCCGCATCAGCGCAAAGGCGCGCGTCCCCGGGCCGACGATCACCACATGGCTGGGCGCGAACAGCGCCAGCAGGCGGCTCAGCCCGTAGCCGATGGCGCGGCCGGCGAGGTTGAAGCCGTGGGTCGCGGCCCGGTCGCCGTTCATGCCGCGGCTGATGAGGTGGTCGAACTCCGCCGCGGGAATGGCGGCCGCGGGCGGTGTCGTCTCCGGGACCGAAAACGCTGTTCTCAGGATACCGTAGTCGGCGGCGTAGGCCTCGATGCAGCCGCGCATGCCGCAGCGGCACAGCGCGCCATTGGGCACGTGGTTCATGTGGCCGAACTCGGTGGCCCCCTCTTCGCCGCGGCCGAGCCAGCGCCCGGGAGCCGACAGCCCCATGGCGACGGTGGAGCCGAGAAACACGGTGGCGATGCTCGCATCGCCCAGGCTCGGGTCCAGCCGCCGCGTCCCTTCGGCAAGGAGCCGCCCGCGCTTGGACAGCGTCACCGGCACGCCGAACGTGTCGCGCAGCGGCGTCACCAGGTCGGCACCGGCGAGGCCGGGCACGGGCGACCAGGCGAGGCTGCTGCCGGATTTGTCGAGGATGCCCTGCACCGAAATGGCGATGCGGCGCAGCCGCGCCGTCTCCGCCGGGTCGCGCTGCCGCAACTGGCCGATGCGCTCGACCAGCATGCGCGCCGCCGGCAGCTCGCGAAAGCTCGCGGGCGTAAGCGGCGCCTCGATGCGGTCGACCAGGGTGCCACCATAGTCCACCAGCGACAGGCGGGCCCGGTTCACCTCGAGCTCGACGAGGACGACATAGGCGGCGGCGCGGTTGAAGCCGATCTGCACCGCCGGCCGGCCGGGGGCCCGTTGGTCGCCGCGCGGCCCCGGCCGGTCGGCGAGCACGCCCTGGGCGATCATCGCCTGGGTGATGGCGGTGATCGAGGCATGGCTGAGGCCGGTGGCAGCGGCGAGCTGGGTGCGCGCCAGCGAGCCGGCCGCGCGCAGCGCCTCGAGCACGAGCGCGCGATTCTGCCGTCGCACCGAGTCGCTGTCGCCGACGCCCTTGTCCATCTACCCCTGCCGTTCCCCGGGATTGCCCCGCCGGGACGAAACCATTGTCGCCGTCAAATCTCAATTGACTCGCGCACGCCTGCCGTGCAAACAGTTTTTTCGAGCAGTAAAATTAATGCTCACAAAAAGCCATTGCGTCAGCGGCGGCGTGGCCGCCACGGGAGGAAGACATGAAGAACCTGTTTGCGGTCCTGCTCTGCTCGACCGTCATTGCCGGCACGGCCAGCACCGTGCTTGCCAAGGACCTGGTGATCGGCGTCAGCTGGAACAATTTCCAGGAAGAGCGCTGGAAGACCGACGAGGCCGCGATGAAGGCGGTCATCGAGGCCAACGGCGACAAGTACATCTCCGCCGACGCGCAGTCGTCCGCGTCCAAGCAGCTGACCGACATCGAGAGCCTGATCGCCCAGGGTGCCAACGCGCTCATCGTGCTGGCGCAGGATTCCGAGGCGATCGCGCCCGCCGTGGCGGCGGCGGTGGCCGAAGGCATTCCGGTGATCGGCTACGACCGCCTGATCGAGAACCCGGAGGCCTTCTACCTCACCTTCGACAACAAGGAAGTGGGCCGCATGCAGGCCCGCGGCGTCTTCGCCGTGCAGCCTGAGGGCAACTACGTCTTCATCAAGGGCAACAGCGCCGACCCGAACGCCGACTTCCTGTTCGAGGGCCAGATGGAGGTACTGAAGGACGCGATCGACGCCGGCAAGATCAAGAATGTCGGCGAGGCCTACACCGACAACTGGAACCCCGAAGTCGCGCAGGCGAATATGGAGCAGTTCCTGACCGCCAACAACAACGACATCGACGCCGTGGTCGCCTCCAATGACGGCACCGCCGGCGGCGCCATCGCGGCGCTCACCGCACAGGGCCTCGCCGGCTCGGTGCCGGTCTCCGGCCAGGACGGCGACCACGCCGCGCTCAACCGCATCGCGCTCGGCACGCAGACGGTGTCGGTGTGGAAGGACGCGCGTGAACTGGGCAAGAAGGCGGCCGAGATCGCGGTCGCGCTGGCCGGCGGCACCGCCCTCGACGCGGTGGAGGGCGCCATCAAGTTCAACAACGGGCCGAAGGGCATCGAGATGAACGCCGTGCTGCTCGCTCCCGTGCCGATCACGCGGGACAACCTCGACGTCGTCATCGATGCCGGGTGGGTATCGAAGGATGTCGTCTGCCAGGGCGTGGCGCCCGGTACCGTCGCCGTGTGCGGCTGAACCGAAACACGCGCCGGATGCCGCGGCATCCGGCGCGGCCACGCCTGCGCCACGGCGCCGCGCGTGCTATGATGCGGCCGGATTCAGGACCCGCGCGAGCAGCGGGCCGGCCCCTGTTTGCGCGAGGAGGACCCTGCAATGGCTGACCAGCCCGCCGTCTCGACGGCCACCGCCGCGCGCAAGCCGGCGTTCGGCGCCCTGCGGCGCTTCTTCGACGCCACCGAGCTCGACACGCGCCTGCTCGGCATGCTGGGCGCCCTGATCATCATCTGGCTGGCCTTCAACAACTTGTCGGGCGGGCTGTTCCTGACCCCGCGCAATCTGTGGAACCTGTCGGTGCAGACGGCGTCGGTGGCGATCATGGCGACCGGCATGGTACTGGTCATCGTCACCCGCCACATCGATTTGTCGGTCGGCTCGATCCTGGGGTTCATCGGCATGGTCATGGGCGTGACCCAGGCCGAGATCCTGCCGCACATCCTCGGCTTCGGGCACCCCGCCATCTGGGGGCTGGCGCTCCTCGCCGGCATCGTGACCGGCGCTGCCATCGGCGGGCTGCAGGGCACCATCATCGCCTACTTCAAGGTTCCCGCCTTCATCGTCACGCTCGGCGGCTACCTGGTCTGGCGCGGCGGCGCCTGGTGGATCACCAAGGGCCGCACCGTGGCGCCGATGGACGCCTCCTTCCAGCTGCTCGGCGGCGGCCCCGCCGGCTCCATCGGATTCTGGCCGACCTGGGCCGTGGCCGCCATCGGCTGCATCGCCATCGTCTTCCTCATCTGGCTCGGTCGCCGGCAGCGGCGCCGCTTCCACTTTCCGCTGCGCCCGATCTGGGCAGAAGCCACGCTCGGCGCCCTCGGCTGCGCCGCCATCGCCGCCGCCGCCTGGATCGCAAACGCCTATCCCTGGCCGATCCGCATCGCGCAGCGTTATGCGGAGGCCAGGGGTATCCCGGTGCCCGAGGGCGGGCTGGTCATCCCGCACGGCGTCGCCATTCCGGTGCTGGTCGCCATCGCCGTGGGAATCGTGATGACCTTCATCGCCACGCGCACCCGTTTCGGGCGCTACGTCTTCGCCATGGGCGGCAACCCGGAGGCCGCCGATCTCGCCGGCATCAACACCCGCTGGGTGACGGTCAAGATCTTCATCCTGATGGGGGCGCTGGTCGGCATTTCGTCCGCCATTTCGGTGGCCCGGCTCAACGCGGCGACCAACGCGCTGGGCACGCTGGACGAACTCTATGTGATCGCCGCGGCGGTGATCGGGGGAACCTCGCTGTCGGGCGGCGTCGGGACCATCGCCGGGGCCATGCTGGGCGCCCTGGTCATGCAGTCGCTGCAATCGGGCATGGTGCTCATCGGCGTCGACAGCCCGCTGCAATCCATCGTCGTCGGTGTGGTTCTGGTCTTCGCGGTCTGGCTCGACACGCTGTACCGCCGCCGCGCCAACTAGGAGGGCTCGATGCTCGACAAGAAGAAGACGCCGCTCGTCGAGATGGAGGCCATCTCGATCTCGTTCGGAGGCCTGCACGCCGTCGAGGACGCCTCGATCGATCTGTACCCCGGCGAGGTGGTCGGGCTGCTCGGCCACAACGGCGCCGGCAAGTCGACGCTGATCAAGATCCTGTCGGGCGCCTACCGGCGCGACAGCGGCATCATCCGCATCGACGGCAGCGAGGCCACCATCAACAACCCGCGCGACGCCAAGGCCTACGGCATCGAGACGATCTACCAGCAGCTAGCCGTCGCCGACAATGTCGACGCCGCCGCCAACCTGTTCCTCGGCCGCGAACTGGTGACGCCCTACGGCACGCTCGACGACGCCGCCATGGAGAGCCGGGCGCGCGAGGTGATGGGCCGGCTCAACCCGAATTTCCGGCGGTTCAAGGAGCCGGTGAAGGCGCTGTCCGGCGGCCAGCGGCAATCGGTGGCGATCGCCCGCGCCATCCTGTTCAACGCCCGCATCCTGATCATGGACGAGCCGACCGCAGCGCTCGGCCCGCAGGAGACGGCGCAGGTCGGCGACCTGATCAAGCAACTCAAGGCCGAGGGCATCGGCATCTTCCTCATCAGCCACGACATCCACGACGTCTTCGACCTCGCCGACCGCATCGTGGTCATGAAGAACGGCAAGGTGGTGGGCACGGCGCACACCGCCGACGTGAGCAAGGACGAGGTGCTGGGGATGATCATCCTGGGCAAGGTGCCTCCGGGCGCGGTACCCGGCCCCGGGGCGATGGCGGCCTGAGCCGGAGGAACGGCGCTCAACTCCGAAGTTCGACCCAGGCCGGCGCGTGGTCCGAGGCGTTGTCCTCCCCGCGCACCCAGCGGTCGACACCCGCAGCCCGCAGCCGGCGGGCGAGGCTACTGCTCAGCAGGACATGGTCCAGGCGCAGCCCGGCGTCGCGCGGCCAGCGATTCCGCATGTAGTCCCAGAAGGTAAAGAGCCGGTCGTCCTTCGGGTGCCGCCGGCGCAGCGCATCGACCCAGCCCTGCGCGAGCAGACGCCGGAAGGCGGCGCGCGCCTCGGGCTGCACCAGCGCGTTCTCGTCATAGGAGCGGGTCTCGTAGATGTCGCGCGGCTCGGGGACGATGTTGAAATCCCCCATCAGCGCCACCGGCAGGCCGGTGGCGAACAATTCGGCGGCGTGGGCCAGCAGGCGCTCGTTCCAGCGCAGCTTATAGTCGAATTTCGGGCCCGGTCGCGGGTTGCCGTTGGGCGCGTAGAGCGAGGTCACGATGACGCCGCCCACGGCCGCCTCGATATAGCGGCTCTGGGCGTCGGACGGATCGCCCGGCAGGGCGTCGCGCGTGAGCACCGGTTCGGCCCCGCGGGCCAGGATGGCGACGCCGTTCCAGCTGCGCTGGCCGCGCCAGACGGCGCCGTAGCCGGCGGCCTCGAGCGCGGCGCGCGGGAAGTCCGGCTGCGACGCCTTCAGCTCCTGCAGGGCCACCACGTCGGGCCTGGCCGCCGCCAGCCAGGCCAGCAGGTTGGGCAGCCGCCGGTTGACGTTGTTGATGTTGAAAGTCGCGAGCTTCATCGGGCTCACAGCCCGGCGGCGAAGTCTTTGACGGCGGACGCCATTGACCGCAGATGGTCAGCGGCGGTGAAGCCGGAGACGACCTTGCGCGGCCTCAGGTCGTGATCGCCGTCCTCGAGCCAGAGGATGCGGATGGCCGGCGACAGGCTGTAGCCCGCCACCTCCTCGCGGCTGCCCATCGGGTCGCGGGTTCCCTGCACGATGAGGGCGGGGCAGCGCATCTGCATGAGATGGCCCGTACGCAACTGCCCGGGCTTGCCGAGCGGGTGGAACGGGTAGCCGAGGCAAAGCAGGCCCGCGACCCTGCCGGCGGCGTGCAACTCGTCGGCGAGCATGGAAGCAACCCGCCCGCCCATCGACTTGCCGCCGATGACGAGCTTGTCCGTCGCGCCCAGCGCCGCGATGGCAGCCGCATATTCGGGCATGACGCTTTCGGCCCGCGGCGGCGGGCGCTTGCCGGCCGCCGTGCGGCGGGCGGCCATGTAGGCGAATTCGAAGCGGGCGACGCGCAGGCCCTCGGCCGCGAGGGCGCGGGCCGCGGCCATCATGGCGGCCGAATCCATCGGCGCGCCGGCGCCGTGGGCGAGGAGCACGGTCACCGGCGCCCCGGCCGGACCATCGAACAGGAAATCGGTCATGCCACCCGGCCCGGATCGCCGGCCCGTTGCGCCTCGGCGAGCTTGCCGTCGACGTAGCTGATGCCGCGGGCGGCGCGCCGGCCCCACTCGGAACCGGGGTCGAGCGCGACGTAGCGCGCCCACCAGGCACGGGCTTCGGCGAGATCGCCGGCCGCGTAGGCGAGCACGGCGAGATTGTAGATGGGGTCGCCGTAACCGGGGTCGAGCGCAACCGCCTCGAGCAGGTGGGCCCGGGCGGCGGCGAGCCGCCCCTCGGCGTGCAGGAGCGAGCCGAAATTGAACCAGGCCTCGACGAAGCCCGGATCGAGCTTGAGCGCCAGGGCATAGGCATGCCGCGCGCCCGCCACGTCCCCCGCCGCGCGCAGGGCGTTGGCGCGGTTGAAGGCGGCGACGGCGTCGGTGGGCTCGCGCCCCAGATAGCGCGCATAGAGGGCGGCGGCGCGGGCCGGCTCGCCGGCCGCCTCGGCCGCCTCGGCGGCCTCGAACAACTCGTCGGCGTCGTCGTCGTCCGCCGCAAGGGGCAGCAGGTGCTGGCCGTCGATCTCGGTCAGCGCCTCGCCGTGGCGGCGGTAGATGGCGTCATCCTCGCCGGCGTGCAGGGCGAGCGCGGTGAGCGAGGTGACCTTGCCCGCACGATGCGCCGAGCGCGCGATCGCCCCCCAGCCGGCTCCGGCGGCGGCAAGACGGGCATAGCTCTTGGCCAGGATGGCGTCGCGGAACGAGAAGGGCTCGGCGTCGTGCTCGAAGGCATCGAACAGCGCCAGCAGATCGAAGCTGCGCGGCGCGAGCCCGGATTGATCGAGCAGCGCCTGGCGCGACAGGCTTCCCGCCGCGGCGCCGGGGAGCAGGCCGAGGGTACGGCGGAAGCCGTTCTCGCTGAGCGGCACGGCACCGGCGGCGACGGCCGCGTCGAAATGCGCGGCGATCGCTTCGTCGGGCAGCCGCTCGAGCAATCTGCGCCCGAACACGGCGTGGGTGGTCCGCCGGGTCAACCCACGCCGCAACACCCCACCCTGGCATTCGACCTCGCGCCGGGCGAGACGCCGCGGAAACGCGGCAAGCGCGCCGAGGAGGCCGTAGCTCGCCCCCGCACCCACCCTCAGGCCTTCTTGCGCGCCGGCTTCGCGCCCTGCTTCGCGGCGGGCCTGGCCGCAGGCTTGGCCGCTGCCTTGGACTTGCTGGCCGCCGGCGGCTTGCCCTGGCCGAGGCTCTGCTTGAGCGCATCCATGAGGTTGATGACGTTGCCGCGCTCGGGCGCTGCCGCATGGATCGGCTTGTGGCCCTTGAGCTTCTCGCGGATCATCTGCATCAGCGCCGCCTCGTAGCGATCCTCGTAGCGCTTCGGATCGAATTTCGTCACCTTCTGCTCGATGAGCCTCGCGGCGAGCTCCAGCATCTCCGGATCGGGCTTGAGATCGGGAATGTCGCGGAAATACTCGGCGGTGGAGCGCACCTCGTTGGGGTTGCGCAGCGTACACACGAACATGCCCTCGTCGCGGGCGCCGATGGTGACGACGCGCTCGCGGCTGGACAGCACCAGCCGGGCGATGGCGAGCTTGCCGGAGCGGCGCATGGCCTCACGCAGGACGACGAAGGTCTCCTCGGCCATGGCGCCGTCGGGGGCGAGGTAATAGGGCACGTCCTGATAGATGACGTCGACCTCGCTTTCCTCCACGAAGGCCTCGATGTCGAGGGTGTGCTTGGACTCGATGCGGACCGCCTCGAGGTCGGAATCGTCGATGATCACGTACTGCTTGTCCTCGTATTCATAGCCGCGCACGAGATCGGCGCGCTCCACGAGGCCGAGCTCGGGGTCGACCGGCTTCATGTTGATGCGGTTGTGGGTGTCCTTGTGCAACTGGTTGAAGCTGATGCGCTCCGAAGAACTGGTCGCCGGATAGAGCCGCACCGGGCAGCTCACCAGAGACAGCTTGAGGTAGCCCTTCCAACTGGCCCGCGGCGCCATCGTCACACTCCCGTTTCATCCGTCGCTCCAGGCAGTATCGCCGCATGACGGTCGATATCGGCCCAAGGATCGCCGGAACTCCTCACAAATTCAGGCAAAGTAGAATAGTTCAAATCCTCCGGAGCGTCGATGCTCGCCAGATCATCCCAGTTAACGGGAGCCGAAGCCGGAAGGTTCACGCGGGCGCGAAGACTGTAGGGGGCCGCCGCCGTGGCGCTGCGGGCGTTGCGGTGGAAGTCGATGAAGATGCGGTTGCGGCGCTTGTCCTTGGCCATGCTGGTGACGAACGTGTCGGGGTGGGCGGCCGCGATGCTGCCGGCGATCTCGCCGGTGGTCCGGTGGACGCTCTTCCAGCGGGCCCGGGGCTCGAGCGGCACCACCACGTGCAGGCCCTTGCCGCCCGACGTCTTGACGAAAGCGGTGAGGCCGAGGCCGGCCAGGACCTGCCGCACGGCCAAGGCGGCGGCGACGGTGGCACGGAAGGCAACGCCCTCGCCGGGATCGAGGTCGAAGGTGATGCGGTCCGGCCGTTCGAGGGCCGCCCGGCGGCAACCCCAGGTGTGGAATTCGATGACGCCGAACTGGGCCAGCGCCAGGTAGCCCTTGGCATCCGCTATGGCGATGAAGCGGCGTCTCTCGCCGCCGGCGGCCGCATCCTCGAAGCTGTCGACGGCCTTGGGCATGCCGCTGAAGGGGTGGCGCTGGTAGAACACGTCGCCGGCCTTGCCGGTCGGGCTGCGCACCAGCGTCACCGGGCGGTCGATGAGGTGCGGCAGCATGAAGTCCCCGACCTGCGCGTAGTACACGGCGACATCGAGCTTGGTGGGGCCGGCGCTGCCGAACAGGCGGCGGCCCGGATTGGTCACGAAGATCGAGGCGAGATCGGCATCGGTGATCCAGCGCCGGCGCGGAGCGGCGTCGGCGGCGGCCCGGATCTCCGGCTCGCGCAGCCCCTTGAACACGGCGTGCCGCAGGCTGCCGTCGCGCGTGCGATTGGCGTAGTGGACACGGGCGGTGAGCACCGGCCGCACGGCATGCAGGTCGCGCGGGGCCCGCGGCAGGGTGGGGGCCCCATCGCGCAGCGGCGCCAGCCGGGCCGGCAGCGAGCGCAGTTCGCCGGCGTCGAAGCCGGTGCCGACCTTGCCGCGCCAGTGCAATTCGCCCCCCTCCCACTCGCCCAAGCCCAGCGCCGCCAGCCCCCCGCCTTCGGCGGAAAGGGTGTAGCCGACGACGGGAAAATCGCCCGCCGCGAGCGCCTTGGTCTTGACCCAGGCGGCGGTGCGCGCCTCGACATAGGGCGCGTCGGCGCGCTTGGAGACGATGCCCTCGAGGCCAAGTTCGGAGGCCCGGTCGTAGAGCGCCTGGCCGTTGCCGGCGACGTGGTCGGAATAATGCAGCGCCGCACGCGGGCCGGAAACGGGGGCAAGAAGTCTCGCCAACAGCTGCTTGCGGCGCAGCAGCGGCACCTGGCGCAGGTCCCAGCCGTCGAGATAGGGCAGGTCGAAGGCATAGTAGGTGAGCCGGTGGCTCGCCCCCTCGGCGAGCGCCTGCTGCAGATCGGCAAAATGACTGACGCCGTGCGCATCGACGACCACGACCTCGCCGTCGATGATCGCCTGCTTGCATGGCAGTCCGGAGAATGCCGCGGCGAGCTCACCATAGCGCCGCGTCCAGTCCAGCCCGGCCCGGGTGATGAAGCTGACGGCGCCGTGTTCGAAGTGGGCGGCGGTGCGATAGCCGTCGAACTTGATCTCGTGCACCCACCCCGGGCCCGAGGGCGGGGCCTGGGAGGGGGTGGCGAGCTGCGGCTTCACCCGCGCCGGCATCGGCGCCCGCACCGCGCCCTTGAGCGCTCCCGGGCGCAGCCGCACCGGTCGGCCCGGGGCGGCGGGGGCAGGGTCCGCGGCGGCGGCCGCAAGTTCCTCGATGGTGCGGCCCGACTGCACGCTTTCCGGGCGGGCGGAAAGGATGTCCGTCCCCGGCTCGGCGGAGGCGTCCTTCTCCTTGAACAGCAGCCAGTCGGCCCTGGCGTCGCCCGGCTTCGGCTTGAGGCGCACCAGCATCCAGCCGCCCTTGAGCTTCTCGCCCCACAGGCGGAACTTGAAGTCCCCGGAGGCGAGGGCCGCATGGGCATCGCCCATCGGCGCCCAGTCGCCGCGGTCCCAGACGATCATCGGCCCGCCGCCATATTCGCCGGCCGGGATCACACCCTCGAAATCGAGGTACTCGAGCGGATGGTCCTCGGTGGCGACGGCGTAGCGCTTGGCGGCGGGATCGAGCGACGGGCCCTTGGGCACCGCCCAGGATTTCAGCACGCCGTCCAGTTCGAGCCGCAGGTCGTAATGGTCCGCGGTGGCGTGGTGCTTGTGCACGACGAAGCGGCTCCCCCCGGGGTCGTGCGCGGCGCCGGCCGGCTCCGGCGTCCTCGAAAAATCCCGCTTGCGGCGATAGGCGGTGAGCTTTGCTGCGGCCATGAGCGCAGCTAAACATCGCCGCGCCCGGCGGGCAATGTGCGGCGTGGCCATCGATTGGGCTTGATTTCGCGGCCGGGAACGCGGAACGCTTGGAAACCGCAAGCAAGGTGCAGCCCAGGCCGCCCGCCCGCATGACGCCAGAGACCGCGCACAGGACCAGGGCCCACGCCAGGACCGGCGTGCTCAAGGACGCCGGGCGCCGGATCCGCCTCGCCGCCGCCCGGCTCGACCGGCTGCTGCCGCTATCGCTGCGCTTCCTCATCCTGGCCGTGGTGGTCGTGGCGCTGGCCATGCTGGTGCTGGGCAGCTGGATCGGCCACTATCTGCAGGCCAGCATCAGCCAGGGTATCGCGGTTTCATGGGCCTCGACGGTCGACTCGCTGGTGTCGAACCGGTTCACCGCCCTGCCCGACGAAGGTCCGATCAGCCCGGCGGACCGGGCCACGCTCGACATGATGTTCGAGGTCGGCAGCGAGGCGGATTCCACGCGCCTGCTGCATATCCGGGTGTGGCGGCGGGATAACTGGTTGCTCTACGAGTCCGAGGGCAGCCTGGTCGATCCGATCAGCCCCGAGGATTTTCGTGCAGCGGCGGAACGGGGCGAGGTCACCTCGCGCGTCATGCCGATCCCGCTCGAAGCGGTCGGGCCGATCGAGAGCCACACGCTGAGGGTGCTGCGCATCTATACGCCGCTGCACCGGTCCGGCTCCGACGAGGTGTTCGGCGTGGCGGCCCTCTACTACAGCGCCCAGTCGCTGCTCGACATCCAGTTCCGAGCCCTCGTCAATGTCTGGATCGTCGCCGGCCTGATCGGGCTCGGCGTCATCGGCGTGCTCTACCTGGTCGTCGACCGCGCCAGCCGGACCGTCGCCAGGCAGCGCGCGCGGCTGGCCCGCAACCTCGTGGCCTCGCGGCGGCTGTCCAGGGAAGTGCACGCGCTGCACGCTGCCTCGGAACGGCTGCGGCTCGATGCCACCTCCGCCAATGAAAGCCTGCTCGCCCAGGTCGGCTCGGACATCCACGACGGCCCGATCCAGTTGTTGACGCTGATCATCCTCAGGCTCAGCAAGGCCGCGGCCAAGGTAACGCGCGGCCTGCCCCACGATGTCTCGGAGTTGCACACCACCATCCAGCTCGCCACCGAGACCATGGAGGAATTGCGCAACATCTCCACCGGGCTCGTGCTGCCCGAACTCACGCCGCTCAGCCTCGGTGACGCCATCGGGCTCGCCATCTCGCGGCACGAGGAGGCGACCGGCGCCCGCGTGGGGCGGCTGATCGGCCCGCTGCCGGACGAGGTGTCGATGGCCGTCAAGATCTGCGCCTACCGCATCATCCAGGAAGCGCTCAACAATGCCTTCCGCCATGCCGCGGCACCGGACACGGCGGTCGCGGCGAGCAGCGCCAACGGACGCCTCGTCGTGCGCATCGAGAACCCGACCCGGCACAAGGTTGCACCGGGCGACGAGGGCGCGCGGCGGCTCGGCCTGCGCGGCATGCGCTTCCGCGTTGAATCGCTCGGCGGCGTGCTGCGGGCCGACGTAGGAGCATCCCCGGTATCGCGGGTGGAGGCGGAAATCCCCTACCGGACGGAGCAGGTGCCGCTGCCGCCAGCGCGGTCGTAACGCCTATTCCCTGCCCTCGCCGAGGCCGTTGTCGCGCAGGGCCTGCGCCGCCAGCACGACCTCGAGGCGGTTCTTCACCCGCAGCTTGTTCATGAGGTTGGTCATGTAGTGCTTGACCGTCTTCTCGCTCAACTGCAGCGTGCGGGCGATTTCCTTGTTGGTCTTGGCCTCGAACAGGCACTCCACCAGCTGCTTCTCGCGGGCGCTGAGGCGGGCCGATTGCAGTTCCTTCTCGCGCTTGGTGCGATTGCGAAACGCCAGCATCAGCTTCTGCGAAAAATCCGGGGAGACGAACAGCTGTCCCGCCAGGACCGAGTCGATGGCGGCGTGCAGATCCTCGGACGGACGGCCCTTGAGCACAAAGGCGTGGGCGCCGGCGTCCAGCGCCTTGAGCGCCAGATCGACATTGGCGAAAGCCGTGAACACGATGACCTTGGTCGGGCCGCGTTCGACGATGGCCCGGATGGCCGCGAGCGCATCACCCGGCATGCTGAGATCGAGGGTGAGGATGTCGGGCACGTGCCGGCTCGCCAGGGCAACGGCCTCGTCGGCGGTAGAACCCGTGCCCACGATGTCGTAGCCGGGATCGGACGAGAACAACGCCGCGATGCCGCGCAACAGCGTGGGGTGGTCGTCGACAAAGCCAATGCGGATGACACTCAATTTCGGGGGTTCCTCTGCGAATGCACTGTCGGCGGCCATGGGTGCGCGCCGGGAATCTACTGTCAGTTGCGGCTAATCGATGACCGGGTTCCGTGCCGCGCCGGCCTTCCCGTGATCGCCACCGTTGCCGCGATGCTCGTCGGCCCGGCCGTTGC
>NZ_DASWVV010000169.1:0-3677 GCF_036406155.1 Devosia sp. | reverse complement strand
CACCGTCTCGACGCTGTCCTCGTCGGCCGCGGCCGGCACGGGCTGCGGCGGCTCGGCGGGCGGCGGCGTGTAACGCGGCTGCGGCGGCTCCGGGCTGGCGAAGCGATCGTTCATGGGCGGGAAATCGTCGTCGAAATCCTCGCCGTCGGTCCCCTGGCCAAACTGGTCGGGACGCTGCGGGTTCGGCTGCGGCTGCGCCGCGGCGACGATGCGGAAATAGTGCTCGGCGTGCTGCAGGTAGTTCTCGGCCATCACCGAGTCGCCCGAAGACTGCGCGTCCCGCGCCAGCTGCAGATACTTTTCGGCGATGTGGGCGGCGTTGCCGCGCACCTTCACATCGGGGCCGTTGCTCTCGAAGTTCCGGCTCAGCGGATTGACGTGCTTGCGCCCGCCATTGTTGGTCCGTCCCCGGGAGCGGTTCTTGTTACTCTGTTGGTTTGGTCTCATCGTTTCGTCGGTACCTTGGGAAGAAGCACATGAGGCAGTGAGCCATCGGCATGTTGACCTTCAAGGCCGCGGGCGCCCCAACGGGTCAACGCGAGCGGTCGCAATCATCCTTGCCTAGAGCTGTACGGTTGAACCACTTGGGGCTCATCGAGACGGACCGGGTCCTCGTCCGGTTGCTCCTGCTGCCAAATGCAGCCTTGCGATGAGCGGGTGGCCGTCACCTTGACGCGACGTCCGCGCCGTTGACAGCAACTGGAAACTAACTGGTTCGCCTCCACTTTCCAAGCGGAAAATCCGTGGTGGGCACAACGTCGCATTTCCTTGAGCTACAAATGGTGGCCGGAAACGACGCGATCAAGACCCGCCAGATCCTTTTCGAGCGCGATCTCCTCCAACCCCGCCTCGACGAACAATGCGCGCACCGCCCCTGCCTGGCTGGCTCCGATTTCGACGACCAGCGCGCCGCCGGGCTTGAGCCAGCGCCGGGCCCCGCCGACGATGGCCCGGTAGGCATCGAGCCCGTCCGCGCCGCCGTCGAGCGCAAGGTGCGGGTCGTGCTCCCTGACCTCGGGTGGCAGGGCGGCGATGGCGGCGTGCTCGATATAGGGCGGGTTGGCGGTGATGAGGTCGAAGCGCTCGTCCGCCCGCAGCGGCTCGAACCACGAGCCGACGCGCGCGTCGAAGCGCCTGCCCACCCCGTGCCGCTCGGCGTTGCGCCGCGCCGTGGCGACCGCCGCGGGGCTCAGGTCGACGGCCACCGCCATGGTCGACGGACTCTCCGACAGAATGGCGATGGGGATGCAGCCCGTGCCGGTGCCCAGATCGAGCACCTGCCTGTGCGTGCGCCCGTGCAGGACTTCGAGCCCGCGCCGCACCAGCATCTCGGTTTCGGGCCGCGGCACCAGCGTCGCCGCATCGAGCGCGAAGGCCAGCCCCCAGAATTCCTTCTCGCCGATGATCCGCACCACCGGCTCGCCGTGCAACCGGCGCGCCGCAAAGTCCTGCAGCTTCATCAGCGCCTCGGCGTCGGCGGGCTCGCGCTCGCGGTTGACCAAGTCCAGCGGCCCCATGCCGAAAGCCAGCTCGGCCAGCAGCCGCGCGTCGAGTTCGGGCGTATCGATGCCCGCCTGCCGGAACCGGTTGCGCACCCCCCGCCAGGCGGCGCCGATGGCGGGCCCGCTCAGCTTACGTCCTCCATGGCGGCGAGTTGCGCCGCCTGCCGCTCGGTGATCAGCGCCTCGATCAGCTCGTCGAGGGCCTCGCCCGCGATCACCTTGTCGAGCTTGTACAGCGTCAGGTTGATGCGATGGTCGGTGACCCGGCCCTGCGGGAAATTGTAGGTGCGGATGCGCTCGGAGCGATCGCCCGAGCCGACCTGCTCGCGCCGGGCCTCCGAGCGGGCATTGTCGCGCGCATGGCGCTGCTCCTCGTAGAGCCGCGCCTGCAGCACCTTCATGGCGGTGGCGCGGTTCTGGTGCTGCGATTTCTGCGAAGCCGTCACCACGATTCCCGAGGGGATATGGGTGATGCGCACGGCGCTGTCGGTGGTGTTGACGTGCTGCCCGCCGGCGCCGGACGAGCGCATCGTGTCGATGCGGATATCCTCGGGCCGGATGTCGATGTCGATGTCTTCGACCTCGGGCAGCACCGCCACCGTCGCCGCCGAGGTGTGGATGCGCCCCGAGCCTTCCGTGGCCGGCACCCGCTGCACGCGGTGCACGCCGCTCTCGAACTTGAGCCGCGCATAGGCGCCACGGCCGCTGATCGAGGCGACCGCCTCCTTGTAGCCGCCGACTTCGCCCGCGCTCGCCTCCAGCAGGCCGAAGGTCCAGCCGCGCAAATCGGCATAGCGCTGGTACATGCGCAGCAGGTCGCCGGCGAACAGCGCCGCCTCATCGCCGCCGGTCCCGGCCCGCACCTCGAGGATCACGCTCTTGTCGTCCGCCGCATCGCGCGGCAGCAGCAATATGCGGATCTCCTGCTCCATGCGTTCGAGCCGCGGCTTGAGCGCGGCGATCTCGGCCTCGGCCATGGCCGCCATGTCGCGGTCGCCGGCGGCGGCGAAATCCTCGGCCTCGGCCAACTCGGCCTGCAGTTTCTGGTAGGCGAGGATAGGCCGGACCACGGGCTCGAGCTCGGCATATTCCTTGCTCAGCCTGACGTAGTCCTCGGCGGAGGGGCCGGCGGACAGGGCCGCCTCGACGCTGGCGAAGCGCTTCTCGAGGGCATCGAGCTTGTCGTGGGGAAGTGAGGGCATGGTCGCTCTATATGGGAAGGCTCTGCCGGCTCGCCCAGTCGAGCAGCAAATCGCGCACGGCCACGCCCTCGGCACCCTCGAGCAGCGCCTTGGACACCGACCGGCGGATTGGCTGGAGTTCGAGCCCGAGGATCATCTCCTTGATCGGGCCGATGGACGGCGGGCTCATCGACAGCCGGGTCATGCCGACGGCCATCAGCGCCAGCGCTTCGATCGGCTTGCCCGCCAGTTCGCCGCACATGGTGACCGGCACGTCGTAGCGGCGGCACATCTCGACAACGTGGCGCAGCGCCCGCAACCGCGGCAGCGCGATCGGATCGTAGCTGCCCGCCACCCGCGGATTCGAGCGGTCGGCGGCGGTGAGGAACATCACCAGGTCGTTGGAGCCGATCGAGACGAAGTCGGCCTCCGGCAGCAGCCGGTCGAGTTCCCACAGCAGCGAGGGCACCTCGATCATGGCCCCCAGTTCCAGCGTCTCGGGCACCTTCTCGCCGCCGTTGCGCAGCCGCTCCACTTCCTTGTCGACGACCAGTCGCGTCTGCCGGAACTCCCAGGCGTCGGTGACCATGGGCACGAGGATCTTGAGCGGCGCGCCCGCGGCCGCCTGCAGCAGGGCGCGGATCTGGATGCGCAGCAGCCCCGGTCGGTCGAGCGCCAGCCGGAGCGAGCGCCAGCCCATCGCCGGGTTCTCCTCGGCCGCCGAGCGCAGGTACGGGATGACCTTGTCGCCGCCGATATCGAGCAGGCGAAAGACGATGGGCCGCCCCCGGGTGAGCCGCATGGCTTCGCGGTAGAGCTCCACCTGCTCGGCCAGGCGGGGCAGCTTGCTCGCGATCATGAACTGCAGCTCGGTGCGGAACAGCCCGACCCCCGCCGCCCCGGTATGCTCGAGCATGGGCAGGTCGGCGACCAAACCCGAATTGTGCAGCAGCGTGATCTCGATGCCGTCGCGCGTCACCGACGGCCGGTCGCG
>NZ_DASWVV010000168.1:0-22472 GCF_036406155.1 Devosia sp. | reverse complement strand
GCGGCCGGGGCCTCGGGCGTGGTCGCCGGCGCTGCCGGTGCCGGGGCGGGGGTCTCGGTGGTTGCCGGGGCCTCTGTCGTCGCGGCGGGCGGAGTTACCGTCGTCGCCGGCGGCTGGTTGGCGAAATACACCCAAATGACGATGACGATCACGACGAGGATGCCGATGATCCAATACCATGTATTGCGGTTCATTCTTCGATCTCCAGTTGGCTTCACTACTGTAAGAACATCGTAAGGGACAGTTGCGTCCACACTATCCATACCGCCGCGGGCCAGATGATTTGACTTCGATCAAGCCCCTGGTGCCGCTGGCGGATGCACATCACGGCCTTGCCTGCCGCGCATGGACGGCCGCATCGGCCGCCGCTCCCGGCGCGAGGACCAGCCGTTGCGAAAACCATTTTGTCAATACTTGCCCCCGGTCCTGTCCACATCGCCCCAGGCCCCCGCCATCCGGCTGCCGGCGCGGTGGCGCGCGCAGCCGGGCTGAACGACGAAACAACGCGCGGGGAGCGTTTCGGTTTCATGCCCTCTCCGGTTTGCGTCCAAGTTGGCGAGACTTGCCAGCGCGTTAGCGCCGCAGCGATCGGTCGGCACCCGGCGCACCGCCGCCGGACCGCGGCGGCGAGGCGGAAGCGGGGTCAGCCGGCCGGCCGCTCCAGCGTTCCGTTTGGTGTTCTGGGCGTGCAGAAATACAGCGCCTGGTTGATGGCGTAGAGAGAGCCTGCGAGCGAAATGCCGTTGCGGTGCACGGGGGCGCCCGCCTGCGGCTCGAGATAGGCGACGGCGCCATTGCGCAACCCGTCGAGCAGCGGGCCGACATCGCCGGCGACGCGGGCATGATAGGGCGAGCCCTCCGGCTCGGCCCGCAAGGCGAAGCTGGTCTCGTCGATGTCGAGCCGCCAGGCCCCGGCATCGCCGCCGAGCCGGCTGGTGTGGATATGGAGCCCCACCGAGAAATCGTCCTCGCAGCGCACCGCGAGGCAGGTAAACATGGCGGCATCCGAACCATAGGCGCAACCGAGGGCCGCCCGGTCGCCCTCGCCATCGAGCGGGGAGTAATGCCAGCCGGCCTCCTGCGCCGACAGCGGCGCGGCAAGCCACACGACCAGGGCGGCGACCGGGACGGGCTTCAACATGACGCCGAGTGTCCCCCCGATCGTCGCCAGGTGCAAGTCAGCGTCCGGCCTCGGTCAATGCCGCAAGGTCGGCCGGTTCGAGTTTGAGGCGTGCCCCGCGCACGAGGCTGCGCACCTGCTCGAGCGACGTCGCCGACGCGATCGGGGCAGCGACGCCGGGCTGCGCGACGACCCAGGCGAGCGCGATCTCGGCCAGCGCCGCGCCGGTGCGCGCCGACACCGCATCGAGCGCCGCAAGGATGCGCCGCCCCCGCTCGTTGAGGTACTTGGCGACAATGCCCTTGCCGCGCACGCTCTTTGCGGCATCGGTCTCGGTGCGGTACTTGCCGGACAGGAAGCCGGAGGCGAGACCGTAATAGGGGATGCACGAGATCTGCTCGCGCACGCAGATGTCCTGCACGGGGCCCTCGAACTTGTTGCGGGCATACAGGTTGAACTCGTTCTGCACGGTCTCGTAACGCGCGATACCGAGCCGCGCCGAGGTCGCCAGGGCCTCGGCGAGCAGCGTCTCGTCGTGGTTGGAGACGCCGATGAAGCGGACCTTGCCGGCCTTGATCAGCCGGTCGTGCGCCAGCAGGGTCTCCTCCTGCGGCGTCTCAGGGTCCGGCCAATGGCTCTGGTAGAGGTCGATATAGTCGGTCTGCAGGCGCTTGAGCGAGGCCTCCACCGCTTCTTCGATGTGGCGCGCCGACAGGTCGCGGCGCCCCTGGCCGACGTCGGAGCCGACCTTGGTGAAGATCAGCACCTTGTCGCGGTTGCCACGCTCGCGCATCCAGCGGCCGATGATCTTCTCGCTCTCGCTGTCGTTGCCCGGTACCCAGCGCGAGTAGGAATCGGCGGTATCGAGCGCATTGAAGCCCTCGGCGACGAAGGCGTCGAACACCGCAAAGGAGGTCGGTTCGTCCGCCGTCCAGCCGACGGAATTGGTACCCACCACCAACGGCTCGATGAAGAGATCGGAGCGTCCGAGGCGGCGCTTGGTCATGGCAGTCTCCGCAGATGTCGTGAAAGCTTGAGGAAGGGGAGGTGGCACGACCCTAGATGGCAACGCCATCGTTTGCCAAGCTGCCACCCCGCCGCAGGCGGCGGTGACGCTTGCGACGCGGCGTTGACCGATTGGTCAAAACCTGCGATGCGGGTGGCAGGAGGGCGTCGGCCCGCGCATCCGGGACCCGGGGCACCGCCCGGCGCGGTACCGCAACGGTCGGAGGGAGAGTTATTCTCGTTGCGCGGGGCTGCAAAAAACGCTTTCCTGCCCGCCAAGCTTGTCGGCGCAAAGCCGCAAGCGCAAAAATCTAGGGAGACCAACATCATGAAATTGATGAAAACTCTGATGACGGCGACTGCCTTCGTGGCGGTGCTGTCGGGAAGCGCCTACGCCAAGACACTGGTCTATTGCTCGGAGGGTTCGCCCGAGGGCTTCGATCCCGCCCCCTATACCGCGGGCACCACCTTCGATGCCTCCTCGCGGCCGATCTACAACCGCCTCGTGCAGTTCAAGAAGGGGTCGTCGGAGACCGAGCCCGGCCTCGCCGAGAGCTACGAAGTATCCGCCGACGGCCTCGAATACACCTTCAAGCTGCGCCACGGCGTCAAGTTCCACACCACCGACTGGTTCACCCCGACCCGCGAATTCAACGCCGACGACGTCGTCTTCTCGTTCGAGCGCCAGTGGAAGGCCGACCATCCGTGGTACGCCTACAGCGCCGGCATCTCCTGGGAATACTTCAACTCCATGTCGATGGGCGACCTCCTCAAGGACATCGTCAAGGTCGACGACTATACCGTGAAGTTCGTGCTGAACCGCCCCGAGGCGCCGTTCATCGCCAACCTCGCCATGGACTTCGCCTCGATCCTGTCGAAGGAATATGCCGACAAGCTCGAGGCCGCCGGCACCAAGGAACTGCTCAACACCCAGCCGGTCGGGACCGGCCCCTTCCAGTTCGTCAACTACCAGCAGGACGCGGTCATCCGTTACGCCTCGTTCGATGACTACTGGGGCGGCGTCGAGCCGATCGACGACCTGGTCTTCGCCATCACCACCGACGGCGCCGTGCGGGCCCAGAAGCTGCAGGCGGGCGAATGCCACGTCATGCCCTACCCCAACCCGGCCGACCTCGACATGCTCCGGGCCGACCCGAACCTGACGGTGATGGAGCAGGAAGGCCTCAATATCGGCTACCTCGCCTACAACACCCAGATGCCGCCGTTCGACAAGGTCGAGGTGCGCAAGGCCCTCAACATGGCCATCAACAAGCAGGCCATCCTCGACGCCGTGTTCCAGGGCGCCGGCGTCGCGGCCAAGAACCCGATCCCGCCCACCATGTGGGGGTACAACGACGCCATCCAGGACGATCCGTACGATCCGGAAGCCGCCAAGAAGATGTTGGCCGATGCCGGGGTGAGCAACCTCAGCATGAAGATCTGGGCCATGCCGGTGGCACGTCCCTACAACCCGGATGCACGGCGCATGGCTGAGCTGATCCAGGCCGACTTCGCGGCCGTCGGCGTCACCGCCGAGATCGTCTCCATGGAATGGGGTGAGTATCTCGCCCAGTCCTCGGCCATCGATCGGGACGGCGCCGTGCTGCTCGGCTGGACCGGCGACAACGGCGACCCGGACAACTTCCTCGCCGTGCTGCTCGGTTGCGATGCCGTCGGCAGCGCCAACCGCGCGCAGTGGTGCAACAAGGAGTTCGACGACCTGATCCAGAAGGCGAAGGTCACCTCCGACCAGGCCGAGCGCACCAAGCTCTACGAGGAGGCGCAGGTCGTGTTCAAGCGCGAAGCGCCGTGGGCCACGATCGCCCACTCGGTGGTCTTCATGCCGATGTCCAAGAAGGTCACGGGCTACGTCATGGATCCCAAGGGCACGCACGCCTTCGACGGCGTCGATATCGCCGAATAATCCGGATCGAGAGCCCGGGCGCCGCCAGCATGCGGCGCCCGGGCCAATCCTAGATGCTGCGCTTCCTGTTCCGCCGCCTTGCTGTCGTCATTCCGACCTTTATCGGGATCACGATCGTGGCCTTCGCCTTCGTCCGCGTCCTGCCGGGCGATCCCGTGCTGCTGCTCGCCGGCGAGCGCGGCGTCAGCCCCGAGCGCTACCAGGCGCTGATGGCCCAGTTCGGCTTCGACCGGCCGATCTGGGTGCAATACTGGGACTACCTCGTCGGCATCTTCCAGGGCGATTTCGGCACCTCGATCTCCACCAAGCGCCCGGTGATCCGCGACTTCCTCACGCTGTTCCCGGCGACCGTCGAGCTGTCGCTGTTCGCGACGCTGTTCGCCGTGCTGGTCGGCGTCCCCGCCGGCATCCTTGCCGCCGTCCGCCGCGGCTCGTGGTTCGACCAGGTGACCATGGGCACGGCGCTGGTCGGCTATTCCATGCCGATCTTCTGGCTCGGCCTCCTGCTCATCATCCTGTTCTCCGGCGTACTGGGCTGGACGCCCGTGTCCGGCCGCATCTCGCTCATGTACTTCTTCCCGCCGGTTACCGGCTTCATGACCATCGATGCGCTGCTCTCGGGGCAGAAGGGGGCGCTGCAGTCGGCGCTGCACCATCTGGTGCTGCCCACCGTCACCCTCGGCACCATCCCGCTGGCGGTCATCGCCCGGCAGACGCGCTCGGCGATGCTCGAGGTGCTGGGCGACGACTACGTGCGCACGGCGCGCTCCAAGGGGCTGTCGCCGCTGCGCGTGATCGGGCTGCATGCCTTCCGCAACGCCATGATCCCGGTCGTTACCACCATTGGCCTGCAGGTGGGCGTGATGATGGCCGGCGCCATTCTGACCGAGACCATCTTTTCGTGGCCGGGCATCGGCAAATGGATGATCGACGCCATCTCCCGCCGCGACTACCCGGTCGTCCAGGCCGGGCTGTTGCTGATCGCCGTGGTCATCATGTTCGTCAACCTGTTCGTGGATCTGCTCTACGGTCTCATCAATCCGCGGATCAGGCACCAGTAGGACCGCCATGACCGAACGCGTCCCCACCGCCACCGACATGCCCAGCCCCCGCGGCGCCATGCTGCGCGAGTTCTGGTATTATTTCTCCGTCAACCGCGGCGCGGTGATCGGCCTCGTCGTCTTTGTCGGGCTCGTCATCACTGCCCTGGTGGCGCCGTTGATCGCCCCGCACTCGCCGATCCAGCAGTACCGCGACGCGCTGCTGGTGCCGCCCTCCTGGGCTGGCGGGCGCCCGGAATTCTTCCTCGGCACCGACCCGGTCGGGCGCGACATCTTCTCGCGGCTCATCCACGGGGCCCGCTTCTCCATGCTCATCGGCACGGTGGTGGTGATCCTGTCGCTCACCAGCGGCATCATCCTCGGGTTGCTCGCCGGCTATTTCCGCGGCTGGGTCGACACCGTGCTGATGCGCGTCATGGACCTCATCCTCGCCTTCCCGTCGCTGCTGCTGGCATTGGTGCTGGTGGCCATCCTCGGCCCCGGCCTGATCAACACCATGATCGCCATCGCGCTGGTGCTGCAGCCGCACTTCGTACGCCTGACGCGTTCCGCCGTGCTGGGCGAACTGGGCAAGGAGTACGTCGTCTCCTCGCGCGTCGCCGGCGCCGGCCACCTCCGGCTGATGTTCCGCACCATCCTGCCCAATTGCCTCGCCCCGCTCATCGTGCAGGCGACGCTGAGCTTCTCGACTGCCATTCTCGATGCCGCGGCCCTCGGCTTCCTCGGGCTGGGGGCGCAACCGCCGACGCCGGAATGGGGCACCATGCTGGCGGAGGCGCGCCAGTTCATCCTGCGCGCCTGGTGGGTGGTGACCTTCCCGGGGCTCGCCATCCTCATCACCGTCCTCGCCATCAACCTCATAGGCGACGGCCTGCGCGACGCGCTCGACCCCAAGCTCAAGCGGAGCTGAGCCATGCCTCTGCTCGAAATCCGGAACCTGACCGTCTCCTTCGACACCTCGGTCGGCCAGTTCTTCGCCGTCAAGGGCATCGACCTGCATGTCGATGCGCGCGAGGTCCTCGCCATCGTCGGCGAGAGCGGCTCCGGCAAGTCGGTAGCGATGCTGGCGGTGATGGGCCTGCTGCCGCCGACCGCCACCGTCAGCGCCGACCGGCTCGCCTTCGAAGGCCGCGACCTGCTGGCGCTGAGGCCCGAGGAGCGCCGCCGCATCATCGGCAAGGACATCGCCATGATCTTCCAGGAGCCGATGGCGAGCCTCAATCCCTGCTTCACCGTCGGCTTCCAGATCGAGGAGATGCTGGCACAGCACACCAGCCTCGATGCGCGCGGCCGCCGCGCCCGCGCCATCGAACTGCTCACCGCCGTCGGCATTCCGGATCCGGAACAGCGCCTGCGGGCCTATCCGCACCAGATGTCGGGCGGCCAGTGCCAGCGCGTCATGATCGCCATGGCCACCGCCTGCAATCCCAAGCTGCTGATCGCCGACGAGCCGACCACCGCGCTCGACGTCACCATCCAGAAGCAGATCCTCGACCTGTTGATGCAGCTGCAGGCGGACCACGGCATGGGGCTGATCATGATCACCCACAATATGGGCGTGGTCGCCGAAACCGCCGACCGCGTCGTCGTGCAGTACAAGGGCCACAAGATGGAGGAGGCCGGCGTGCTCGAATTGTTCGAGGCGCCCAAGAGCCCCTATACCCGGGCGCTGCTGGCGGCGCTGCCGGAAAAGGCGGTCGGCGACCGGCTGCCGGTGATCGCCGACTTTTCGCTCGACGATCTGGAGCCGGCCCGATGAGCGCCCCGGTGGTTCTCGAGGCTCGCGGCCTCGTTCGCGACTACCATATCGGCGGCAGCCTGTTCAGCGGCGCGAGGACGGTGCACGCGGTCAAGGGCGTAAGCTTTTCGGTCGAGAAGGGCAGGACGCTGGCGGTGGTCGGCGAGTCCGGCTGCGGCAAGTCCACGCTGGCGCGCATCATCACCATGATCGACGCCCCCACCGCAGGGGAGTTGCTGATCGAGGGCAACCGCGTCGACATCGCCCGGCATGGGCTCAGCAAGGAAATGCGCCGCAAGGTGCAGATCGTCTTCCAGAATCCCTACGGCTCGCTCAACCCGCGCCAGAAGATAGGTGACGTGCTGGCCGAGCCCCTGCTGCTCAATACAGCACTGCCGGCCGCCGAACGGCGCGACCGGGCCATGCAGATGCTGCTCAAGGTCGGGCTGAAGCCGGAGCACTTCAACCGCTATCCCCACATGTTTTCGGGCGGCCAGCGCCAGCGCATCGCCATCGCCCGGGCACTGATGGTCAATCCGTCCCTGCTGGTGCTGGATGAGCCGGTATCGGCGCTGGACCTGTCGGTGCAGGCGCAGATCCTCAACCTCCTCGCCGACCTGCAGGACGAGTTCGCCCTCACCTACGTGTTCATCAGCCACGACTTGTCGGTGGTGCGCTACATCGCCGACGACGTCATGGTCATGTATTTCGGCGAGGTCGTCGAATACGGCCCGCGCGACGAGGTCTTCGCCAATCCGCAGCACGACTATACGCGGACGCTGTTCGCCGCGACGCCGCGCGCCGACGTCGACAGCATTCGGGCCCGGCTGGCGCGCAAGGCGGCAGCCGCCGAACCGGCCTGATTAGCGCACGACCCGCACCTCGCGTCCTTCGCGCGAACTGGCGAGTAGGGCGTCGATGAGGCGGTGCGCAGCGAGCGCGTCGCGCCCGCTGGGCAGTGGTTCGCGTCCGGCGCGCACCGCGGCGACGAACTCGGCAATTGCCGCCTTGTGCCAAGCGAAGGGGAAGGCCATCGGGTCGGCGCCGCCGCCGGAGGCCACCGGCTCGCCGCCGAAGTGCTCGTGGCGTCCGTCGAGCCAGTCGAGCGTGAGCGTGCCGCTGCCCAGCGTCGCGGTGGCCCGCTCGCAGCCCAGCACCAGGGTCTCGGCGCCGCCGGGAAAGAGTGCCGTCGTTGCCATCAGCGCCCCGGCGGCACCGCTGGCGAAACGCAGGCCGGCACCGACGAAGTCCTCGGTCTGCATGCGATGCATGCCGGTGGTGGCGGCGATGGCCGCAACGCTGGCGACCGGGCCGGTGAGGCTCAGCATCAGGTCGAGCTGGTGGATGGCCTGGGTGATGAGCACGCCGCCCCCGTCCTGCTCCAGCGTGCCGCGTCCGGGCTGGTCGTAATAGGCCTGCGGCCGCCACCACGGCACGGCGAGATGCACCACCTGCAGCGCACCCAGGGCGTCTTCCTGCAGCAGCGCGGCGAGCCGGCGTGCCGCCGGCCGAAAGCGGTGCTGGAACATGATGCCCAGCTTGATGCCGGCGGCCGAGCAAACCTCGACCAGGCGCTCGGCGGCCGCCGTGGTGCGCTCCACCGGCTTTTCCATGAGCACGTGCTTGCCCGCCCGCGCTGCGGCGGCCACCACCTCCTGGCGGGCGTTGGGCGGGGTGAGGACCAGGAGGGCGTCGACCATTGGGTCCACCAGAAGCGCCTGCACGCTGTCGGCGGGCGGCAGGCCGTATTCGGCGCAGAACGCCGCTCTTGCAGTGGCGTCGCGGCGATAAACGCCGCGCACCTCCACCAGCCCCTGCAGGGCGGCGAGCGCGAGGACATGCGGCCGCGCCGCCATGCCGGCGCCGACCACGCCAATGCCGAACCGCCGCTCCGCTCCCATGGCCGCCTCCCGTGCACGGATCGCCCGCTCATCTGCGGCCGCAACGGTGGCCCGCAAGAGCCCCGTGCCGCCAGCGACGCACCGGACGATTGGTTCCCGGCCCGACGCATTTTTTTGCACGTCAGGCTTAAGCCCAAATTAAGGCGCGGCGCCTAGCGTCGCATGCACTCGACTGGTGGTAATTGCCTGCTCTGCCGATGACAACAGACGCCCAAGCGGCCATCGGCAAGGAGCCCGCCCGGAAGCCCCGGGACTTGCCCGGCCCCCGCTCAAACCCACTCAAGACCTTCACCTATTGGGTGGCGCTGCCGACGGCGCTCGTCTACGTGGCGATCTGCGCCCTGGTGCTGTTCACCCTTGCCCTGATGACCTCAGACCTCAACCGCATCGACGCCGACCGCGGTGAGAAGGCCATCACCGCCGCGCTCGACTCGCTGGTGCGCCAACTCGGCGAGGTCACCGTCGACGAGGCCACCTGGACCGAGGCCTATTTCAACACCTATGTCGTCTTCAACCCGGCCTGGCTCGACGGCAGCTGGGGCACGACGGCGCGCCAGGGCAGCGGCTACGACACCGCCGTCGTCACCAACGCCGAAGGCGAGATCATCTTCGGCGAAAGCAACCGCGGCCGCCTCACCGGCAACATCGCCGATCATTTCGGCGCGGCGCGGGCAATTTATGGCGGCCTCAACAAGAGCGTCGAGGCGGCCGGCGACGATACCCATGCCGCCGGGCTGACGGACGGCCGCTCGGGCATAGCCGCTCTGGCCGCAGCGGTGGTGCACGGCAATGCCGGTCAGGTACCCGTCGCCTCGACGGAACGGCGCGTACTGTGGCTGGCCAAGCATATCGATGCGCCGCTGCTGGAGGAGTACTCCGCCCGCTTCCAGATTCCGCTGCCGCGGCTGACGCACGCCGCCTATGCGGACGAGGCGTCGACGCCCTTGATCGATGCCGCGGGAGACAGCGTCGGCCTGCTGGTGTGGCGGCCGCTCAGGCCCGGCGACCCGGCCTTTCGCAATGCCGCCAGCATCGCCACCATCGTGCTGCTCGGCATCGGCATGCTGACCGCGGCGGTGCTGCTGGCCTTCCGCAGCTCGGTGGAGCGCCGCGCCGAACTCGACGAACGCGACTGGTACAGCGCCCGCTACGATGCCGTCACCGGCCTGTTCAATCGCTTCGGGCTCGAGGAAACGCTGGCCCGGCTGGTGCCGAGGAACGGGGAAACGGACGTCTCGGTCGCGCTCATCGGCTTCGATGGCCTGCGCGACGTCACCAGTTCCTATGGCCGGGAAACCACGGACCGGCTGCTCGACCGCATCGCCGACGACATCGACGTCGTCACCGGCGGGCAGGCGATCTTCGCCCGCACCGGCCCGGACCAGTTTGCGCTGTGCCGGATCGGCCCCGGCGCCGGCGAGTTGATCCGCGAGTTCGCCGGCGCCGTGCTCGCCCTGATGAGCGAACCCGTGGCGGTCGACGCGCTGCGGTTCAAGCTGGGCACCAGCATCGGCGTCGCCGACGCCGCGTGCGACCGCGCCGGTGCCTCCGGCCCCATCCGCATGGCCGACGCCGCCCTGCAGCGGGCCCGCGAGACCGGCGGCAATCACGTCATCGTC
The DNA here is from genome assembly GCF_036406155.1 of Devosia sp. Lineage (GTDB taxonomy): Bacteria > Pseudomonadota > Alphaproteobacteria > Rhizobiales > Devosiaceae > Devosia_A. Next base: position 12,104 of record NZ_DASWVV010000168.1, on the reverse strand, counting down.
TATGACGACTCGCTGCGCCTCGAACTCGAACGCCGCCTGGCGCTGCAGGCCGACATCCGCCGCGGCCTCGACGCCGACGAGTTCGACCTCGAATACCAGCCGATCGTCGATTTCGGCTCCGGGGCCGTCGTCGGGGTCGAAGCGCTGCTGCGCTGGAACCGGCGTGCCGGCGGCCGGCTGTCGCCGGGCGAATTCATCCCCGCCGCCGAGCAGTCCGGCCTGATCGAGGAGCTGGGCCTGTTCGCCCTGCGCCGCGCCTGCCGGGACACGGCGCGTTTCCCCGGGCTCAAGCTGTCGGTCAACGTGTCCACCGTGCAGTTCCGCAGCCTGCGACTGTCGCGCCGCATCGACGATATCCTGCACGACACCGGCTTCCCGCCCGAGCGGCTGCAGCTCGAGATCACCGAATCGTTCCTGCTCGCCCAGCCGGAACGGGCCAAGGCGGTGATCGAGGAACTGCGCGGCCGCGGCATCGCCATTGCGCTCGATGACTTCGGCACCGGCTTTTCCTCGATCGGCTACTTGCGCCAGTTCAGCTTCGACCGGGTAAAGCTCGACCGCTCGCTGATCGAGGGCGTCGACCTCGATCCGGTGAAGGCGGCACTGGTCGAGTCCAACATGGTGCTCGCCTTCGCCCTCGACCTGGCGGTGACGGTGGAAGGCGTCGAGCGGCGCGAGGAAGTGGCGGCGCTCACCCGGCTGGGCTGCCGCGAATTCCAGGGCTACCTGTTTTCGCGGCCGCTGCCGCTCGCCGGGCTCGAACGCCTGCTCGCCGGGCAGGCGCGCGACACGGCCCGCAAGACCGCCTAGCTACCGCGGCGCCGCATCCTTGCGGCACGCGGCGCACACGCCGCGCAACTCGATGGTGGTGCGCTGCGGGGCAAAGCCGTGGCGGCTGGCCCAGCCGATGAGTCGCCGGTCCAGCGCCGCGTCGGCGAACTCGTCGACGCGGCCGCAATCGGAGCAGATGGCGAAAGCGGCGCCGCCGCCCGGATGGGCATGCGCCTCGGCCCCGGCACAACACACGAAGGCGTTGAGCGATTCCAGCCGGTGCGCCAGCCCCAGGTCGATCAGCTTGTCGAGCGCCCGGTAGACCTGCAGCGGGGCGCGTAGCCCGGCGTCGCGCAGCCGGTCGAGGATGTCGTAGGCGGACAGCGGCGCAGCAGCGTGATTGAGCGTCTGCAGTACCAGGTCCTGGTTGCGCGTCAGCGGTCGGGGCTGCCCGTGGTGGGGGGTGTCGTGCGAATGGCCCATCAGTCCACTCCAGGCTGCGGCCGGTTCCGGCGCCAGGCCGGGACCGCGATGGAGACGAGAAAGAGGACGAGCGCCGCCACCACGATCGAGGGGCCCGACGGCGTGTCGTAGTGCAGCGACCCGAACAGGCCGCCGGCGACCGCCACGCTGCCCAGCACGGAGGCAATGACAGCCATCTGCTCGGGCGTCGCGCTCAGCCGCCGCGCCGTCGCCGCCGGGATGATGAGCAGCGAGGTGATGAGCAGCACCCCGACCAGCTTCATGGCGATGGCGATGACGCTGGCGAGCAGCAGCATGAAGACGACGCGCGACAGCCCGGGCCTGAGCCCCTCGGCCTCGGCGATGTCGGGGCTGACCGTGCCGGCCAGCAGCGGCCGCCACAAACGCGCGAGCAGCGCGAGGATCAGCGCCCCGCCGCCCCAGATCAGCGCGATGTCGGTGGTGGTGACGGCAAGGATGTCGCCGAACAGGAAGCCCATGAGGTCGAAGCGCAGCCAGGTCATGAAGGCGACCATGACGAGGCCGATGGCGAGCGTAGAGTGGCTGAGGATGCCGAGCAGCGCGTCCGTGGACAGCTGCTGGCGCCGCTGCAGCAACAGCAGCAGCACGGAAACCGCGGCCGCCACGAGGAAGACGGCAAGGGTCAGGTTGATCTCGAGCAGGAAGGCCAGCGCCACCCCGAGCAGGGCCGAATGCGCCATGGTGTCGCCGAAATAGGCCATGCGCCGCCAGACGATGAAGCAGCCCAGGGGCCCGGCGACCAGCGCCAGCCCGATGCCGGCCAGCAGCGCCCGTGTGAAGAAGTCATCCAGCATGGCGATAATCCTTGTCGGCACCAGCGGCGGCGGGCGCCGGAGTGGGCCGGTGGTCGTGTGCGTGCTCGTGCGCCGCCACCACCCGCCCGTCGGCCTCGCGGATGCGCCCATCGGGCAGGTGCGTATGGTCGTGCTCGTGCTGGTAGATGGCCAGCGTCGCCGCGGCGCGGGCGCCGAACAGGGCGAGATATTCGGGGCTGCGGGCCACGGAGGCCGGCGTCCCCCGGCAGCAGACATGGCCATTGAGGCAGATCACCGTGTCGGTCTCGGCCATCACCACGTGCAGATCGTGGCTGATCAGCAGCACGCCGCAACGCGTTTCGTCGCGGATGGACTTGATCAGGTCGTAGAGCGCCACTTCGCCGGAGAAATCGACGCCCTGCACGGGCTCGTCCAGCACCAGCAGGTCGGGCCGGCGGATCATGGCCCGCGCCAGAAGCGCCCGCTGGAATTCGCCGCCCGAAAGGTGCTGCACGGCATCGTCGGCGAGATGCGTGATGCCGACCAGCGCCAGTGCGGCGGCAACCTCCGCCGCCGGATAGGCGCCGGTCAGCGTCATCAACCGCCTGACGCTCAGCGGCAACGTCCAGTCGATCGCTAGCTTCTGTGGCACGTAGCCGACGGTCAGGCCGGGGGCGCGCGTGACCGTGCCGGCATCGGGCCTGAGGACGCCGGTGACCAGCTTGGCCGTGGTGGACTTGCCCGACCCGTTGGGCCCGATCAGGGTGACGATCTCGCCGCGCCGGACCGTAAGGTCGACGTCCTCCACGAGCCAGCGACCACTGCGCCGGACCCCCGCCCCCACCACCTCGACCACCGTTTCGTGTGCCGCACCGGCGTCCATCGCCACCTCTTCCGCTTGCCCTGCCGTTTGCCATCAGATAACACGCGTCGAACGTAATGTCATAACATTTCACCACGAGAGCGAGCCCTGCCCATGCGTCTCCTGCCCGCCCTGGCGCTCCTTGCCCTTCTCGCCACGCCGGCCACCGCCCTCGCCGAGGCACCACGCGTCGTCGCGACCATCAAGCCGATCCATTCGCTCGTCGCCGCCGTGATGGGGGACGTGGGCACGCCGACGCTGCTCGTCGATGGCGCCGCCTCACCCCACACCTACAGCCTCACGCCCTCGGACGCCGAGGCGTTGCAGGCCGCCGACATCGTCTTCTGGGTCGGCCCCGGACTCGAACTCTTTCTCGCGGGCGCGATCGACGGCCTGGCGGCGGGCGCCCGCGTGGTCGAACTGGCCCGCACCCCCGGCATCGAACTGCTGCCCATTCGCGAAGGCGGCGCCTTCGAAGCGCACGCGGACGACCACGCCGACGGCGAGGACGCGCACGGCGCAGAGGCGGACATGCATTTCTGGCTCGATCCCGCCAATGCCGCGCGGCTCGGCGAGGCCATCGCCGAAACGCTGGCCGAAGCCGATCCCGAGCACGCACAGGCGTACCGCGGCAATGCCGGCGTCCTGCGCACCGACCTTGCGGCGCTCACCACCGAGCTTGCGGCCGCCCTGGCGCCGGTCCGAGACAAGCCGTTCATCGTCTTCCACGACGCCTACCAGTATTTCGAACGCCGCTTCGGGCTCACCGCCGCCGGCGCGGTCACGGTCACCCCCGACACCATGCCGGGGGCGCGCCGCGTCAGCGAGCTGCGCGCGAGGATCGCCGCGAGCGGCGTCGCCTGCGTCTTCGCCGAGCCGCAGTTCGAACCGGCGATCGTTGCCGCCGTACTCGAGGGCAGCGCCGCCAGAGCCGGCGAGCTCGATCCCGAAGGAGCGCGCCTTGCGCCGGGGAAGGACCTTTACGGCCAGCTGTTGCGCGGCCTCGCCGCCGGCTTCGTTGCCTACCTCGGCGGCGGCTGAAGGCGGCGCCCCGGGGGGCGGTCCCGGCTAGCGCAGCGGCCCCTTGAAGATGAAGAAGGCGCCGAGCGCGATCAGGCCGAAACCGATGCCGTGGTTCCAGGTCAGTTTCTCGCCGAGCACGAAGACGGCGAAGCCCACGAACACGGTGAGCGAGACCACCTCCTGGATGGTCTTGAGTTCGGCCGCCGTATAGGTGCCGTAGCCGATGCGGTTGGCGGGCACCGCCAGCCAGTATTCGACGAGCGCAATGCCCCAGCTCGCCATCACCGCCGCCCACATGGGCGCCGAGGGGAACTTGAGGTGTCCGTACCAGGCCGTGGTCATGAACAGATTGGAAGCGATCAGCAGCAGCACCGGCAGGACGGCAGGGGAAAGGAGCGGCATGGAGGACCCGGAGCGAATCGACGCCCCAGTCTAGCCGATGGCGGGGCCGCCCGCTGCGGTGGCGACAGGGCGCGCTATCGCGCCGCCGCGGCGGCGGCCCGCATCGGCGCCTGCCCGGGCGCGTCCCGGCAATAGGCCAGCAGGATGGCCACGAGGACGACGTACAAGGCAGTATGCAGCTCGAAGCTCAGCATGGTGTCGGGAAGCCCCATGGCGACGTAGCCAGCCGTCAGCATGAGGATGCCGAAGCGGCGGGCGCCATATTGCGAATCCCGCGCCGAGCGCAGTGTCAGCACGATCGGTGCTGCGATCAGCCCCAGGTAGACGGCGACGCCGGCCAGTCCCCCAAACACGGCGAAGTTGAGCAACTCGTTGTGCAGATGGGGCAACTGGGCGTGCTGCTTGTCCGCGTCGGCAAGGAACGGCTCGACAGAACTCATCAGCCGCGCCCAGCCGTGCCCCGTGAACGGGGACTGCTGGAAGGCCTCCCAGCCCGCCTTGTAGAGTTCGACGCGGATTCTGATGGCATCGTCGCGGATGGGCTCGCCGGCGGTGATGTCGGCAACGAACCCCATGATCGAGGCGAGGCGGGCGCTGCCGAACAGGCCCGTCACTGCCGCCCCTGCCAGTAGCAGCGGCACCCCCACGCCCGTGGCCACGGCGATCGATTTGTTGCGGATCAGCAGGATGAGGGCCGCCGAGACCATAATCGGGAAGGCGATCATGGCGCCGCGCGCCCCGGTGAGCAGCACCACGACCGCCGCAAGGATCGGTCCGAGCAGGTAGGGCCAGCGCGCCTTGCCCCGCGCCTGCACGACGCCGATGAGCGACAGGAAGCCCAGCAGTACCGCGGTATCTCCCAGCCGGATGGTGTCGGTGGCAAACGTGCCGGCGCGCGCCGCGCCGAGCACGTAGACCTCCACCAGGCTGACGGCACAGCCGATCGCTGCGCCGGCCAGCGCCAGGCGTGCCACGGTCTCCGCATTGCCCGGGGCCGCGCCGCGCGCAAGCAGCGCCGCGAGCGGTGCATAGGCGAGGAAGGCAACGAAGTTGAAGGCGAGCAGCACGTCGACAGGGGCATCGGCACTTATCGCAAACAGGGCCGCGATGGCCAGGAATGCCGCCGCGAACATCTTGCCGGCGGGATCGAAGGGAATGCTTCTCTGCCGGATCAGCACGACGACGAGCGCGAGCAGGGCGAGGAGCAGTATCGCGTAGGTCGTCAGCAGCCCGGTCAGGCAGGACAATGCCAGGGGCACGGCCAGTGTCGCGACGCGCAGGCCCTGCTCGAGACGGTCGGGTCGGGCGCCACCGGTCCTAGAAGGCATCGGCGATGACCAGCCGCGCAAATTCGGCATCCTGCACCAGTTCGTCGGGCGAGGCGTGGCGCGCCTGCGTCCGTGGCTGTTTCCAGTTGGTGTTGATGCCGCGGAAGTGTCGGTAGAACACGTCGGTCGGCATCGTCTTGGCGAACCACGGTCGGCGCTCGATCCAGTGCATGTAGGGATGCACCGCCAGGCTTCGCACCCACGGCCTGCGCGGATCGAGGATCCATTTGCTCGGCCGGGACGCGGCCCGCTTCGGGTCGGCCAGATAGCTGGTGTAGTGACGATGCGTCCTCTGCCCCGCCGCCACCCCGGCATCGGCCTCGGCCTCCATGAAGCGCCCGCGCATCGCCACCAGCCCTTGCCGCGACCGCTCGCACAGCTCGTAGATCGTGGTTCCGGACGGGGTACTGACGAGCTCGTCGATATCGCAGTTGAGCAGGCCGGCGGCAGCCGGGGCGAAGCGGCGCAGCGCGACGCTCATCGAGGAGACCTGCAGGAACAGGATGTAGAACGGGTTGACCCGCAGGGCGGGGTCGGTCATGCCATAGGCGTAGGGCCAGCGCAGCACCACGACCTTGTCGATCCCCGGCACCCCGAGCAGCGTGTTCTCGATCTCGCCCGTGCCGTAGCGGCTCGAGCCGTTGTCGAACAGCACGACGGCGTCGGTGCCGTGCAGACGCTGGTGCCAGCGCGCCCATTCGGCGATCCAGGCGAGATCGTTGTCCTTGCTCATGGTGAACAGGACCTTGCGCCCGGCGAAGTCGGCCGCGTGGTTCGGCTGCACGGCGAGTTCGAAGCTTTGTTCGGCCACTGTCAGCCGCACCGCGGTGGTGCCCGGAGGCGCGCCGGAAAGCTCGGTGATCATGGTCGACAGCGACACGTGGAAGACAGGTGCGAGACGCGTCCCCGAAGGCAGGGCCGCGTACGTCGCCGCGCGCCACGCGGGCATAAGGTTCATCGGCGGGGGGCCGACGATCAGGATGCGCGCACCATCGGCGTGCCAGAAACAGTCATAGGCGAGGGCCCGGTCCTCGAACTGCGCGAAAAACTCGGGCGGACGGCTCAGGCCCGGGCGGCGCGGCAGGCGCTTGAGCGTGCCTTCCGGAGCGAGGAAGGCCGGCGAATGATCGGCGCGGATCAGCCGGGCCTCGCTCAAGCGCGCAACACTCCCCCCGTGGCCCGCGTCACCGCGGCAACGATGCTGGCCGACACCTTCTCGATGTCCTCGTCGGTCAGCGTCCGCTCCCGGGGCTGCAGCGTGACCGCGATGGCGACAGATTTCTTGCCCTCGCCCAGGTGCTTGCCCTCGAAGACGTCGAACACGTCGATGCCCGCGATCAGGGCCTTCTCGGCACCGCGCGCCGCCTTGAGGATCGCCGCCGCCGGTACGTCGCGATCGACGACGAAGGCGAAGTCGCGGCTCAGCGGCATCAGGTCCGGCAGGTCCAGCGCCGGCTTGGCCCGCGTCGGCCTGCGGCGTGGCTCCGGCACGGCATCGAGGTCGACTTCGAACGCCGCTACCGGGCCGCTCAGGTCGAACTCGGCGCGCAGCGTGGGATGGATTTCCCCGAACCAGCCGATGACGTTCTTCGGTCCGAGCTGGATGCGCCCGCCCCGGCCGGGATGGCTCCAGTCCGCGGGCTCGGCGACCAGCTGCACCTTGTCGATATCGAGCCCGAGCGCGTCGAGCAGGGCGGCGAGGTCGGCCTTGGCATCGAACACGTCGACCTTGCGGGCGCCGCCGCGCCAGTGCCGCCCCTCGCCGTCGGTCGTGGCGGTGCCGACGCGGATGCCGGTGGCATAGGTGCGCTGCCCGTCCGGCTGCGCCGAATGGAACACCTGGCCGACTTCGAAGACGGCGAGATCCGGCATGCCGCGATTGTCGTTGCGCCGCGCCGCCTCGAGCAGGCCGGGCAGCAGCGAGGGCCGCATGTCGGTCAGTTCCGCCGCGATGGGGTTGGCGAGCTTGAGTTCGGCCTGGCCGCCGCCGAAGCGGGCGGCCTGGGCGGCGGGGATGAACGACCACGTCACCGCCTCGTCGAGCCCGCGCGCTGCCAGCGTGCGGCGCGCCAGCCGGCGGCGGTTCTGGATCGGGGTCAGCATGCGCGGCGCCACGCCCGAGAGCCGCGGCAGCGGCTCGACCGGCACCTTGTCGACGCCGACGATGCGCATCACCTCCTCGGCCAGGTCGGCCTTCTGCGTCACGTCCGGGCGCCAGCTCGGCACCCGCACCGTCACCACCTCGCCGTCGCCCTCGACGGTGAAGCCGAGCCGGGTGAGCGCGCCGACGGCCTCCTCGCGCGGCACCACGAGGCCGGTCAGGCGCGTGACCTCGGCGAGCGGGAAATCGATCGTGGTTCCGGCACCCCTGGCGTCGCCGGCCACCGCCGTCTCGCACACCGTGCCGCCGCACAATTCGCTCACCAGCTTCGCGGCAAGTTCGATGCCGGGGATCACGCCTTCGGGATCGACATGGCGCTCGAAGCGGTAGCGCGCGTCCGAGACGATGCCGAGCTTGCGGCCGGCGGCGGCGATGGCCTCAGGCTCGAACCAGGCGCATTCGATGAAGACGTTGACGGTCGCCTCGGTGCAGCCGGTTTCCTCGCCGCCCATGATGCCGGCGATGCCGAGCGCCGCGCGGTCGTCGGCGATGACGCAGATCGAGGGGTCGAGCGCATAGCTCTTGCCGTCGAGCGCCAGCACGGTCTCGCCAGCCCTGCCCATGCGCGCGTGCACCGTGCCGGTGAGCTTGTCGGCATCGAACACATGCAGCGGGCGGGCCCGGTCGAAGGAGACGAAATTGGTGATGTCGACCAGGGCATTGATCGGCCGCAGCCCAATGGCGCGTAGCCGCGCCTGCAGCCAGTCGGGCGACGGGCCGTTCTTCACCCCCTTGATCAGCCGGCCGGCGAACATGCGGCACACGCGCGGCTCGTCTTGGCCGAAACGCAGATCGACGGGGATCGGGCTCGCCCCGCCCGGCGAAGGAACGGGCGCCACCGCGGCGTTCTTGAGCACGCCGGTGCCGTAGGCGGCGAGGTCGCGGGCGACGCCGAGCACGCCCGCCGCGTCGCCGCGATTGGCGGTGATGGAGAGATCGAAGACGACGCCGTCGAGGCCGGCATAGGCGGCGTAGGGCGTGCCGACGGGGGCATCGCCGGGCAGTTCGATGATGCCCGAGTGATCGTCGCCCAGTTCGAGTTCGCGGGCCGAGCACAGCATGCCGTTCGAGGCCGCGCCGCGGATGACCCCCTTGGTCAGGGTGAAGCCCGAGCCGGGGATCCAGGTACCGGGGAAGGCGAAGACGCTCTTCAAGCCGGCCCGCGCATTGGGCGCCCCGCACACCACGTCGATCAGTTCCCCGGTGCCGGCGTCGACCTTGCATACCCTGAGCTTGTCGGCATTGGGGTGCTTTTCGGCCGCCACGACGTTGGCCACCACGAAGTCCTTGAGTGCCTTGCCCTGGTCCTCGAGGCCCTCGACCTCGAGCCCGACCATGGTCAGGTCGGCCGCGATCCGGTCGGCGGTGGCGTCGGTCTCGAGGTGGTCCTTGAGCCAGTCGAGGGTGAACTTCATTTGTACATGCTTTCGGTCGCCTCGTGCTTTTCGAGGCCTTGGGAGATGGCGAACAGGCGGGCGAGGACGTTGACGAAGCCGCGGGCGTCGTCGATGGCCTTGTGCGTGTGCTCGATGTGGCCGTACCATTCGGCGGGCACCCGGGCCATGCTCCACTTGAGGTAGTCGGCGCCGCGCAGCGCCCCCGCCATGGTGTAGATGCAGACGCCCCCGCCGCGGAAGATCTTGCGGGTGCGGAAGGGGCCGCCCATCACCCGCGTGCCCGCGAAGATCTCGAGATAGTGGTCCATCCACAGCCCGTCGAAGATCAGCGGCGCCGAGGCAAACACGTGGTAGCCGGGCAGGCTCTCCACCCAGTCGGCGTAGCGCGGCATCACCGTTTCGGCCGGCTCCGGATCGGCGGTCGCCGCGGCGTAGGCCTCCGGCTGCGTCGTCCACCACGCCATGGTATCCGGGCTCGGCTGCCGGTCGGGGCGCGGCGCCAGCACGGCCTCGAACTCGCCGAGGACCTTGCCGGTGACGTCGCAGGCGACCGAGGCAAAGCTCAGCATGGAATTGGCGAGCGGGCTCGGCCCGTCCGCCTCGATATCGGTGACCACGTAGGTGGTGATACCCTCCGGTTCGCTCATCTGGCTCAGCTGCTCAGCCCCCCGAACAGCGTCGGCAGGTCGAGCGGGCGGAAGCCGTAATGGTCGAGCCAGCGCTTGTCGGCGTCGAAGAAGGCCCTGAGGTCCGGCATGCCGTATTTGAGCATGGCCAGCCGGTCGATGCCCATGCCCCAGGCGAAGCCCTGGTAGACGTCGGGATCGAGTCCGCAATTGCGCAGCACGTTGGGATGCACCATGCCGCAGCCCAGGATCTCGAGCCAGTCGCTGCCCTCGCCGATCCTGACCTCGTTGCCGGAGCGGTCGCACTGCACGTCGACCTCCATCGACGGCTCGGTGAAGGGAAAGAAGCTCGGCCGGAAGCGCGTGGTGACGTGCCCGACTTCGAAGAAGGCCTTGAGGAACTCCTCGAGCACCCAGCGCAACTGCCCGATATGGCTGGACTTGTCGATCACCAGCCCCTCGACCTGGTGGAACATCGGGGTGTGGGTCTGGTCCGAATCGTGCCGGTAGGTGCGGCCGGGGATGACCACGCGGATGGGCGGGTCCATTGCCGGCGTCAGGTAGGGAGCACCCGGCTTCTCGTTGCTCTTCTGCATCACCCGGATCTGCACCGGCGAGGTGTGCGTGCGCAGCACCTTCTTCACCCCGTCGGCGCCGGGGGCCATGAAGAAGGTGTCGTGCATCTCGCGCGCCGGGTGCCCCTCGGGGAAGTTGAGCGCGGTGAAATTGTAGTAGTCGGTTTCGATGTCCGGCCCCTCGGCGATGGAAAAGCCCATGTCCGAGAAGATGGCGGTGATCTCGTCGATCACCTGGCTCACCGGGTGGATGCGGCCGGTCGTCGTGGGGGCGGGCCGCACCGGCAGCGTGACGTCGACGCGCTCGGCGGCAAGGCGCGCCGCCAGCGCCTGTTCGCGCAGTTGGGCGGCGCGCGCCTCGATCAGCGCCGCGACCTCGCTCTTGAGCCCGTTGATCGCGGGCCCCGCGCTCCGGCGCTCCTCGGGGTCCATGGTGCCGAGCGACGCGAGCAGGGCCGAGACCGAGCCCTTCTTGCCCAGCGCGGCGATGCGCACCGCCTCGACTTCCTCGGCGCCCGGGGCCGCCTCGATGGCGGCGGCCAGGTCAGCGCGCAGCGTTTCGATCCGGGCTTGTAGGGACATGGCAGAATTCCGTTTCTCGGGAGCGGGCAATGGGTAACAAACACAAAAGCCCCGCGCCACCCCCGGGGGCGGCGCAAGGCTTCGGTCGGGCCTCAGTAAGGCAGCGGTGGTTAGGCGGTGACCCTGGAATGGGTGGTCGCCTCGACCTCCTCCAGATAGCCCAGCGCCTGCTTGGCCTGTGCGACCAGGGCGGCGAACGCCTGGGGCTCCGTGATCGCGAGATCGGAGAGCACCTTGCGGTCGACGGCAACCTCAGCCTTGCTGAGGCCGTCGATAAATCGGCCATAGGTCAGCCCGTGGGCGCGCACCGCGGCGTTGATGCGCTGGATCCACAGCGCGCGGAAATTGCGCTTCTTGTTGCGGCGGTCGCGATAGGCGTACTGGCCGGCCTTGTCGACGGCGGCCTTGGCGGTGCGGATCGTCGACTTGCGGCGGCCGTAATAGCCCTCGGCCTGCTTCAGGATCTTCTTGTGACGGGCGTGGGCGGTAACGCCTCTTTTAACGCGTGACATGGGTCAGGTTCCTTCCGGGAGCTACGTTCAGCGGTTGTACGGCATGTACCACTTGACGAGGTTCTCATCGCCCTTGCTGAGCACCTTGGTACCGCGGTTCTGGCGGATGTAGTCCCCGGAGTGGTTCAGCAGCCGGTGCCGCTTGCCTGCGACGCCGGACTTGACGCGACCGCTCGCAGTCATCTTGAAGCGCTTCTTGGCGCCTGACTTGGTCTTCATCTTGGGCATTTTGCATTCCCTGTAACGTGAGGGTGGTTCCAGGCGGAACCACGCATTCGAAACCGCCACGGCATGCCTTTCGGCCGGGCGGCCCGGAGAAGTCGGCTGTATAGGGGCGCAGCCGCCGAAGCGCAAGCGAAAAGGCCGGCCCGCGGCCCCTCGTCACTCCCCGGAGGCGGCCCGGCCCAGCTGCGCCAGCTGGTCGAGCAGCAGCGCCCGCTCGGTGCGCCCGTAGCCGGCCAGCGCGCGCCGGTCGATCGCCGCGGCGATGTCGAGGGCCCGCGGCAGCGTCGCGCGCGCCCGCGCGCTGAGATGGAGCCCGGGCGAGCGGCCGCTCGCGCCGTCCCGCCTCTCGATCCCGCCCATGGCCTCGAGCCCGGCCAGGGT
>NZ_DASWVV010000167.1:0-16663 GCF_036406155.1 Devosia sp. | reverse complement strand
GCATAATACTTTCGCGGGGGCAGTGATATCTGCGAACGGCTCAAGTTGAGGCAAACGATGCCGAAGGCAAGGCAGTACGCACTTAAACGTAGCAGTTTGCAACAGCAAAAACAGCGGCTCCCGAGCCTGCACGCACCACCTAGAGCACGCCTTCGGCGCGATTGTTACGGTCGAGAGTTCGGCCGCCGCATGGAGACTTTGGTCGCTATCGGCCGGTCTGCGCCCGGGCCGCGCCTCGCGTGGCATCGCGCCGAGCCGGGGCGGCCGTGCGGTCGCCGGCGCCGGAAATCCTTGAACTTGGCCGCCCGCTCATGTATGTGGGCCGTTCATTCCATGACAAACCCTGGAGACGTACGTGGCCCGCGTCACCGTTGAAGACTGCATCGAGAAGGTCGACAATCGCTTCGACCTGGTGCTGATGGCTGCCCACCGCGCCCGCATGATCTCTGCCGGCGCGGCGATCACCGTCGACCGCGACAATGACAAGAACCCGGTGGTCGCGCTGCGCGAGATCGGGGACGGCACGATTTCGCCGGAGGACTTGCGCGAGGACCTCATCCACTCGCTGCAGAAATATGTCGAGGTGGACGAGCCCGAAAAGCATGCGGCGCCGCTGCTGGATGCCAATGCCGACGAGGACAGCGACACCTTCGACACCATGAGCGAGGACGAGTTGCTGCGCGGCATCGAGAGCCTTGCGCCGCCTGAGCGCCGCGACGATTGATCCTCGGCCAATCTGGCTTATAAGTGCGTGGGCGTCGGGCCAATGCCGACGCCCTTTTTGTTTGCCGGACATGATGGCCGCGTAGGCGCCGCGGGGAGTGCGGCTCTGGAATGATGCGTCAGTACGAACTCGTCGAGCGGGTGCAGGCCTACAACCCGAATACCGACGAGGCGCTTTTGAACAAGGCCTATGTCTATGCCATGCAGAAGCATGGCAGCCAGAAGCGTGCCTCGGGCGACCCCTATATCGCCCATCCGCTCGAAGTCGCCGCCATCCTCACCGAACTCAAGCTCGATGACTCGACCATAGCGGTCGCCCTGCTGCACGACACCATCGAGGATACCGACGCCACGCGGGCGGAAATCGACCAGCTGTTCGGGGCGGATATCGGCGCCATCGTCGACGGGCTGACCAAGATCGAGCGGCTCAACCTCGTCAGCCGCGAGGAAGCGCAGGCGGAGAACCTGCGCAAGCTGCTGCTCGCCATCTCCGCCGATATCCGCGTGCTCTTGGTCAAGCTCGCCGACCGCCTGCACAACATGCGCACGCTCGGCTTCATGCCCGAGGACAAGCGCAAGCGCATCGCTACCGAGACGATGGAGATCTATGCGCCGCTCGCCGGCCGCATGGGCATGCAGGACATGCGCTCCGAACTCGAGAACCTCGCCTTCAAGGTGCTGCAGCCGGATCACTACGAGGCCATCACCCGGCGCCTCGAGGAGATGCAGTCGGAGTTCTCCGAGACCATCGCCACCATCAGCCGCGAGCTCGCCCAGAAGCTCAAGGAGGAGGGGATCGAGGCCAAGGTCAGTGCCCGCGTCAAGTCGCCGTGGTCGATCGCCACCAAGATCGAGCGCAAGTCGATCGCCCTCGAGCAGCTCTCCGACATGATCGGTTTCCGCATCATCGTCGCCTCGGTCGAGGCGTGCTACCGGGCTTTGGGGATCGTCCACACCAACTGGAAGGTCGTGCCCGGCCGCTTCAAGGACTACATTTCCGTCCCCAAGGCCAACGACTACCGCTCCATCCACACCACCATCGTCGGCGTGGGCCGGCAGCGCGCCGAGCTGCAGATCCGCACCGAGGAAATGCACCGCGTGGCCGAATTCGGCATCGCCGCCCACGCCCTCTACAAGGAGGGGGCGGCCGGGGACCTGCACAAGCTCGAGAGCGAGAGCAAGGCCTTCGCCTGGCTGCGCTCGACCATCGAGCATCTGACCAGCGGCTCCTCCACCGAGGACTTCCTCGAATATACCAAGCTCGAGCTGTTCCAGGACCAGGTGTTCTGCTTCACCCCGCGCGGCCGGCTCATCGCCCTGCCACGCGGGGCGACGCCGATCGATTTCGCCTACGCGCTGCACACCGACATCGGCGACACCTGCGTCGGCGCCAAGATCAACGGCGCCATCATGCCGCTCGTTACTCAGCTGCGCAGCGGCGACGAAGTGGAGATCATCCGCGACCAGAACCACCTGCCTCCCTCCAACTGGGAGAACATCGCGGCCACCGGCAAGGCTCGCTCGGCCATTCGCCGCGCCGTGCGCCAGGCGGCGCAGCAGCGCGCTTTCGCGCTCGGCGAGCACGTCCTGTCCGTCGTGCTCGAGCGCGAGGGGATCGACCTCAACGAGGCCGAATCGAGGGCGCTGGCGGAGCGCCTGGGCGTGCCGGGCCGGCGCGAGCTGCTCGTCGCCGTCGGCGAAGGCAAGATCGGGTCGGAGGCGCTGGGCGCCGAGGCTGCCGCGGTCAAGGGGATCAAGCGCCGCCGCCACAAGAAGATCGACCTGCCCGTGGCCAACAAGGCCGAGGGCTGGTTCGCCCTGCGCCAGGCCGACATGTTCCGCTTCCGCGTCCCCGGCGGCCAGCGTGCCGGCGTCCGCGCCAAGACGGCGCTCGCCCAGCTCGACTTCAACACCTCTGTCGACGTCTCGCCCGAGGGTGTGGTCCCGGGCGACCGCCTCGTCGGCATCATGACGCCGGACGCGCCGCTCATGGTCTACCCCATCCATTCGGACGCGCTGGTGGCCCTGCACGATGCCGACGTCGCCTGGATCGACGTGCGCTGGGATGTGGCCGGCCGCGAGGAGCGCAACCACAAGTGCGTCATCACCATGCTGGCGGTCAACCGGCCCGGCACGCTGGCGCAGGTGTCCTCCGCCATTGCCGCGTGCGAGGCCAACATCCATAATTTGTCGATGCGGATCGCCTCGCCGGATTTCCACAAGTTCATCTTCGAGATCGAGGTGCGCGACCTCGCCCAGCTCACCGATGTGCTGGCAACGCTCAAGTTGACCCCGGGGTTGTCTGGGGTGCAGCGGGCCACCATCGCTGAGGCGAGGGCGTTGTCGAAGCTCGAATGGGGCCCGGACGACGAACAGAAGGAAAGCGCGTGATTACCCAGGAAGTCCCCGGTCCACGCCGAACCCGCCGCCCGGCCGCCGCCCGATCTGGCGATTGCCGCGATGCAGCCGGGCGCAAGTGGCCTGAAGTGATGGTGGCTGCGAACCCGGAACAGCACCTCCGCCCGCGCGGTGGGGCAAAGCCATGATCGTCGGCATTGGCAACGATCTCACCGACATTTCCCGCGTCGCCAAGACCCTGGAGCGCTTCGGCACGCGCTTCACCGAACGCTGCTTCACCGAGACCGAGCGGCGCAAGTCCGACCGCCGCGCCCAGCGCGCCGCCTCCTATGCGCGGCGCTTCGCCGCCAAGGAAGCGTGCGCCAAGGCACTGGGCACCGGCCTCAATTTCGGCGTCTACTGGCGTGACATGGGGGTGGTGAACCTTCCCTCGGGCAAGCCCACCATGCACCTGACCAACGGCGCCGCCCGCATGCTGGCCCGGCTTGTGCCGGAGGGGCACGCACCACATATCCACCTGAGCATCACCGACGACGGCGGATTGGCGCAGGCCTTCGTCATCATCGAGGCGCTGCCTGTTGACCACCGGGCCGCGCTCCCGTAACCACAATCCCCGCAAGGCAGGAACCCATGAGCCAATCCGTGTCGAAAGCCGACAAGAAGGCGCGCAAGAGCGAACTGCGCGAGACCATCGTGGTCATCGTCGAGGCGCTCCTTATCGCCCTGGTCTTCCGTACCTTCCTGTATCAGCCGTTTTCCATCCCCACGGGCTCGATGCAGTCGACGCTGATGATCGGCGACTACTTCCTCGCCTCCAAGTTTACCTGGGGCTTCGGCAAGTACTCGTTTCCGCTGCCGCTGCCCTTCAACGGCCGCCTGCTCGCCTTCGGCGAGCCGCAGCGCGGCGAGATCGCCGTGTTCCGCAACGAGATCACCGGCGAGGACTACATCAAGCGCGTGATCGGCCTGCCGGGCGACACCATCCGGATGCAGCAGGGGCGCCTCTACATCAACGGCGCCGTCGTCCCGCGCGAGCAGATCGGCACGGCCGAGGATGCCGACAGCACCGGGCGCACCGTGCCCGTCACCGTCTACCGGGAGACGCTGCCCGGCGGCGTCACCCACATCATCCAGGAAATCTCGGACAACGAGTATCTCGACAACACCAGCGAGTACCGCGTCCCGGCCGGGCACTATTTCATGATGGGCGACAACCGCGACCGGTCGGCGGACAGCCGCGTGCTCAACCAGGTCGGCTACGTGCCGTTCGGCAATTTCATCGGCAAGGCCGAGGTCCGCTTCTTCTCGATCCGGAACAACATCGCGCCGTGGCTGCTGTGGGAGTGGCCGGCGAATGTGCGCTGGGACCGGATGTTCCAGCCCGTCCACTCCTGATGCACAGGCGCCGGGCGCACGAGCGGCTGCAGGCCCGCCTGGGCTACCGCTTTGCCGATCCGGACCTGCTCGATCGCGCGCTCACCCATTCGAGCGCCGTATCGCCGGCCAAGCGCGTCGAGCGCTCCTACCAGCGGCTGGAGTTCCTCGGCGATCGCGTCCTCGGGCTGGTCGTCGCCGACATGCTGTATCGCCGGTTCCCCAAGGCCAATGAGGGGGAACTCAGCCGCGCGCTCAATACCCTCGTGCGCAAGGAGACCTGCGCCGCCATTGCCCGCGAGCTCGATCTCGGCTCCGAGCTCAATCTCGGCGAGAGCGAGGCGCGCACCGGCGGCGCCGACAAGGAAGCGATCCTGGGCGATGTCACCGAGGCGGTCATCGGCGCCATCTACTGCGATGGCGGGCTCGGGCGCGCCTTCGAGGTCATCGAGCGGCTGCTGGGCGAGCATCTCGGGCAGGCCGGCACCGAGCGCGCCGACGCCAAGACGACGCTGCAGGAATGGGCCCAGGCGCGCGGCCTCGAGCCGCCCAATTATGTCGAGGTCGAGCGCACCGGCCCCGATCACGCGCCGATGTTCACCATCTCGGTGCGGCTGGGCGCGTTCGACGCCGCCACCGCCTCCGGCCCCTCGAAGAAGCTGGCCGAGCACAAGGCCGCCGAGCGCTTCCTCGTGCGCGAGAAAGTCTGGCGCGAAACGCTATGAACACCGAACCGGAACGCACCCGCTGCGGCTTCGTCGCCCTGGTCGGCGCCCCCAACGCCGGCAAGTCGACGTTGCTCAACGCCCTCGTCGGCACCAAGGTGTCGATCGTCACCCACAAGGCGCAGACCACCCGCGCCCAGATCCGCGGCGTCGTCACCGAGGGCGAGGCGCAGATCGTCTTCATTGACACCCCCGGCATCTTCGCGCCCAGGCGGCGGCTGGACCGGGCCATGGTCGAGGCCGCGTGGAGCGGTGCCGGCGATGCCGATTTCGTCGCCCTTATCGTCGATGCCGAAAGAGGGATGACCGAGGAACTTGATTCGCTGCTTGAAGGCCTCGCCGGCATCCCGCACCCCAAGGTGCTGATCCTCAACAAGATCGACCTGATCAAGCGCGAGAAGCTCCTGGCGCTGTCCGCCGCCCTCAACGGACGCCTCGCCTTCGAGCAGACCTTCATGCTCTCGGCACTCAAGGGCGACGGCGTCAGGGATTTTCTCGCCTGGGCCGCAAACCGCATCCCGTCCGGTCCCTGGCATTTCCCCGAGGACCAACTCACCGACCTGTCGCTGGCGCTGACCGCGGCCGAGGTGACACGCGAAAAGCTGTTCCTGCGCATCCACGACGAGATCCCCTACAACACCACGGTCGAAACCGAGAAATTCACCATCCAGCCGGATGGCTCCTACCGCATCGACCAGGTGATCTACGTCACCCGCGACACCCACAAGAAGATCGTGCTGGGGGCAGGCGGCCAGACCATCAAGGCCATCGGCGCCGAAAGCCGCAGGGAACTGATGGACATCTTCGAGGTGCCGGTGCACCTGTTCCTCTTCGTCAAGGTGCGCGGCAAATGGGGCGACGACCCCGAGCGCTACCGCGAGATGGGGCTGGAGTACCCGCATTGACATGACCACCCGCCCTGCAGCCTGGCTCCCCTCCCCCTTGAGGGGAGGGGTTGGGGGTGGGGGTTGTGCAGTGCCTGTGTGCCGACTGACCGACCCCCTCCCTCGTTCCCTCATGGGGGAGGGAGGCCCGACTGTAGCCTGGCGAAGGCTGAGCAAGATGCAATGGACCGGTGAAGGCCTGATCATCGGCGTACGCCGCCACGGCGAGACCAGCGTCATCGCGGAGGTCATGGTCGAGGGCAGGGGGCGCCATCTCGGCCTGGTACGCGGCGGCCGTTCGCCGAAACTCGCCGCAACACTGCAGCCGGGCAATATCGTCCAGCTCACCTGGCGGGCGCGGCTGGAGGAGCACCTGGGCACCTTCGCCGTCGAACTCATCCACGCGCGCGCCGCGACCCTCATCGCCGACCGCACGCGGCTCTACGCCAGCCAGCTGCTGTGCGATCATCTGCGGCTGCTGCCCGAGCGCTTCCCGCACGACCGCCTGCTCGGGCTCGCCGTGCACGCGCTCGAGGGCGAGCGCACGCCGCTCGAGCTGGGCGCGACGCTGGCCAGCTTCGAGCTCACTCTGCTCGACGACCTGGGCTTCGGGCTCGACCTGTCGAGCTGCGCCGCCACCGGGGTCACCGACAATCTCACGCACGTCTCGCCGAAATCGGGCCGGGCGGTGAGCCTCGCCGCCGCCGCCCCCTATCTGGGCCGGCTGCTGGAATTGCCGCAATTCCTGATCGGCCGCGGCCCGGTGTCCGGCCCGCACGACCTCGCCGCCGCCTTCGCCCTTACCGGCTACTTCCTCGACATGCATGTCTGGCTGCCGCGCGGCCTCGCGCCGCCGGCGACCCGCGACGCGCTGGTCGCGATTCTCGCCGCGGGTTAGCGCCGCCTCACGCCGGGGCGGCGAAGTGGCTGCCGAGGAAATACGGCCAGACGATGAGGCCGAGCAGCCCCAGCCAGAAATCGAGCTTCAGATAGCCGATGGTGAACAGCCAGCCGGCAAACCACAGCCCGCCCAGCGACAGCGTCTGATGAATCTGGATGCGACGTTCCATGCGGGGCTCCTTGCTGCGCGACCGGGCGGAGTGTGGCGCCCGCCGGCGACGCGGCCTTGACCTGCGTCAAGCGGCCGCGTGCTGAAACCGGTCGCGGCCGCCGCCCGTATCTGCATCATGCAAACAGTGGAGGCCGGCATGGACGAGGACGAGCGCGACGAGATCACCCGGCGCTTCCGGGCGGCCGTGAACATGGACACGGCCGATCTCGCCAGCTGGCTCGAGACGGCGCCGAGCCGGGTCGTGGGCTGGCCCAAGGACCGGCCGCCGGGGGTGGAATCGGTCGGCCACGCCTCCGGCCGGCGGATTCTGGAGATCATGCGAACGCCCGAGGCGGCGCTGAGCGAGGACGACTACCGGCACATGCGCAAGGTCGCCGGCTACGTCGCCCGCCACTTGAAGCAGCGCCCGCGCGGGGATGTGATGAATACGAGGTGGCGCTGGAGTCTGATGAACTGGGGGCATGATCCGGTGAAGTGAAGAGCAAGGCCTGGGACATGCTCGGGACAGTGGGCACGGGTGCGGCATCATCTTCACTCGCTTGGCCCTTGACACCGCCTTTGTCCTCCCCCTATCAATTCCCCTCAGGCAAATTGGAGCACGTTTCGTGCGGAGCATTCTCGTAGTAGGTCGGCGCATCGAGCACGTGGGGTAGGTCCCCGCGCTGATCTGGTGCGCCGAAAATGAGGTCCCGAATGGGGCCTTTTTTATTGCCGAAATTCCGGCGGGGCCGGGGTTTCGCGGCCCCACCCCACCCACCACGCTTCGCGTGGTCCCCCCTCCCCACGAGGGGGAGGGATGGCGGCGGGGGAGAGATCGCGGCGGGAGCCGCGGGAAGGATGGGTCCCCGAGATCGCCGCTGCGCGGCGTCCGGGGATGACGGGGCGGGGCCACCCCCTCCCCAACCCTCCCCGCAAGGGGGAGGGTGTGCCGCCGGTGGGCGGGTTGAAATTGCGGCGGGAGCCGCGGGCAGGAAGGAACGGAAGCTATGGCAGAGCAGATGACGGGCGCGGAGATGGTGATCCAGGCGCTGATCGACCAGGGGGTGGCGCATATCTTCGGCTATCCCGGCGGCGCCGTGCTGCCGATCTACGACGCCCTGTTCCAGCAGGAGACGGTGCGGCACATCCTCGTGCGCCACGAGCAGGGCGCCACGCACATGGCCGAGGGCTACGCGCGCTCGACCGGCAAATGCGGCGTCGTGCTGGTGACGTCGGGGCCGGGGGCGACCAATTCCGTCACCGGGCTGACCGACGCGCTGATGGACTCGATCCCGATGGTGTGCATCACCGGGCAGGTGCCGAACCCGCTGATCGGCTCGGACGCCTTCCAGGAATGCGACACCGTCGGCATCACGCGCAGCTGCACCAAGCACAACTACCTGGTCAAGAACGTCGCCGATCTGCCGCGCGTGCTGCACGAGGCCTTCCACATCGCCACCAGCGGCCGTCCAGGGCCGGTGGTGGTCGACATCCCCAAGGACGTGCAGTTCGCGCTCGGCACCTATCTCAGGCCCGAGGAGACGACGTTCCACAAGAGCTACAAGCCGCACCGCGATGGCGACGTCGCCGCCGTCGAGGCGGCGGTCGAGTGGATGCTCAGGGCCGAGCGGCCGGTGTTCTATACCGGCGGCGGGGTCATCAATTCCGGGCCGGAGGCGTCCGAGCGGCTGCGCGAGCTGGCTGCGCTCACCGGCTTTCCGGTGACCTCGACGCTGATGGGGCTCGGCGCCTTCCCGGGCTCCGATCCGCAGTGGCTGGGCATGCTCGGCATGCACGGTACCTACGAAGCCAACATGGCGATGCACGATTGCGACCTGATGATCTGCATCGGGGCGCGCTTCGACGACCGCATCACCGGACGCATCGATGCCTTCTCGCCCAATTCGAAGAAGATCCATGTCGATATCGACCCGGCCTCGATCTCCAAGAACGTCGTCGTCGACCTGCCGGTGATCGGCGATTGCGGCTGGGTGCTCGACGAGATGGTGCGCATCTGGCGCAGCCGTACCAACCAGCCGCGCAGCGAGGCGCTGGCGCCGTGGTGGGGGGAGATCGCGACCTGGCGCGCCCGCAACTCCCTGGGCTTCCGCAACTCGACGACGGTGATCAAGCCGCAGCACGCCATCAAGCGGCTGTACGAGGCGACGAAGGGGCACGACGTCTACGTCACCACCGAGGTGGGCCAGCACCAGATGTGGGCGGCCCAGCACTTCCCGTTCGAATTGCCCAACCGCTGGATGACCTCGGGGGGGCTCGGCACCATGGGCTACGGCCTGCCCGCCGCCATCGGCGTGCAGGTGGCGCATCCGGACGCGCTGGTCATCGACATCGCCGGGGAAGCCAGCGTGCAGATGACCATGCAGGAGATGTCGACCGCCATCCAGTACAAGCTGCCGATCAAGGTCTTCATCCTCAACAACGAGCGCATGGGCATGGTGCGCCAGTGGCAGGAACTGCTGCATGGCGGGCGCTACTCGCACTCCTATTCGGAGAGCCTGCCCGATTTCGTCAAGCTCGCCGAGGCCTATGGCGGGGTCGGCATCCGCTGCGAGGATCCGGCCGAGCTCGACGACGCCATCGCCGAGATGATCAAGGTCAAGCGGCCGGTGCTGTTCGACTGCGTGGTCGAGAAGCATGAGAACTGCCTGCCCATGATCCCCTCGGGCAAGCCGCACAACGAGATGATCCTGCCCGATTTCAAGGACGATATCGGGGCGGTGATCGACGCCGCCGGCCGGCAGCTGGTGTAACGGAGGAACGGGCAACATGAACGCACATCTGCAGCCGAGCGGCTCGGCCTATTTCCTCGCCGCGGAAACCCAGGTGCCGGAACGGCACACATTGTCGGTGCTGGTCGACAACGAGCCGGGCATCCTCGCCCGCATCGTCGGGCTGTTCGCCGCGCGCGGCTTCAACATCGATTCGCTGACGGTTTCGGAGACCGAGCACGAGAAGGGGCTGAGCCGGATCACGGTGGTCACCGTCGCCACCCCCAAGGTGCTGCTGCAGATCAAGCTGCAGCTCGAGCGGCTGGTGCCGGTGCACAAGGTCCACGACCTCACCGCCGAGGGCAAGTCGCTGGAACGCGAGCTGGCGCTGGTCAAGGTCGCCGGGGTGGGCGAGCACCGCGTCGAGACGCTGCGGCTGGCCGATGCCTTCCGCGCCCAGGTGGTCGATGCGACGACGGAGAGCTTCGTCTTCGAGGTGACCGGCAAGCCGACCAAGATCGACCAGTTCATCTCGCTGATGGTGCCGCTCGGGCTGGTCGAGGTGGTGCGGACCGGGCTCGCCGCGATCTCACGCGGCCCGGAGGGCATGTAGGGTCCTGGGGGAAACGCCGGGCCTCTTGACGAGCGGGCCGTTTGATCCTCTGTGTTGGCCCGTCTGTCCTCGGGTTTCCCATGCATCACACATCCAATCTCCGCGGCATCGCGCTGATGATCGCGGCCTCGGCCGCGTTCGTCGTCTGCGACACCTTCCTCAAGCTGTCGACCGAAGGGCTGCCGCCCTTCCAGGTGCTGTTCATCCGCGGGCTGGTGGCGACGCTGTGGAGCCTGCCGCTGGTGATCCTGACCGGCAATCTCAGGGCGGTGGGGCAGGTCGCCGACAAGTGGGTGCTGGCGCGCAACGGCATGGAACTGCTGGCCGTGCTGTGCTTCATCGTGGCGCTGGCCAACATGCCGATCGCCGACGTCACGGCACTGGGGCAGACGGCGCCGATGCTGCTGCTGCTCGGCGTCGCCTTCGTCTATGGCGAACGCATCGGGGCGGTGCGGATGGGGCTGATCGCCATCGGCTTCCTCGGCGCCATGCTGGTGGCGCAGCCCGGCGAAGCGGGCATCTCGGTCTACGCTCTCCTCGGCTTCGCCATGGCGGCGGCGACGGCGCTGCGCGAAATGGTGGGGCGCAAGGTGCCCGGCCATGTGCCCGGGCCGGTGGTGGCGCTGGGCGCGATCCTCGTTGTCATGGTGGGCGGGCTCGTCGCCCACCTGCTGTTCGAGCGCTGGGTGGTACCGCAGTGGCAGCACCTGCTGTTCCTCTCGGCCTCCGGCTTCTTCCTCACCATCGGGCACTTGTGCATCTTCCTTGCCTACCGCTACGGCGCGACCAGCGCGGTGGCGCCGTTCTTCTACATGTTCACCATCTGGGCGGTGATCTCGGGCGTCGTGGTCTTCGGCACAGTCCCCGACGCGCTGGCGCTGACCGGCATCGCCCTGATCCTGGTGAGCGGCGTCGCCGTCGTGCTGCTCGACGAGCGCCGGCGCCGGCTGGCCCCGGTGGCGTAGGCATCGCCGGTGCTGATCGGCGCCATCAGAAGGTTGCATTGGTCTCTGGGCCGGCGATGCGCTAGTGCTTGCCCGTTCCTGCCGTGGGGGCGCCGATGACCAAGCTGTCCGCCAATCTCAATGCCGTTGCCATGCTGCGCAACCGGCGCAGCGTGCCGTGGCCCAGCGTCACCGGCATCGCGCGCATCGCGCTCGACGCCGGCGCCGCCGGCATCACCGTGCACCCGCGGCCCGACGAGCGGCACATCCGGCGCACCGACGTGTTCGAGCTGCAGAAGCTGATCCGCGAAGATTATCCGGCGGCCGAGTACAATATCGAGGGCTATCCCTCCGACGATTTCCTGACGCTGGTCGAGCGGGCGGCACCGGACCAGGTGACGTTTGTCCCCGACGACCCGCTGCAGGCCACCTCCGACCACGGCTGGAACGTCGAGGCCAACCGCGCCGTGCTGCTGCCGGCGATCGCGCGCATGCGGGCGGCGGGCATCCGGGTGTCGCTGTTCATCAATGCCGACCCGGCGGTTCCCCAAGCGGCTCGGGACGTCGGGGCGGACCGGGTCGAGCTCTATACCGGCCCGTATGGCGGCGCGCTGGTCGAGGAGATCGCCGCCGCGCACCTCGCCGCGCTGAGGGCGGCGGCCGATGCAGCCCGGGCCGTCGGGCTCGGCATCAATGCCGGCCACGACCTGACGCTCGTCAATTTGCCGCCGCTCAAGGCCGCGATTCCCGATCTCGCCGAGGTCTCGATCGGCCACGCGTTGACCGCCGATGCGCTGCTCTATGGCTACGCCGAGGCGGTCCGCAAGTATATTGCGGCGTGCAGTTAGGCATCCGTTTCCGAACTGGAAAACAGCGCCGCGATTTTCCGCGCAATGCCCTAGCGATTGCTTAGGCATCCGCGCGGGATGGCCATCCGTCCGGCTTCCGCTCCCGCAGGGGAAGCAGATATGTTCGCGCCATGAGCCAAGTGACTTCCCCACACGCTTTCGCCGCGGACATGGTCGAGGACCCGATCAACCGCGCCCTGGCCGTCTATACCGGGTTCGGCACCTCGTCGTTTCCGCGCGCCCGCACGGCCGACCTGGTCGCACAGTTCGGGGCGGCGGCGGCCGCTGACCTCAGGGAACGCATCCTGCTGTTGTATCTGGAAATGCAGTTCCCGCTGCCCGACGAGGGTAAACGCAGCAGGAAGAGCGTCACCGAGCGGGCCACCGAGCAGATGCGGCTGCGGCACCCCGAACTGACCGAGGAGGGGCTCGGGGTGCTCGCCTGGGCCTATGCCTTCGGCCTGCGCTGACCCCATCGGTCAATATTCTCGAACGGTGCTTCTCGCTGCCGCAACAGCGGGGGCAAATCCGTGCCGGCAGCCGGTCGCATTCGCCCATAAGACGTTGATTTATAAAAGGATACAGTAGTGTTCCTTGGCGCCCGGGCGGTTGCCGGGTGAACCGGCTGTGTCTCCGGGTCGCACCCGTGCCTGCTTGTGCGGCCTCCCGCAAGGCACATATTGAGCCCCAGTTACGATTTGATACTGGAGGCCAGAGAATGTCCAAACCCAAGATCGCAGTCATCATCGGCAGCGTCCGCCCGACGCGCTTCGGCGACAAGCCGGCGCAGTGGATCGCCGACCACGCCAAGGCGCGCAACGATATCGACGTCGAGATCGTCGATCTCGCCGACTACAAGCTGCCGTTGTTCGACGCCGCGGCGTCGGACGCCTGGATGCCGACGCCGAACCCCGAGGCCGCCCGCTGGCAGGCCAAGCTCAAGGAGTTCGACGGCTACATCGTCGTGAGCGCGGAGTACAACCGCTCCATCCCCGGCGCGCTGAAGAACGCCATCGACTGGGCCTACACGCCCTTCGTGCGGAAGGCCGTGGCATTCGTGGCCTATGGCTCGGTGGGCGGTGCCCGCGCCGTCGAGCACCTGCGTACCGTGTTCAACGAGCTGCAGGCGGCGCCCGTGCGCCAGTCCATCCATATCGGCGGCTCCGAGTTCTTCTCGGTCTTCATGGGCCAGAAGAGCTGGGACGACGTGAAGGCCAGCTTCGACCCGTTCGTGCCCGACCTGCTCGATAACCTCGTCTGGTGGACCAGCGCCACCAAGGCGGCGCGCGAAGAGGACCAGGCGCAGGCCGAAGCCGCATAGTCGCGGGGAGTTCTCTCCTTTCCCCCCGAGCCGGGGCGGCGGGCCTACCGCCGCCCGTTTTGCCGCATGCCATGCCCCGGCTGCATGCCTGTCCAGCCCCGATCGCGGTGCGTCTCGCCCTCTTTGCGGTTGAGCGGGGGTGCACGAAGGTGTAGAGACCCGCGCACCCCATAACAGGGTCGAGCGAAGGCATATGACGCATGCGAACACGTCCGGCACCGATGCCGGCGCCGTAGCGACCGATCAGGCCAGCCACGACAGCAAGATATTCCCGCTCCTCGTGCTCGGCGCCCTCGGCGTCGTCTACGGCGATATCGGGACCAGCCCGCTTTACGCTTTTCGCGAGGCGTTGCATGCCAGCGGCAGCGGCGTCCCGTCGGCGACCGAAATTCTCGGCCTGCTGTCGCTGATCGTCTGGGCGCTCATCCTGGTGGTGACGGTCAAGTATGTCGGCTTCGTTCTCAGGGCCGACAACAATGGTGAGGGCGGCACGCTCTCGCTCATGACGCTGGCGGGCAAGGCCTTCAGCCGGCGTCCGGTCTGGGTGCTCGCGCTCGGCGTGGTCGGGGCCTCGCTGTTCTTCGGCGACGCCATCATCACGCCTGCAATTTCGGTGCTGTCCGCCGTTGAGGGTCTGGAGATCGTGGCTCCGTCGCTGTCGCCATGGGTCGTCCCCCTGACCGTGGTTGTGCTGCTGGGGCTGTTCATGGTGCAGCGCTTCGGCACCACCACCGTGTCGACGGTCTTCGGGCCGATCATGGCGGTGTGGTTCGTGTCCCTCGGGGTCTCGGGGCTGAGCCAGATCGTGCAGGCTCCCGAGGTGCTGCTGGCCATCAACCCGCTCAGCGCTGTGCGCTTCCTTTTCGCGCATTCGGCGGTTGCGGTCGTCGTGCTTGGCGCCGTGTTCCTTGCGGTGACTGGCGCCGAGGCGCTCTACGTCGACCTCGGTCATTTCGGCCGGCGACCGATCATCTTTGCCTGGCTGGCGCTGGTCTTTCCCTGCCTGCTGCTCAATTACTTCGGGCAAGGAGCGTTCGCGCTGCGCCATACCGAGCAGGCAGACAACCCCTTCTTCCAGATGCAGCCGGAATGGGCGCTGTTGCCCATGGTGGGGCTCGCCACCGCGGCGACGGTAATCGCCAGCCAAGCGGTGATCAGCGGCGCTTACTCGCTGGCTCGCCAGG
Source organism: Devosia sp. (assembly GCF_036406155.1). Lineage (GTDB taxonomy): Bacteria > Pseudomonadota > Alphaproteobacteria > Rhizobiales > Devosiaceae > Devosia_A. The sequence continues at coordinate 1,909 of NZ_DASWVV010000167.1, read as the reverse complement.
CCATGCACCTCAACATTCTGCCGCGCCTCGACGTCCGCCACACTTCGGAGACGCTTGCCGGCCAGATCTTCATGCCGCAGATCAACAGCCTGCTGCTGGTGGCCGTCGTGTTGCTGGTGCTTGGGTTTCGCTCCTCGAGCGCATTGTCGGCCGCCTACGGCATCGCCGTGACCGGGGAGATGCTTGTAACCAGCCTGCTGCTGTTCATCGTCATGTGGCGAATCTGGAAGTGGCGGGTGATCTTCGCCATCCTCGTCATCGTGCCGATGCTGACCATCGACCTGAGCTTCTTCATCGCCAATGCCACGAAATTCGCCCAAGGGGGGTGGGTGCCGGCAGTGGTCGGGGCGGTGCTGATCCTCATCATGAGCACGTGGATCATCGGACGCCAACGTCTCAGCGAAAAGACCCGGCGCGACGAAGTTCCCCTCGAGTTCCTGGTCGAGAACCTCGCCAAGAAGAAGCCCACCATCGTGCCGGGCACCGCGGTCTTTTTGACCAGCGACATCGAAGGGGCGCCGACGGCGCTGCTGCACAGCCTCAAGCACTACAAGGTGCTGCACGAGCACAACGTCATCCTGACCGTCCTCACTTCCAACGCGCCGCGGGTCCCGGACGAGGAGAAGGTGCGCATCGACGCCTATAATGATCTGTTCTATCGCGTACTTGTCACCTTCGGGTACATCGAGACGCCGAATATCCCTAAGGCGCTGGCCCTGGCGCGCAAGCTCGGCTGGAAGTTCGACATCATGTCGACGTCGTTCTTCCTCAGCCGGCGGTCGCTGAAGCCCTCGCCCAAGCGCGGCCTGCCGCTGTGGCTCGACCGGATCTTCATCACGCTGGCGCGCAACGCCACCGACGCCACCGAGTATTTCCACATCCCGACCGGGCGCGTGGTGGAGATCGGCACGCAGGTGATCCTGTAACCTGCGGGTTACGGCTTGGCGGCGGCCCGGCTCACGATTGCGTCGGCATGTCGGGGCAGACCCAGGGGACGGTTGCGGCGGTATAACGCTCCTCCACCGCCTCGCTGCCGAGGCTGACGCTCAGCACCAGGTCGCGGGAGGAGACCGAGACGATCTCGGCGGCGACGTCGATGCCGTCCTCGTTCCAGCTGACGGTGGTGTCGGAGGTCATCTGCCACTGGCTGAGCCGGTGGGTTTCCCAGCACGAATCCTGGACCAGCGTGCCGTCGGACAGGAAGATCTTCATCACCCCCGGCAGTTCGCCACCGTCGGCCTTGACCCATACCCGGTTGGAGAAGCTGCGCGTCAGCGGCGTGCTGTCCCCCTCGGCGGCAGGGGCGTCCTCGGCCAGCGCCGGGGCGACGTCGGCGACGGTTCCGACACCCCAGACGGCAAGGAGGGCGAAAAGGGCAGCGCGGCTGGTCATCTGTGAGTCTCCGGTGCATGCGGCGCAACTGCGCATCGCGCGCCACTGTGAGCGCGCAAATGCGACGGAATTCGGGGGAGCGGGCGCATTCGATCGACGACCGCGAGGACGACGCGCCGCCCCGGCAGGATCGGGCAGTGGGACCAGTCTGTAGCAGGCAAAAATGAATGGCGGATGAGCGCCCGGCCGCGCCTCGGTTCATCCGCTGGCAAATATCCGGCCGCCCCGCCCGCTTAACAGCGGCCGGCCCGCCGTGGCATAAGACGGCGCACCGGGTCGGCGGCAACAGCGGCCCGCCCGGCGCGGCAAGAGCGGGCCCCTTCATGGGTGCGGTGGAGCAGGGCGATGTCGGAACTGCCGTTGGCACAGTTGCTGTGGGGAGTCGCCGGCATGGCGCTCGGCATCACGTTGTCGATGCTGGTCCTCGCGCTCGTGCTCGAGACGGACAGGCGGCGCGTGCGCCGCCGGCTGCGGGCGCGCGCCGCCCTGGCGGCCCGGCCGGAGCCGGTGCCGGACG
>NZ_DASWVV010000166.1:0-14488 GCF_036406155.1 Devosia sp. | reverse complement strand
GAACGCGATGGCGCCGTCTTTCGATTTTGCGGCGGCATTCCCCAGCGTGAGCCTCAGAAACTCCTCGAACTGAGCCGAGGTCATCTCGCCAGAGGCGAAGGCGAAGTCGCGATGGTGGATCGAACCGAGGCCGCCGACGTGACCGTCGATGGGCACGTTGTATGGAGGGTCCGTGAAGATGAGGTCGGCCCGCTCCTCGCCCATCAGCTTCCCGAGGTCGTCTGGCAGTCGGGAGTCGCCACAGAGGAGGCGATGCTCTCCCAGGAGCCACACGTCACCGGCGGCACTGACAGCCTGATCCGCCAGTTCCGGAATCGCATCCTCGGGCGCATCCGATCCGGTGACCGCCTGCGCTCGCGCCTGGTCGAGCGTCAGGTCGATCTCAGCAAGTGAAAACCCCGTCAGCGTCACGTCAAAATCGAGATCGATGAGTGTCTGCAGCTCGATTGAGAGGATCTCGAGGTCCCATCCGGCGTTCAGGGCCAGCTTGTTGTCGGCAAGGACGTAGGCGCGTCGTTCCTCGGCACTCAGATGCGAGAGCCGTAGCGTAGGAACAGTCTGTAGGCCTAGGTCTTGTGCTGCCAGCACACGCCCATGCCCCGCGACAATCTCCCCCTCGTCGCTGATGAGAACCGGGTTGGTGAAGCCAAACCGCTTGATGCTGTCGGCAATCTGGCGCAACTGCTTTTTCGAGTGGGTGCGCGCGTTGCCAGCGTATGGCTTCAGCGTGCCGATAGGCAGCATCTCGATGGCGGGGGGTGTTTGCATTTTCTCCTCCTGATTCAGGTGGAGAAGAACAATGCTCACTATCTTGCCGTGTGCAACAAGCCCCACGGCGGAGCGCCCGCCGACGAACTCAATCCGGCTCCCGAGACCGGACACTCGTGGCTTCAAAAGGTCTTCGACAGCCCCTCGAAAACCTTCGAAACTTTTGACACCCTTTGAATACCCCTTGAACACCCCTTTAGGAGAAGGGGGCTGTCAAAAACTAAAGCTGTTGAAAACCTCGGTAGGCCACCAAAGCACGCTCTGACAGCTCATCGCGCGATCGCTCGACGGAACTACCGACTCGTGAGCGGTCAGACTGCGGCAGCAGGCGCACGGCCCCCTGAAACGACATCGCCGTCCCACCCGACGACATATCAATCCCGTGGGCGAACATCGCAGTCCCGCGAAGCGTCCACGCTCAACCGCCAAACGACCCCGGCATCCCGCACTGCGGCAGAACGATCCCACGTATCGACCCTGCGATCCCGCGAAACGACATCGCGATCCCGCGAAACGACATCGGAACGAGGCGCAAAATTCCCTGTTCCGCAGCGATGCTGCACCCTCGTGGGTAGTGGACCCTGCCACCCAGTCGATGGTGAAGCCACGGAAATGAAAAGACAATTCTCCGCAACGCAGCGAGGCTGCGCCGGCGGAGCGGAATTCCCTGATATCTCGGTGGATGAGGAAGGAGACTGGTTTCAGTGGACTACGTCCACCGCCATTAAGTCATTGATATTAAAGGATTTTGAGGTTTCGCTGGGGTGCTCTCGCTAACCCCCGGACACGTCGCGTCTATTCGCGCCGCCGGCCGCGCGAAGCCATGTGGAGACCGCCAAATCCGACCCCAAATTCGCGATGCACTCGGCCCTGTCTCCAATGGCCACTTTCGCACTTGGCATTGGCGGCTTTGCCTCAGCATCTACTTGTCGATTATTCGAGCGAGGCGACGACCTGTTCATTCTTGTCGTGGTCCTTGATGCGAACGAGCTCGCCGTGAGCCTCCGGACTCTCCGAGAGCCGGACCAGCTCTTCGAGCTCGATGCCTTCGTCGCGAAGCGCCTTCAGGGCGCTGCGGGGAACCAGGCCTGCGGCGATCCTGAGGATGCCGCCCGGAATGGTGACTGTGGTCGCAAGGTGGCACTCGTCGCCTCGAAACACTCTGATCGTCGCGTCAGCGATCGCTGTTGTCTGCTGACGTTCGGTTAAGCCAGGTGCCCTGCCGCCGGCCGCTACAATCCTCGCGGTGCGTGTTCGCCATCCGTTCTCAACGATCCTAGCCGGGTGGACGCTGACTCAAAGTGTGAAGCCTTGCTGTCAAGTAGCCCGACTGCCCCTCACCCCGCCCTACAACGCCTTTGGCTGGGGCGGGCGGGAAGGAAACCTCATGGAAAAGCGGGCGCCCTGGGCACCACTGTATCGAACCTCGCCATTGAGTTGCGCCGCAAAGCCGTGGACAAGCCTTCGACCGATGCCTTTGGATGGTTGAGTGGGATCGTAGCCAGAACCGTCGTCAACGATGACCAGAGCCGCGAGCTCTGGTTCGACCTGCTTCAGGGATACGAGTATGTTGCCGTGGTCTCGCCCCACAAACGCGTGCTTTAAGGAATTGGTCAGGACCTCGCTGAGGATCAACCCGAGGGGCGCTGCTGCGTCCTTGTCGACGACAACGTCATGCAAGTCCTCGTTGATTTCTACCTTTGGATCGGCCCCATCGCGGATGTTCTGGATCAGGGTGTGCAGGTAGTCCCTGACGCGGACATCACCGAAGTCGCTAGAACGGTAGATGTGCTCGTGAACGGCCGACATTGCGAATATTCGCTTGCTGATGTCTGCGCGTACCTCAGGGGGTATGGGGTGAATCTGCAGCAGGGAGTTTATCGACTGCAGGTTGTTCTTGACCCGGTGATGGATCTCCCTGAACAACGCTTCGTTGTGGTCCAGCGCCTTGGTGAGTGAGCGTTGAGCAGACTGCGTCTTTCTCAGCAGCCGGGCCGTCATCAACGATCCGACCAATACTGCCAGCGCTATCGGAGCGAGCAAGAGGGAGACGACCCATATCGCGTACCATAGGCCGGCCAGCGCGGTGTCGGTGGCAATGGAGGCTATGGCGATATAACCGAGGTCGGGCACCTGGCTGAACCCAACCAGCCGGCTCACGCCGTCAACTGGAGAGGCATTGGAGCTGTACGATCCTGCGGGCGCGGACCGAATTTGCTCCATTGCTGGAGAGGTATTCAGGTTGGTTGGCTCGGCAAGTGGTGGGTTACGGGCGATCACCCAGCCATCTTCTCGCACCAGACTTACCGTCGACCCAGGCCCCAGGTCTTGAGGAGCCGACAGAGTTTCCAGAAGTCCGGTGTCGATGGAAGCGACAATTGCCCCTGAAAACTGGCCGTTGCTGACGATGCGCCTCGCGATGGCGAAGGTGGTTCGTCCTGCAGCAGTCGCCTCCTGCGCGCCGAGCGCCCACTCCTGCCCGTTCGCCAGCACCCGAAAATACTCCCGTTCAGCGATGCTGGAAGGCGTTCGTTCATCGACCTCGCCCTGTGCTCGCCCCGCGGCGTCATACACGGCAATGGTCACATCCGCGGGTAGCTGGGAGGCGCTGTCCTTGATGCTGTCTGCCTGCCCGCCACCGGACGCGGTGGTAGCGTCGAGCGACGACAGGATCGAAAGGATCATCCACCTGCTACCCAGACCCACCACAGCGGCAGAGCGCTCGGCCCTCGCCTTCGCTTCTCGGATGGTGTTGTCGTAGCCTTGGACGCATAGAAAGGTGAAGATGGCGAGGATGACTGCCACCAGCAGTACCGCGCCGGCAATGACCGAATCGGCGGCCTCCCACCGCTGGTGGATGCCCACGCGGCCTTTGTTCGTGACGGATGTGCTAGCCTCCCCCGCTGCGCTCACGTCGGTCGCATCTCCGCTATGGCTGCGTTCAGGATGGTATCGCTGCAGGGCTTCGCCAGGAATCTGGCCCCATCCGGAAGGCTGGCTGCGTCAACCGTAATCTTGCCGGAAACGACTATGATCCGGATGGGCGGCCAAGTAGACGCGGCGTAGTGGGCGAGAGCGATGCCGTCCATGCCAGGCATGTCGACATCCGTGATGATGAGGTCAAAGCGCTCCTGTTCCATCAAGGCGATGGCCGACTTTGCATCGGCGGCCATGTCGGCCTCGTAGCCCCACTCTTCGACAAGGCTCATCAAGCCCAGCCGGATGAGGGGCTCGTCGTCGACAATCAAGATTCTCATGTGACCCCCCTGATCTCGGGCAATAACTCAGGGGCAGGAATTTTGTTCCAGACGGCACGAGCGCCGGCCATGGGGCGTATCAGTGAAACGTCGTCGGGCGGGCCGCTCGAAGCGACGCGCGGTGCATTCCCGCAATCATCCCCAACCCATCCCCGTCTACTCCTCCCATCGCATCGGCAGCCGCCCCCCAGATCAGCCGATTGGCTCTGAGCCCCGTCAGCTGCCGACCGGCAATGCTCGACGATCTCGGGCGACAGGGACGCCAGCGGGAGAGGCCCCCCTTCCCGCTTGGACGTCCTGGATGATGTAGTTTGGCAAGCTCCGCTTGTGCTGCCCAATGCCGGGAGCAGTGCCTCCGTCGATCGCTCGCCGGTCACCGCCATCGTGCGCGCCTGGGACTGGCCGGCAGGCTGACCTCAGGGAAGGCTACCACCATCACTGAGATCTGCGCCGTCGAAGGCTTCACCGATGGCTATGTAAGCCAGCAGCGCTGCACTCCCTGCACCGCGACCACCTGGCCTCGGTGCGGGCGATCACCGACGCTGCCGGCGTGCTCTACCGCGCTTCGGTCCATGAGCCTATGGCGAGCAGGTCGAGACCGTCACCAACCCGCTCACCCCGGCCGAGCCCGAGGGCTTCATCGGCGAGCGCTTCGACGCCGAAGCGGGCTCACGTACCTCCACGCCCGCACCTGCGACGCCATGCTCGGGCGGTTCCTCCAGCCCGACTGGTGGAGCCCCGCCGCCCCCGGCGTCGGCACCAACCGCTATGCCCACGCCCTCAATGACCCCGTCAACCTCTGCGATCCCAACGGGCACCAAGGGTGGCATGTTCGCCCCCGAGCATCCATTCAATAAGGAATCCAGCGAGAGAGACAGGTGCACCGGCATTCCAGTTACCGCGGAGCAGTTTGAGCGCTATTGGGGGCTGGCGGTTGAGCGCGTCGAGCACGAAACGGGCGCCAAAGTCCCGCCTCCAGGGCGGAAGAGTTGAGATGCGTCGTTGGGCAAGGTGCCTGACTCCGCCCATTCGCGCCGGACGCTTGCCAGTGGGAAGGCAGAGGACTTCTCGCCCAAGTGGAGTTCGAGACCACAGGTGCCGAAATGGAATCGCCGTCAGAGGTTTGGTTGGAATTACGGGAATTCGGGAATTACGGTGACAGTGCACTCAATTGATCGACGGAGCGAGTCGAGCGCACGGAAGACGCGTGAGCGAACATAATACTTCGACCGGCGTCGGGACATTGGCATTGGCAGCTCTGCTCTCGGTTCCCGCGCGCGGGGCTAGAACCCGGGGTTGGCCGGCGGTGCAGGGGGGGCGGCGGGGCGCGCGAGGCTGAGCAGTTCGTGCAGCAGGGGGTTGGGGAAGCGCCGGGGCACGGTCACGGCGAGGAATCGCTCGGTGACGCCCTCGAGCCGTGCGGCCTCCAGCAGCGTGCCCTCCGCAAGTTCGTCGCGCACCACGATCGGCGGCAGAATCGCGAGACCGAGATCCTCTCGGGCCAGCAGGCGCAGCATCGCCATGTCGTCGGCTTCCGCGGCGATCCTGGGAACGATGCCGAGGCGCGACGCGAGCGCATCGAAACTCGCCCGCAGAGCCGTATCCATCGCCGGCAGCACCAGGGGCTCCTCCGCCACGAGTGCGGAAACGGGCCGGGGCACGGGCCCCAGGCGTGCGGGGGTTCCGACCAGGCTCACGGGCTGCTCGGCCAGGCTGTGCACCATCCAGGGCGCCTCCTCGCCACGCAAGGGCAGGAGGTTGGTCAGCACCACGTCGAGGCCCAGCGCCGCCAGCGCCTTGAGCAGCTCGGTCTGCGACCCGGAGCGCAGCACGATCTCGACGTCGCTGCGGCCGGCCAGTGGCCGCAGGAAGGACATCTGGAAGTTGCGCGACAGCGTGGCGAGCGCCCCAACGCGCAGCGTGCGCCGGCTGCGACCGGTTTCCCGCAAGGTTGCACTCAGATCCTCGGCCGCGCGGAAGATCGCTTCGGCATGGTCGAGTGCTATTCGCCCCGCCTCGGTCAGGACCAGCCTGCGGCCCCGCCGCTCGAAAAGGTCGTGGCCCAGCGTCGCCTCGAGCAGGCGGATCTGGGTCGACAGCGCCGATTGCGACAGGTGCAGCTGCCGCGCCGCCTCCGACAGCTTGCCGGTGAGCGCGACGGCCCGGAAGAGCCGGAGATGATGCAGATTGAGCACGGTCATTGTTCTATTTCCTGTGCAATCTGGCTCCAAAATATGTAATTTTCTGGAACTTTGGCAACGGCTATTTCCCTTGCGGTCAATGCACCTCAAGGGATCAACCGATGGCTCCGCTCATCGAGGCCGGCTTTCTCGCCCCGTTGCCGCCGCTTCTCGTCGCCGCCCTGGGCGCGATCCTGCGTCGCGATGATCAAGGGCTGGGCCGGCTCGCCGAATACAGCGCCCTCGTCGCACTGGGGCTGACCGTTCTCGGTCTCGCCGGGTTGCTCCTCGGCGGCCCGGCGACGTTCACCCCCGGCCCCATGCTGGCCGCGCTTTCGTTCCGGATCGAGCCGATCGGCGTGACGCTGCAACTGCTCGTCGCCTTCATCGGCTGGATCGTCGTGCGCTACGCCCGCACCTATCTCGTCGGGGTCGAGGGGGGCAGCCGCTTTCATACGCCGCTGCTCGCCACCCTGTCGGCGGTGCTGGTCCTTACCGCCTCGGCCAGCCTGCCCGCCCTGGTGCTCGCCTTCGTCGCCATCGGCATCGGCCTCCGGCAATTGCTTCTCTTCTTCCCCGAGAGGCCGGCCGCGAGGCGTGCCGCTGCCAAGTTCGCCATGGTGTGGGGCGCCGCCGACAGCGCACTGGTGCTTGCCACCGTGCTGCTCATGGCCAGTACCGAGGGCGGCCATCCCGGCGGCCTCGGGACTGCCCCGCAAGGCGGCCTGTCGGCGCTCGGCCAGGCCGCGGTGGCCCTGATCGTGCTCGCAGCAGTGCTCAAGACCGCGGCCTTTCCGCTGCATGGCTGGGTGACCGAGGTCATGGAGGCGCCGACGCCGGTCTCCGCCTTCCTGCATGCCGGCATCATCAATTCGGGCGGCGTCCTGCTCATCAAGCTCTCGCCGATGGTGAGTGCCAGCCCCGGCGCCATGGCGGCGCTGGTCATGATCGGAGGGTTGACGGCACTGTTCGGCGCAGCCGTCATGCTGACGCAAAGCGCGGTCAAGACGGCGCTGGCCTGGTCGACCGTCGCCCAGATGGGCTTCATGTTGCTGCAGTGCGGTCTCGGCCTCTGGCCGCTGGCGCTGCTGCACATCGTTGCGCACTCCTTCTACAAGGCTCATGCCTTCCTCTCTTCGGGCTCGGCCGTGCTGGCGGTGGCGGCGACCCGGCGGCCCGGCCCGGTCGCGGTGCCGGGACCCTGGGCGGTGGGAAGGGCGTTCGTGCTCGCCCTGGGCCTCTATGCAACCGTCGCACTGGTCTTCGCGCTCCTGCTCGGGGCGAAGTCCGCCCGGGCGCTTGCCCTGGGCGCGATCCTCGTCCTCGGCGTCGCCTACCTGGTTGCGCAGGGCCTTGCCGATGCCGCACCGCGCGCGCTGACCCGTCGCACGGTGCTCGCCTCGCTGGGCGCCACGCTGCTCTATTTTGGCTTCCACCGCCTCGCCGACTGGCTGTGGGGCGGGCTGCTCCCCGAGGTGCCCCAGGCCGGCCCGCTCGAATGGGCCCTCATCGTGCTGGCGCTCCTGTCGTTCGCCGTGGTGGCGGTCGTGCAGGCCATGTTCCCCCTGTGGGCGCACCATCCCGTCGCCGCCGGACTGCGCGTCCACCTCGCCAACGGCCTCTATCTCAATGCCATTCTCGATCGGCTGATCGGCGGCTTCGGTGCCGCCGGGAAGCCCTGAGTCTCGGAGCAATTCGATGTACAGCGACATTCTCGCCCCCCACCATTCACGGCTGGAAGCCCTCAGGGCCGCCGCCGACCATGCGGCACGGGCCATTCCACCGGCCTTCCCGCTCACGGCGACCGTGGCGGTGAACCCGTTCCTCGGCCAGGCGGGGGAGGATCTCGCCACCGCCGCGAACCGGCTCGCACGGGTCGCCGGCATCCGGGTGACGCCGGCGCGGAAGCACTATGCAAAGGGCCTCGCCAAGGGCGACATCACCGATGCGGATCTGTCTTCCGCGCTTGCGGCGTCGAAATCGCCACTGCGGCCTCTCGATCTGGCCGGGCTCAAGGCCGCGCTCGGCGTCGAGCCTGCCGCGCCGAGTGCGCAGCCCACCATCGCGACGCTGGCACAGAACCTGACCGGCACGGACTGGAACGCCGTGATCGAGAAGTGCCTGGGCCTGTGGGCCGCTGGTCACTTCGATCGCGGGCAAGCCCTCTGGCTGCCGACGCCCTGCCAAGGCGCCTACGCTGCCTGGCGCGAATGGGCCATCAACGACCTGACGCCGGAGATTGCCGGCCTCCGGGGCTTCTGCGCCCACGTCGCGGCCGCGCCCGACACGGCGGAACGTGCCATTCTGCGGGCGGCGGATCGGCTCGGCCTGACCGAGGAGGCGGCGCCCATGGCTTTCCATCGGCTCCTGAGCGATCTGGGCGGGTGGGCGCAGCATGCACGCTTCCTGCTGTGGCAGGCCGAGCTCGAAGGCGAAAGCGACACGACGCTGCTCGAACTCCTTGCCATTCGTCTGGTCTGGGAGGAAGCCTTGCTTGCGCACGCGCCCGAGGTCGGCGCGGCGTGGAACAAGGTTGTCGCGGCCCATGCCAGGCCGGTGGCACCTACTGCCGATGCCGTCATCGATGCCATCCTTCAGGATGCGGCCGAGCGGGCCCACCAGCGCCGGCTGGCGGGCTGCCTTTCCACCTCGCAGGCCGGCCCCCGGGGGCGGCCGGCCCTGCAGGCGGCATTTTGCATCGATGTGCGGTCTGAGGTCCTTCGGCGCGCCCTCGAAAGCCTTGACCCGTCCATCGAGACCCTGGGCTTTGCCGGGTTCTTCGGTCTTCCACTCGCCCACCGCGCGCATGGAACCGACGCGCTGGACAGCCATCTTCCGGCCTTGCTCAAGCCGGTCCTGACGGTCTCGAGCCATGCGGCCGAGGGGGCCGAATCGGCATTCCGCGTTGCCGCGCGGGGGAAGCGCGCCTGGGGCCGGTTTCGGCAGGCCGCCGTCTCCTCGTTCGCCTTTGTGGAAGCCGCGGGGATTGGCTACGGCGCCAAGCTTCTGTGCGCGGCCCTGGGGATCCAGGGCGCAGACCATGCCGCCGGCCAGTTGCCCCGGTTCGAACTGCCGCTGCCGGTGACGGCCAAGGCCGATATCGGCGCGAAGGTGCTTGTCTCGATGGGGCTTACCGCCAACCAGGCCCGGCTGGTGCTTCTTGTCGGCCACGGCACGCAGGTCACCAATAATCCGCACGAAAGCGCTTATCACTGTGGGGCCTGCGGCGGCCATAGCGGCGAGGTCTCGGCGCGCGTGCTCGCCGATCTGCTCAACGATGCCGAGGTCCGCAGGGAACTCGCCGCCCGGGGAATGCCTCTTCCGGCCGACACGCTCTTCGTTGCGGCCCTCCATGTCACCACGACCGACGAGGTCCGCCTGTTCGTCGATACGGCCGCGCCATCCCACGCCGGAGACCTGGCCAGGGCGCGGGCCTGGCTGGCGACGGCCGGCGCGATGACGCGCATGGAGCGGGCCACGCGCCTGCCGGGCGCGACCGCCGGCACCGTCGCCAGGCGCGCGCTCGACTGGGCCGAACTGCGGCCCGAGTGGGGCCTCGCGGGCTGCGCCGGCTTCATCGCCGCGCCGCGCACGATCACGCGGGCCCGCGATCTTGGCGGCCGCTGCTTCCTTCACAGCTACGACTGGACGACGGACAAGGACTTCAAGACGCTCGAGCTCATCCTTACCGCGCCGGTGGTGGTGGCGAGCTGGATCAGCCTGCAGTACTACGGCTCCACCGTCGCCCCCGAGGTTTTCGGCGCCGGCGACAAGCAACTCCACAATGTGGTCGGCGGCTTCGGCGTCGTCACCGGCAACGGCGGGAGGTTGCGGACGGGCCTTCCGCTCCAGGCCGTTCATGATGGCGTGGCCTTTGCGCACGAGCCGCTGCGGCTGTCCGTCCTGGTCGAGGCGCCAACCGAGGCGATGGACGACATTCTGGCGCGCCATCCCGCGGTGAGAGCGCTGTTCGACAACGGCTGGCTGCACCTCTTGGCGCTCGACAAGGGCATTGTCGTTGCCCGCTATAGGCAGGGACTTAGCTGGGAGCGAGTGGCGACACTGGAGGCGGCATGACCCTGCCGGACCGGGTCGCACTCGGCACCAAGCACGGCAAGGCCGCCGCCATTGCGCCGCCACTCGGCCGAGCCGGCATTGCCGTATCGGTGCCCGCGGGCCTCGATGCGGACGCGTTCGGCACCTTTACCGGCGAGGTCCCGCGGTTGGGATCCATGCTGGATGCAGCCCGCGCCAAAGCCCGGGCGGCCTGCGAGATGACCGGGCTCGAGGCCGGCATCGGCAGCGAGGGCGGTTATGGTCCACATCCGAGCGTACTATCGTTCCGCTCGGACGTGAGGTCCTGTTGCTTTGGCATCGCGCCGACGGCCTGGAGATCGTCGAGCAGGTGATCGACCCCCAGCCGCGCTTTGCGAGCTGTCGCGTCGCCGGCCTCGATGACCTCGATATCGTGTTTGCCCGGTTCGATTTCCCCCGGACCAGCCTCGTCGTCTCGGCGGCACAGGGCGGCAGCTACAGCAAGGGGCTGAGAACGCTGCCCGAACTGATCGACGCGATCAGGTCGGCCATCGCCCGCTCAGAGGACGGGCATGCCTTGGTCCAAACGGACATGCGGGCCAACCACAATCCCCGCCGCATGCAAACGATTGGCCGGGCCGCCGAGGCCCTTGCCGGCAGGCTGTCTCGGCACTGCCCGAAGTGCGGGAGCTACGGCTGGGGGCTGGTCGACGTGGACTGCGGGCTTCCCTGCGCGGCCTGCGGCACGCCGACCACGCTGGTCAAACACGAAATCCACGGCTGTCCGGCCTGCGGGCACACCGTCCGCCATGGCAGAGGCGACGGCGTCTGCGCTGCCGACCCGGGGAACTGCCTGCACTGCAACCCTTGAGGACTGCCGCGAGGGGGAGCTGCCCTCGCCGAGGGGCGCGGGGCTGGTGTCCCCCGGGGAGACGTCCGCACCGGAGCGTGGCCCCGGCGCGGACCGGCCCTACCAGGGCCGCCGGGCCCCGCGCTGCGCGGTGATAAGGCCGTAGGCCTCGGGCCGGCGGTGGCGCTCGAAGTTGAATGTGGTGCTCTTGTAAGAATGGCACAGGTCCAGATCGCAGCGGGCGACCGCCAGTTCGTCGCCCTTGGTCGAGCAGGCGGCCACGATCTCGCCCGAGGGGGCGATGATGGCGCTGCCGCCGATCATCTCGATGCCTTCCTCGTTGCCGGCCTTGGCCACGCCCACCACCCAGGTGCCGTTCTCGTAGGCGCCCGCCTGCATCACCAGGTGGTTGTGGAACATCGACAGGTCGTCGTGCTCGGGGGCCGGCGGATTATGCACCGGCGTGTTGTAGCCGAGCATGATCATCTCGGCCCCCTGCAGCCCCATCATGCGGTAGGTCTCGGACCAGCGGCGGTCATTGCACAGGGCCATGCCCATGACGCCGCCGAAGGCGTCATAGACGTCGAAGCTGGGGCCGGGCTCGAAATAGTATTTCTCGAGGTGCTGGAAGCGGCGCCAGGGCTCGTTCTCGGCGTGGCCGGGCAGGTGCACCTTGCGATACTTGCCGGCAATCGATCCGTCCCGCTCGACCAGGATCGAGGTGTTGTAGCGACGCTTGCGTCCCGCTTCGATCACCATCTCGGCATAGCCGAGATAGAAGCCGATCTGCAGGTCGCGGGCCGTGTCGAACAGCACCTGCGTTTCCGGCCCCGGCATCTGCGTCTCGTAGAAATGCTCGGCCAGGTCCAGGTCTTCCTCATACCAGCGCGGAAAGAAGGTGGTTAGCGCCAGCTCGGGAAAGACGACGAGGTCGCAACCCATGGCCTTGGCCCCGTGCAGATGGGCAAGCAGGCGCTCGACCACCTGGGCACGGCTGTCATCCCGGGCGATGGGGCCGAGTTGACCGGCTGCGACGGTGACGAATCTGGGCATGTTTACTCCTTCGTAGTCGATCTGCCCGTGCCGCCGGCGAGCGCCTTGGGCCAGGCAGAAGGTGCGGGGTGTGGCGCCGCCCCCTGGCCGGGCGCGGCAGGTTCAGGCATAGGCGCGAAAATTCTTGAAATCCCAATGCAATCCCGGCGCCGAGCCGATGAGCTCGCGGGTGTAGTCCTGCTGCGGATGCGTGATCACCGCGGCCGGCTCGCCCATTTCGACGATGCGCCCGTGCTGCATGACGACGATGCGGTCGGAAATCTGGGCCGCCACGCGCAGATCGTGGGTGATGAAGACGATGGCCACGCCGGTGCGCCGCTTGATGTCCATGAGCAGGTCCAGCACCTGCTCCTGCACCAGCACGTCCAGCGCCGAGACGGACTCGTCGGCGATGAGGATGTCGGGCTCCATGACGATGGCGCGCGCCAGGCACAGGCGCTGGCGCTGGCCGCCCGAGAACTGGTGGGGGTAGCGCTCGAGCACCTCTGCCTCGAGCCCCACCAGCGACAGCATGCGGACGACGCGCTGGCGCGCCTCGGCGGGGTCGACGCCGGCGTTGCGCAGGCCCTCGGTCAGCGATTCGCCGATGCGGGCGCGGGGGTTCAGCGACCGGAACGGGTCCTGGAAGACGATCTGGATACGGCGCTTGTCGGCAATGCCGCGCCTGGCGCAGCGCCCGGCCAGGGATTGGCCGCCAAGACGGATCTCGCCCTCGCTGGGCTCGATGAGGCCGATGATCGAGCGCGCCAGCGTCGACTTGCCGGAGCCAGATTCGCCGACGATGCCGACGATCTCGTCGCGCGCGATGTCGAGCGAAACCTCCTTGAGCGCATGCACCTGCCGGCGCTTAGACAGGAAGCCGCCCAGTTCGTAACGCTTGCTCAGCGCGCGCACGCTCAGCAGGGTCTCGCCCGTGTGCGGGGCACGGGCCGGCGGGTGGATCGAGGGGACCGACGCGATCAGCGCCCGCGTATAGTCGTTCGCCGGCCGGCTGAGGATGGCGTCGCGGCTACCGATTTCGATCAGTTCACCCCGGCGCATCACCAGGATGCGGTCGGCGATCTCGGCCACCACGCCGAAATCATGGGTGACGAAGATCACCGAGGTGCCCCGCGCGCGCTGCAGCTCCTTGATCAGGGACAGGATCTGTTTCTGCGTGGTGACGTCGAGGGCGGTCGTCGGCTCGTCGGCGATCAGCAGCCGCGGCTCGAGGATCAGCGCCATGGCGATCATGATGCGCTGGCGCTGCCCCCCCGACAGCTCGTGCGGGTAGGAGGCGTGGATGCGCGGCGGGTCGGGCAGGCCGACATCGGCGAGCATCCTGAGCACGCGGGCGCGGCTTTCGGCCTTGCTGCAGCCGGGCTCGTGCAGGTGGATGACCTCGGCGATCTGGTCGCCGACGCGCTGCACCGGGTTGAGCGAAGTCATGGGTTCCTGGAACACCATCGACATGCGCACGGCGCGCAGCTTGCGCAGCTCGGCCTGTGAGAGTTCGAGCAGGTTGCGCCCGTCCAGCACGATCCTGCCCGAGTGCACCTTGAGCGCATCCGGCGGCAGCAGCCCCATGATGGCGAAGGATGTCAGCGACTTGCCCGACCCCGATTCCCCCACGATGCACAGCGTTTCGCCGGCGGCTAGCTCGAATGACAGCCGGTCGACGAGGCGGCGCGGGGAAGGGCCGGTGGTGGTGATCACCAGGTCTTCGACGCTGAGGACGACGTCCGGCTGCCCGGCGGCTCCGGGCCGAGGGGGCGGGGCGTGAAGGTCTGGCATGGCGGGCCTCGTCTGCGGCGGCGTCGGATGGGGGGAGGCGGGCTGCATGGGTGTCAGAGCCTCGCCGCGAGCTTGGGGTCGAGCGCGTCGCGCAGGGCGTCCCCCAGAAGGTTGATGCTGAGGATGGTGATCGACAGGAACAGCCCCGGATAGATCACCGGCCCGGGCACCAGCTGGAAGAACTTGCGCCCTTCGGCGACGATATTGCCCCAGGATGGTATCTCGGGCGGGATGCCGGCGCCGAGGAAGCTGAGGATTGCCTCGAGCAGCACCGCCGAGGCGAAGACGTAGGTTCCCTGCACGATCAGCGGCGCGAAGGTGTTGGGGAACATATGCTTGATCAGGATCGTATGGGTCGGGGTGCCGAGCGTCAGCGCCGCCTCGACATAGGGTTCGTTGCGCACGCTGAGGATGACCCCGCGCACCAGTCGGGTCATGCGCGGGATTTCGGGGATGGCGATAGCGACAAGCACCGTCATGAGGCTGGCGCCCGAAACTGCGACCAGGGCAATGGCGAGCAGGATGCCCGGAATCGCCATGATCCCGTCCATCACCCGCATGATCATGGCATC
>NZ_DASWVV010000165.1:0-13120 GCF_036406155.1 Devosia sp. | reverse complement strand
GGCGCGCCGCGACGCCCCCCGGCGCTCGAGCCGGCAGACGCCGGCCGAGGCGGCGGTGACCTCGTTCACCCGCTCGGTGGCGAGCCGGCTCGGCACGGCGCTGGTGCGCGGCATTCTCGGGGGCCTCACCCGTGGGCGTTGAGCCCGCCGCCGGGCCGACGCTGGCGGTGTTTGCCTCCGAACTCGGCCCCGGCGACCCCGAACGCGCCTCCATCATGTCGCAGGTGGGCGCCCTGCTGGCGCGGCGCGGCGCCCGCCTCGTGTGCCTCGCCGAAGCCGGCGCCATCGCCGTGCCGCTCATCACCAGCGCCGGCGCCGCCGGCGGCGACGTGCTGATCATCGCCGGCGACGAGCTCAAGGTGCCGGCGGCGCTGGCCGATGTTCCCATCGAGCGGATCGTCGGGCACGAGGGCCGGCTCGCCCGCGTCGCCGCGCTCGCCGACGTCTATGTCGGCCTGCCCGGCTCGCTCGCCTCGGCCTCCAACCTCTATGCCGCCTGGGTCCGCGGCGGCGGCGGGGCAGGGGGCAAGCCGGTGGTGCTGCTCAACCGCAACCGCGCCTTCGAAGTGCTGCGCGGCATGGCGCAGGACGTGCTGTCGCACGGCCTCAAGCGCCACGACCGCTACGTCGTGTTCACCGACTCCGTCGACGACCTGTGGAACAAGGTGAACTGGGCGCTGAACGAGGCCGGCCAGCGCGCCGCGAGGTAGGGGGCGACCGCCGGACTTCACTTGCGGCGCGGCCGGCGGTGATCGCGAGGCTTGTGGTTGTTGCACCCCACCCACGGCGCTTCCCCACCCCACCCACCTGCCTACGGCCGCTCCCCCCTCCCCTGAAGGGGAGGGATGGCGCAAGAACGAAAGGACCCAGTGCCCGTTGCCGGTAGTTGGCGCTCCGTCCCCTGAAGGGAGGGATGTGGTGACTGCGGGGCCGGCAAGGGCCCCACCCACCGCCCATTGGGCGGTCCCCCTCCCCAGCTACGCAGGGGAGGGATGGCGCAAGAGCCGAAATGCCGGGTTCCCGCTGCCTGCAGTCGGCGCTCCCTCCCCGTGAGGGGAGGGGGCCGGGGGAGCCGGTGGGTGGGGCGGGGCCTACCTGGTGGCCGCTTCGTACATCTCCAGCACGTGATCCCAGTTGACCAGGCTGTCGAACCAGGCCTCGAGATATTTCGGCCGGGCATTGCGGTAGTCGATGTAGTAGCTGTGCTCCCACACGTCGACGCCGAGGATGGGGCTGGCGCCGTGCACCAGCGGGTTCTCGCCGTTGGGGGTCTTGGACACCTCGAGCTTGCCGTCCTTGACGGCAAGCCAGGCCCAGCCGGAGCCGAACTGGGTGGTGCCGGCGTTGACGAAATCGGCGCGGAACTTGTCGAAGCCGCCGAGGTCGCGGTCGATCGCCGCCTGCAGGGCGCCCGGCAGCTTGCTGCCGCCGCCATTGGGCTTCATCCACTGCCAGAAGTGGACGTGGTTGTAGTGCTGGCCGACATTGTTGAACAGGCCCTGGTTCTTGCCGAAGCTGCCCTTGACCACGTCCTCGAGGCCCTTGCCTTCGAGGCCGGAGCCCTCGAGCAGCTTGTTGCCGTTGGTCACGTAGGCCTGGTGGTGCTTGTCGTGGTGGTACTCCAGGGTTTCGGCCGACATGTACGGCGCCAGCGCGTCGTAGGAGTAGGGCAGCGGGGGAAGTTCAAAAGCCATTCTGTGCCTCCTTCGTGGGGTCTTGGGCGCCCGCCGGCGCGGATCGTTTGCGTGGATTATCCGTTCCAATATAGGCGCTTGCCCCGGCCGGGCAATGGCCGGGGCCGGATGCTCATGCCAAACCCGCGGCCCACAGCGCAAAGCTGTAGCTCAGCGCCGTCTCCCGGTAGCGGTCGAAGCGGCCGGAGGCGCCGGCATGGCCGGCCCCCATATGCGTCTTGAGATAGAGCGGATTCGTGTCGGTCTTCCTGGCGCGCAGCCGCGCCACCCATTTGGCCGGCTCCCAGTAGGTGACGCGCGGGTCGGTCAGGCCGGCGATGACCAGCATCGGCGGGTAGGCGCCGGCGCGCACGTTGTCGTAGGGCGACCAGGCCGCGATGCGCGCGTAGTCGGCACTGCTGGCCAGCGGGTTGCCCCATTCCGGCCATTCCGGCGGGGTGAGCGGCAGCGTCGCGTCGAGCATGGTGTTGAGCACGTCGACGAACGGCACTTCGGCGATCACGCCGGCCCACAGCTCCGGCCTGAGATTGGCGGCGACCCCCATCAGCATGCCGCCGGCCGAGCCGCCATTGGCGACGATGCGGCCGGAGGAGGTCCAGCCGTCGGCGACCAGCTTTTCGGCGGCGGCGATGAAATCGGTGAAGGTGTTGGCCTTGTGCTCGCGCCGGCCCAGCCGGTACCAGCGATAGCCCTTCTCCATGCCGCCGCGGATATGGGCGACGGCGTAGACGAAGCCGCGGTCGACCAGCGACAGGGCGGACACGGAAAAGCTCGCCGGGATGGCGATGCCGTAGGCGCCGTAGCCGTAGAGCAGGGCGGGGGCCTTGCCGTCGCGGGCGAGGCCGCGGCGGTAAAGCAGGGTGACGGGCACCTGCTCGCCGTCGGGCGCGGTGGCGAAGATGCGCTTCGTCTCGTAGGCGGCCGGATCGTGCCCGGAAGGCACCTCCTGCTCCTTGAGCAGCGTGCGCGCGCCGGTCTCGAGGTCGAGATCGTAGGTGCGCGCGGGGGTGGTGGGCGAGGAATAGGTGAAGCGGATGGTGGTGGTGTCGAACTCGTAGCCGGCCGCCATGCCCAGCGAATAGGCCTCTTCCTCGAAGCGGATCGTCTCCTCCCGGCCCGAGCGCAGGTCGCGCACGACGAGGCGCGGCAGGCCCTCGTTGCGCTCGAGGCGGACGAGGTGGTTGGCGAGCACGATGATGTCGAGGATGAGCACGCCCGGCGTGTGCGGGACGAGGTCGACCCAGTGCCCGGCATCGGGGGTGCCGGCGGGGGCGGTGACGATCTTGAAATCCTCGGCGCCGCCGGCATTGGTGAGGATGTAGAGCAGGCCGCCGCGCTCCTCGACGTCGTATTCGCGGTCGGTCTCGCGCGCCGCCACCAGGATCGGCGCGCCGCCTTCGCGGGCGTCGATGAGGCGCACCTCCGAGGTCTGGTGGTCGTGCGCGTCGATGACGATATAGGCCTCGCTCTGCGTCTTGCCGACGCCGACGAAGAAGCCCGGGTCGGCCTCCTCGTAGATGATCTCGTCCTCCGCCTGCGGCGTGCCGAGGATGTGCCGGCGCACCCGGAAGGGCCGGTGGCTGTCGTCGTATTCGGTATAATAGAGGGCGGTGCTGTCGGCCGACCAGACGCCGCCGTCGGCGATGCTTCTCAGGACCTCGCCGGTGTCGCGTCCGGTGTCGAGGTCGCGAATGAACAGGTCGTAGTATTCCGAGCCCTGCCGGTCGGCGCTCCACGCCAGCAGCCGGTGCGAGGGGTCGTGCTCGGCCCCGCCGAAGCCGAAATAGCCCTCGCCCGCTTCTTCGTTGCAGTCGAGCAGCACCTGTTCCTCGCCGCCCCCGCGCGGCGTGCGCACGAGGAGCGGGTACTGCTTGCCCTCGAGCATGCGCGAATTGTAGGCCCACGGCCCGTCGGGGGAGGGGATGCCCGAATCGTCCTCCTTGATGCGGCCGCGAATCTCCTGGAAAACCTGCTCGGTAAGGGCGGCGTGCGGCGTCTCGAACGCCGCGGCGAAATAGGCGTTCTCGGCCTCGAGATAGGCGCGGATGTCGGCCGGCAGCGTCTCGGGGGCCTGCATCACCTCCTGCCAGTTGTCCGCCCGCAGCCAGTGATAGGGATCATCGCGCGTGACGCCGTGGATGGTGGTCGCGTGCGGGCGCGTCGCGGCGACGGGCGGGAGGGGTGGCGGCATGGGGGGCGTTCCTGCGGATCGAAGTTCCTGACCTAGGTGCGGTGGCGCCCGCTCGTCAAGGCCGCGGCATTGACCCGGCGCGGGCGAGGAACCATGTGAGGGCCATCACAGTGCAAGGATCAGCCATGCTCGACGACATCGTCTTCCTCGACGACGCCACCCGGCCCGCGGCGCCCAGGCTCGAGGGCGTGACGCCGGCCCAGCGGCTCGCGGGACAGCACCTCGTCGAGATCCACGACCACCTGCGCGACAACATGCGGGTGCTGTCGCGGCTGCTGCAGCAGGCCTCGGCGGGGGCGGTGACGCCGGCCGAGGTCGAGGCGGAGACGGCGGGCCTCGCCATGGTCGCCAACTACCGCCGCTTCGGCAATCTGTGCGGCCAGTACTGCCAGTTCGTCGACATGCACCACACCATCGAGGACCAGATGATCTTCCCGGCGATCGCGCGCCAGGGGGAGGCGTTCCGCAAGGTGGCCGAGCGGCTCAAGGCCGAGCACGTGGTGGTGCACGAACTGCTCGAGCGCCTGATCGCGGCGCTCGGGGCGCTGGCGCGCGACCCCGGGGACGACAATTTCGCGGCGGCGAAGACCATCTACGCGGCGCTCGAGCGCGTGCTGCTGTCGCATCTCGGCTACGAGGAGGACGCGATCGGCGACGCGCTCGGCTATTTCGGCATCCTCGGCTGACGCGGCGCCTCGGCGCCGATCTCGAAGGCGGGTGCCAGCTGCCGGGCGATGGCGATGAAGCGCGAGGCGAGCGGGCTGAGCCCGCGTTCGCGCAGCACGTGAATGCCGAACAGCCTGGCCGCGACTTTTTCCCTGAGCGGGATGGCGACCAGCAGGCCGTCGCTGAGTTCCGAGCCGACGATCTGGTCGGACAGCACGGTCACCGCGTCCGACTGCCGGACCAGCTCCTTGAGCACGCTGAACGGGGCCGCCTGCACCAGATTGGTGGGGAACGGCCGGCCGCTGGTGGTGAACAGCGCCTCGACCTGCATGCGGAAGGCCCCGCCCTGCGGCGGCAGCACCCAGACGGCATCTGCCAGGTCGAGCAGCGACACCTGCCGTCGCGCGGCGAGCGGGTGGCCCGGGCGCACGACGACCACGACCCGCGCGTGAAACAGCGGTATCGCCGTAACCTCCGGGCCGCTGTCGGTGAGCCCGATATTGCTGATGACCACGTCGAGCTCGTGCCGCAGCAGCCGCGCGATCAGTTCCTCGTCCACGCCCTCGACGATCTCGATCGTCGAGCGTCCTTCGCCGGTGAGGGCCGCGACCGCCCGCGGGATGATGCTGGCGGTGGCGAGCGGGGTGCCGCCGATACTCAGCGGCCCGGCAATCCCGCGGCCCTGCGCGGCCACCTCCCGGTACGCCGTGGCGAGCACCGTCTCGATGCTGCGGGCGTGCCGCATCAGGATCTCCCCTGCGGCATTCAACCGCGCGCCGTGGCGGCCGCGTTCCACCAGCCTCGTGCCGACGACGTCCTCCAGCCGGGCGATGCTCGCGGACAATGCCGGCTGCGAAATATGTAAGGATTCCGCGGCTTTGACGAAGGACCCCGCGCGGCTGATGGCAAGCAGGTGCCGGAGTTGACGCGGGTCTACTTCCATAATTGCCATCTATGGTACATGAAGCAATGATGAATTGATCTGATGGAATGTTGCATGTCAAGCTGGCCCGACGCCCAAAAGGGGGCACAGCGCGGGAGGACGTGCTGCGCCGCTTCCCGGGAAGATCAGGAGGAGACACATGCTACACCGCACCATCACCCGCTTCGCCCTTGCGCTCGCGCTCGGGGCCGCCTCGCTCGGGGCCGCCAGTGCCGAGACGCTCAAGGTGTCGAGCTATCTGCCGCCCAACCACACCTTCCAGAAGATGCTGGAGCAATGGTCGGCCGAACTGAGCGAGAAATCGGGTGGCCAGCTGTCGCTCGAGATCTTCCCCGCCGGCCAGCTCGGGCCGGCGCCGCGCCAGTTCGAGATGGTCGCGGAAGGCGCGGTCGACATGGCGATCGTGCTGCACGGCTCGACGCCGGGCCGCTTCCCCGTCACCGAACTGGCGGGCCTGCCGCTCTCCTACCCGTCCACCGGG
Organism: Devosia sp.; assembly: GCF_036406155.1. Taxonomy (GTDB): domain Bacteria; phylum Pseudomonadota; class Alphaproteobacteria; order Rhizobiales; family Devosiaceae; genus Devosia_A. The sequence continues at coordinate 7,145 of NZ_DASWVV010000165.1, read as the reverse complement.
CAGAACAGCGCCGTCACGTCGCGCCGGCTGACCGAACTGGCGCCGGAGTACCTCGCGGCCGAGCACCCCGGCACGAAGATCCTGTGGATGGCGGTGACGCCGGCCCTCAAGGTGCACCTCCGGTCGGTCGAGCCCAATGCCATCGACAAGTTCAAGGGCCTGCGCATCCGCTATGCCGGCACCACCTGGCAGCAGATCATCGAAGCCCTGGGGGCGGCGCCGCTGCCGGTGCAGCCGGGCGAGACCGCGGACGCCCTGTCCAAGGGCATCGTCGACGGCGCCAGCTTCCCGTTCGAGGCAACCAAGTCGTTCGACCTTGCGCCCGTCGTCGACTATTCGATGGAACCGGGCCTCGCCTCGGCGACCTTCGCCATGCTCATGAACCAGGCGACCTTCGACAGGCTGAGCCCGGAACTGCAGAAGCTGATCGACGAGACCACCGGGCCCGACCGGGCCGAGGCGTTCGGCGCGATGTGGGATGCGGGCGAAGCCGAGGGTCGCCAGTACATGATCGACGGCGGCGTGACCATGACCACGCTGCCGGACGGAGAGTACGCGCGGCTGCGTGAGCTGCTGGCGCCGATGACCGAGACGGCGCTGACCGCGGTCGAGGCCGCCGGCAAGCCGGCGCGCGCCTTCCTCGCCGCCTATACCGAGTAGTGCGCGTGGCCGCCCCCGGTACCCAAGGGGTGCCCCGGGGGCGGCCGACCCCTTCCCGAGCGTAGAGACCGACCGCAATGCCTGGCCCCAGCCGCCTCCGGCGCCTGCTCGACTGGATATTCGACCTCGACCTGAGGATCGCCATGGCGGCGCTGCTGGCCATGATGATGGTCGTCGTCGCCGACGTCTTCATGCGCTACGTCTTCAACGCGCCGATCCGCGGCTCCTTCGACCTGGTCGGCATGTGCCTCGTGGTCATGGTGGCGTTCGGCCTGCCCCGGGTCATCGCCGACCGGCTGGAACTGGCGATCGAACTGATCGACATGCTGGTGCCGCCCCCGGTGGTGCGGGTGCTCTCGATGGTGGCGGGCATTCTCAGCACGCTGGTGCTGCTGTTCATCCTGTGGGCGATGATCAAGCCGACGGTCAGCGCCTATAATTACGGAGACCGTTCGCTCGAACTCAACCTGCCGGTCTGGATCATCTGGGCACTCGCCCTGGCCGGGATGGCCAGCGCTGCCCTGGCCGCGCTCGCCGCGGCCCTGACCCGGCGGACGCCGGCAGCGCCGCCGCCGGGCGCCAAGGAGGCCGGGCTGGAATGAGCGCACCCTTTCTCGGTCTGTCGGCCATGGCCGTGATGTTCGCGCTCCTGTTCCTGCGCCAGCCGGTCTGGCTCGGCCTGGCGCTGTGCGGTATCGCCGGCAACGTCCTGCTCTCCAACGTCAACGTCGCCGCGCTGGTGGCCGGGACGACGACGTTCGACACCATGTCGAGCTACAACCTGTCGATCGTCCCGCTGTTCATCCTCATGGGCGAGGTGGCCACCAATTCGAGGCTCTCGGCGGAGTTGTTCCGGGCGGCGCGGGTGATCCTGTCGGGCCTGCGCGGCGGGCTGGCGGTGGCCACCATCGCCGCCTCGGGAGCGTTCGGCGCCATCTGCGGCTCCTCGGTGGCGACGGCGGCGACGATGACCCGCATCGCCCTGCCGGAGATGCGCAAGGCCGGCTACGAGGACGGCTTCTCCTCGGCGACGGTGGCGTCCGGCGGCACGCTCGGCATCCTCATCCCGCCCTCCATCATCCTCGTCATCTACGGCGCCATCGCCGAAGCCTCGGTGCCCAAGCTGTTCGCCGCCTCGATGGTGCCCGGCCTGCTGCTGCTGGCCCTCTACGCCGTGGTGGCGCTGCTGGTCGCGGCCCGCGCCCCCGGCAAGGTGCCGCGCGACCCGCCCGCCAGCCTTGGCGAGCGCCTCCGGTCGCTGCGCGAGCCGTGGCAGTTCGTGGTGCTGTTCGTGGTGACCATCGGCGGCATCTACGCCGGGATCTTCAGCCCGAACGAAGCCGCCTCGATCGGCGCGTTCGGCGCCATCGTGCTCGGCATGCTGAGCCGGCGGCTGACCATCCCCGCGCTGCTGCAGGCGGTGCAGGTGACGGTCATCACCTCCTGCGTGCTGTTCATGATCATCATCGGCGCGTCGATCTTCGCCCATTTCATCGTGCAGACGCGGCTGCCCGACCTGCTGCTCGGGCTGGCCCAGGGTGCCGGGCTGGCGCCGTGGATGGTGATGCTGCTGATCATCCTCGTCTACCTGGTGATGGGGTGCTTCCTCGAAGGCATCGGCATGGTGCTGATCACGGTGCCGGTGTTCCTGCCCATCGTCGCCGGCTACGGCTACGACCCGCTGTGGTTCGGCGTCGTGGTGGTGATCATGGTCGAAGTCGGCCTGATCACCCCGCCGGTGGGGATGAACCTGTTCATCATCCAGGCGCAGGTGCGCGACGTGCCGATCAGCCGGCTCTATGCCGGCATCGTGCCGTTCCTCGCCGCGCCGCTGGTGCTGGTGTTGGTGCTGTTCGCCTGGCCGGAGCTGGTGCTCTGGCTTCCCGAGCTTCTCTACTGACGGGCGGCCGGAAAATGACCCGCAAGCAGGTCCTGGTCTTCGACCCCAAGGCGAAATGGTATGCCGGCGCGCTGGCGGGGCTGTGTCCCGGCTACGATTTCACGGCCGTCACCGAGCCCGAGGAGGTGGCGCGCCAGGGTGCCGGGGCGGCAGTGCTCGTGGCACTGGCGCCTGCGGTCAGCGGCGACATGGTTGCCGCCATGCCCAGGCTGGAATGGGTGCAGGCGCTGACGACGGGCGTCGACAACCTGCTGACCATGCCCGAACTCGCCCCGCACGTGGCCATCACCAACTGCCGCGGCATCCACGGCCCGCAGATGTCGGAACTGGCGGTGCTGCTCATGCTCGCCCTCGCCCGCCGCTTCCCGCGGATGGTGCACAACCAGGCGGACGCCGCCTGGGAGCGCTGGCCGCAGCCGCTGCTGGCCGGAAAGACCATCTGCATCGTCGGGCTCGGGGCCATCGCCGAGGAACTGGCGCGCCGCTGCGCCCCGTTCCAGATGCGGGTGACCGGGGTCTCCGACGGCCGCAGCCGGGTGGACGGTTTTGCCGCCGTGTACCGGCGCGCCGACATCACCCGGGCCGTCGCCGACGCCGACTTCGTGGTGGTGGTGGTGCCCTATTCGGCGGCCACCCATCATCTGGTTGGCGCCGACGTACTCGCCGCCATGCGCCCCGACGCCTTTCTCATCAACCTGTCGCGCGGCGGCTGCGTCGACGAGCAGGCGCTGCTTGCCGCGCTTGCGGCCGACGGCATCGCGGGGGCCGGGCTCGACGTGTTCAACACCGAGCCGCTGCCGGCGACCAGCCCGCTCTGGCGCCTGCCGAACGTCATCGTCACCCCGCATATCGGGGGCATGTCCGACACCTATCACGAGCAGGCGCTGCCCCTCGTTGCGGCCAATCTCGATGCCTACGCGCGGCAGGGTGCGGCCGGGCTCGCCGGCCGGATCGAGCGCGACCACAAGGAGAGTGCCTGATGCAGCCGAGAGCCCCGGTTTCCACCGCCGAACTGGAGCGGCGCTGGTCCGCCGTCCGCCTCGCCATGCGCGAGCAGGGCCTCGACGCCGTGGTGATGCAGAACAGCTCGGACTGGGTCGGCGGCTACGTCCGCTGGTTCACCGACCTGCCGGCCACCAACGGCTATCCCAGGACCGTGGTGTTCTATCGCGACCGGCCGATGACGGTGATCGAGATGGGCGAGTTCGGCGCCGTGCGCGAACTCGAGGACGACCCCGTGCACCGGGGCGTGGGCCGGATCGCGTGCACGCCGTCCTTCGCCTCGATTGCCTACACCAACGGCTATGACGCCGAACTGCTGGTCGCCGAGCTGCGGCGCACCGGCGCCCGCACGGTCGGGCTGCTGGCGCCCGGGGCGCTGCCCTCGGCGCTGACGGCGGCGCTCGCGGCCGCCCTCGGCCTGGAGACGATCGACGCCAGCGACCTCGTCGACGAGGTCAAGGCGGTCAAGAGCCCCGAGGAGATCGCCTTGCTGCATTCGGTGGCGGCGCTGCAGGACCAGGTGTTCGCCGCCGTGTGCGGCTACATCCGGCCGGGGCTGCGCGACATCGACATCGCCGATTTCGCCCAGGACGAGGCGCACCGGCTGGGCAGCGACCAGGGCATCTACCTGGGCACGTCGGCGCCGGTGGGCCGCAGTTCGCGCTTCGCCGGGCGCATGCTGCAGGGCCGCACCATCGAGAAGGGCGACCATTTCTCGCTGCTCATCGAGGTGAACGGGCCGGGCGGCATGTATGTCGAGATCGCCCGCACCATGGTGCTGGGCAAGGCGCCGGAGCCGCTCAAGGAGGCCTTCGCGACGGTGAAGGCGGCGCAGGACCATACGCTCTCGCAGTTGCGGCCGGGCGTCGCCGCCGCGGCCGTGGCCGAGGCGCACGACCGCTGGATGCAGGCGCGCGGCCTGCCCCCGGAACGGCGCCTCTTCGCGCACGGGCAGGGCGTCGACATGGTCGAGCGCCCGCTCATCCGGCGCGACGAGACGATGCGGCTTCGCCAGGGCATGTGCCTTGCGGTGCATCCGGGCTACGACGACGGCAGCGTCTTCGCCGTCATCTGCGACAACTACATGATCGAGGCCGACGGCCCCGGCGCCTGCCTGCACCGGACCGAAAAGCGCCTCTTCGAGCTATGAGGGGACCACGGATGGCCGAAACACAGAAAAAGATCGCCCTCGAGGAGCATTTCATGGCTCCCGGCTTCATCGAGTATTTCAACCGCACGGCGATCAACATCAGCCCCGAACTGTTCGGCCGCGCTCTCGACGCCCTGCAGGATTTCGGCGACCGGCGGCTCGCCGCGATGGATGCGGCGGGGGTCGAAAAGGCCGTGCTGTCGCTGTCGGGGCCGGGCGTGCAGGCCGAGACCGATACGCCGACGGCGACGCGCCGGGCGCGCGAATGCAACAACTTCCTGGCCGAACAGATCGCCGCACAGCCCGAGCGCTATGCCGGCTTCGCGCACCTGGCCATGCAGGACCCCGCCGGCGCGGCCGATGAACTCGAGCGCTGCGTGCGCGAGCTCGGTTTCAGCGGCGCCATGATCAACGGCCAGACCAACGGTGCCTATCTCGACGACGACCGCTTCTCGGTGTTCTGGGAGCGGGCCGCGGATCTGGGCGCGCCGGTCTACATCCATCCCTACAATTCGCCCGACATGCCCTACATGTACCACAACCACCCCGAGCTCTACGGGCCGCTGTGGAGCTGGACGGTCGAGACCGGCAACCACGCGCTGCGCCTGGTCTTCGCCGGCGTCTTCGACCGTTTCCCCGGGGCGAAGCTCATCCTGGGCCACATGGGCGAGACGCTGCCCTACCAGCTGTGGCGCTTCGACAGCCGCTGGCAGATCGCCAATCGCGGCGCCCGCCGCCTCGAACTTAGTCCCTCGGGCTATTTCCGGCGCAACATCTGGGTCACCACCGCCGGCGTGTGCTCGAACGAGCCGCTGCGCTGCGCCATCGACGCGCTGGGCGCCGAGCGGGTGATGTTCTCGATCGACTATCCGTTCGAGCGCGCGCAGGAGGCGGCGGACTGGTTCGACGCGGCGCCGCTGAGCGCAGAGGAGCGCCGCCTGGTGGGCGGCGACAACGCGCGGCGGCTGCTGCGGCTCTGAGCCGGCGCCTCAGCGCACGCCCTGCCAGAGCAGGCGTTCCTTGCCAAGCGGGTCCTCGATTGGCCGCGAGGCGGTGTCGAAGTGCATCGCGGCCCGGCGGTCGAGATCGTAGCGCGGCCAGCCCGGATCGCCGGTGGTGGCGAAAGCGACCCAGGCCTTGTGCATCGCGTCGGCGAGGCGCTGCGGCGGCGCCTCCCCGTGCGTTGCCCGGGTCTGCCGGCCAAGGGTGTCGAACACGAACGGGATCTCCAGCGAATGGCCGGCGCCGAGGCGGCCGCCGTATTGCGGCGAGCGCCAGGCGAATTCGTAGACATGGGTTGGCGCCGCACCGGGGCTTGCCCGCACCTCGGCCAGCCGCAGGGCCGGCAGGCGCCAGTACCAATCGGTCTGGATGGCGGAGAACAGGTCGCCCGGCGAGGCGCCCGGATGCAGGTCGCGATAGGTGGCGAGAGTCGGCTCGACCTCGAGCCCGTAGGCGGCGACGAGGCCGGCAAGGGCCGCCGGAGTAATCGTGTCGATGATCCCCCCGGGGACGAAGAATAGCCGGGTCTCCTCGGTGTTGCTGCCCACCAGCAACTCGATACCGGCGCCGGCGCCGGCCCTGATGCGTTCGAAGGGATGGCCGGGGAGCACGTCGCCGTCGACGACCGGCTGCCATGGCAGGTTGGTGAGCAGGACTTCGCCCCAGAAGGCCGGGTCGGGGCGGGTCGTCAGCTCCTCGCGCAGCGCGGCCTGCGCGGCGAGCATGCTGTCGAGCGGCGCCGCCGCGATCGCCGCGCGGGTCGGCGCGACGCCCATCTTCTCGGCCAGCCGGCGGCCGACGCGTTCGGCGGTTGCCGCCGAACTGACATGCTGGGCGCCGCCGCTCTCGACGACGGCGCGGCGGAACAGGCCGTCGGCGCGGGGCATGGCGAGCAGGGTGGCGATACTGAGCGCCCCGGCGGATTCGCCGAACACCGTCACCTGGGCGGGATCGCCGCCGAACGCGGCGATGTTGTCGCGCACCCATGCGAGCGCGGCGACCTGGTCGAGCAGGCCGAGATTGGCGAGGCCGTCGCCGAGATAGAGGAAGCCCTCGGCACCGACGCGATAGCTGATGGTGACGCAGACCACGCCGTCGCGCGCGAAGGCGGCGCCGTCGTACCAGGGGCAGGCGCCGGTGCCGTGATACTCGAACAGGCCGCCGGAAATCCACACCATGACCGGCTGCCGTGCCGCGCCGAGCTCCGATGACCAGATGTTGAGAGTGAGGCAGTCCTCGCCCGGCCCTACGAGTTCGGGCAGGAGTTCGGCGACGAGAGGCGGTACGGGCCCTGCGGCGGCTTCGGGCCGAAGGCGAGGGCCTCAAAGACGCCGTCCCAGGGGGCGCGCGGCTGCGGCGGGCGCAGCCGGTCGGCGCCGGTGGGGGCGGCGGCGAAGGGGATGCCCTTGAAGATGTGGATGCCGTCGACCA
>NZ_DASWVV010000164.1:0-6044 GCF_036406155.1 Devosia sp. | reverse complement strand
ACCGCCGGCTGCGCGCTGCCCGAGCCGGGGGCCGCTTCGGTGCGCAGCGCCGCCGCGGCCACGTCGTCGGGCACCGCGTCCGGGTGCAGCCCCGCGGCCGGAATGTCGAAATTCCATTCGATGCCGTCGGCGTGCATGGTGGACTTGACCGTCGCCGCCAGCGCCCGTCCGACCATGTTCTCGAGCACGGTGGTGCCGAAGCCGCGACGGCGCGACGGGCGCGGCGCCTTGTGCACGCTCTCGCGCCAGGTGAACAGCAGGCGGTCGGCCTCGAGCCGCCAGGTCACCGCGAGGGTGCCGCTGTCGCTGGCGAAGGCACCATACTTTACGGCGTTGGTGGCCAGTTCGTGCGCCGCCATGCCGAGGATCTGCGCCGCCTGGGTGTTGAGGCGCAGCGCCGGCCCGTCGAGCCTTACCCGGCCGCGGTCGACGGGGCAGAAGACGTCGATCTGGTGGGCCAGCAATTCGCGGAAGTCGACGCCGGCGATGCCGTGCGCGAGCAGCAGGTCGGTGGAGCGGGCCAGCCCGTGAATGCGCTTCTCGAACCCGGCGATGAACTCGGCCACCGAATCGGCGTTGCGCGCGGTCTGCTTGGCCATCGCCGCAATCACCGTCATCTGGTTCTTCGAGCGGTGGGCGAGTTCGCGCATGAGGAAGCGCACCTCCGTCTCGGCGGCCTGGCGGCGCCGCGAGGCTTCGGCCAGCGCCCTCGACACGGTGGCGATCTCGGAGATCGGATAGGCCCTGGCCGGCACCGGCCGGCCGGCTCCCAGCAGCATGGCGTCGGACTTGAGGCCATGCACGGAGCGGCCGATCTGCAGGCCCACCCAGTAGATCGCCAGGATGACCATGGCGGCGAGCAGCACGCCGCCCACGGCCAGCGACCAGAATGCCTCCGACAGCGGCCTGGCGACGAGGTCGCGCGGCGCCCAGGCCACCAGCGTCCAGCCGGTGAGGGGAGATTTCTGCACCACGGCCAGCTGCGTCGTGCCGTCCTCGGCGACGAGCGTGGTCCAGCCCGATGAGGAGGCGCCGAGGCTGCCGGCATCGGCCAGGGAAAAGATCTCGCCGGTCGGGCCGCCTCCCGGCGAGGAGGCGATGATGGCGTCCTTTCGATCCAGCAGCGCCACGTACCAGCCGTCGGGCAGCTTGTTGCCGAGCAGCGCGGCGGTCAGGTCGTCGGCGTTGCGATTGAAGCCGATCGCCACCGCCTGCGGGCTCGGCTGGGGCAGCGGGTAGAGGATGTTGATCACCCAGCGCCCGGAGACGGTGCCGAGCACGACGTCCGAAACGGCGACGTCGCCGGTGGCGAGGGCGCGCTGCGGCGTTTCGGTGTCGCCGGCGGGCACCGGGGTCGCGCCGAATTCGGTGCGCGTGCTCATGACCGAGTGCAGGCGGGCGTCCAGCAGATAGATGTTGGCGCCGGTGCCCTCGAGCGCCGCCTTCACCCGCGCATGGAAGGAGCGCAGATCGCCCCCGACCAGCGTCGGCGCCGTCGCTAGCACCTTGAGGGTGGTGATGTTGGCGGCGATCTCGCGCTCGACAGCCTGCACGATGGAGCGCGCCGTCCCCACCATCAACGCCTCGGCCACGCGCTGCTGCGTCTCGTTGTTGCGCTGCAGCAGGACGGCGGAGAAGACGAAGGCGGGGACGAGCGCCACGAGGGCGAGGATGAACAGGTAAAGGGCGATCGGCCGCGCCGGGCGCGATCCGCGCCGAGCGGCGCCCGCGATGTCGTCGGCAGCTTGGTTTGCCATCACCAGCCTGCTCTGTTGTGGCCTGGGGGCGATGGTAGCGGCAACGGTTGCGGCGTGCAAACCGCGCGAACGGGCCGCCCGACCCGCCCCTAGAGCAGCACCCGGCGCGGCTTGAACTGGCCGTACTCGACCGCGCCCAGCGCCACCGCCTCGCCGGCGCAGCTGGCCCAGGCTGCGTCAAGCTGGAGGGGGGCGCCGGCGCCGGTCAGCAGCACCGGGTTGCCGTGGCGGATGGCGCTCGCCTGGTCGGGCGTGAGACGCAGCTCGGGCAACCCCGCGAGGCCGGCGGCGACCGGCAGCAGCAGGCCGTCGCGCGCCGGCAATGCCGCCGCCTCGAGGGCGGCGAGGCTGACCGCATCCTCGTCCGAGAACGGGCCGACCGCGGCGCGGTGCAGGCGCGTGACGTGGCCGCGCGTCCCGAGCGCCTCGGCGAGGTCGCGGGCCAGCGCCCGCACATAGGTGCCCTTCTCGCAGGCCATTTCGAAATCGGACTCGTCCGGGCCGTGCCGCAGCAGCGCCAGCCGTTCGACGAAGACCGGGCGCGGCGCCAGCACCACCGCCTCGCCGGCGCGGGCCAGGTCATAGGCGCGCTCGCCGTCCACCTTGATGGCCGAAAAGGCGGGGGGGCGCTGCAGGATGGCGCCGGTGAAGCGCGGCAGCAGCGCCTCGACGTCGGCCCGGGCCGGCCGGTGGGCGGACGTCGCCACGACCTCGCCCTCGGCGTCGTCGGTGCTGGTCTGGGTGCCCCAGCCGAGGGTGAAACGGTAGATCTTGGTGCCGTCCTGCACGGCGGGTACGGTCTTGGTCGCCTCCCCCAGCGCGATCGGCAGGATGCCGGTCGCCAACGGGTCGAGCGTGCCGGCGTGGCCGGCCTTCCTCGCCCCGAACAGCCAGCGCACCCGGCCGACGGCCTGGGTCGAGGTCATGTCGTAGGGCTTGTCGAGGACGAGCCAGCCCGAGATGTCGCGCTTCGCTTGCTTGCTGGTCGGTTGGGACACGGGTTGTGCCGGCTCCTCGGTTGTGGCCCCGGAAGGGGCAGCCTCATGTGCGGATGGAAGGCGGCGTTTCGCAGCGGGGCCCCGGCGCGCGGCGGCTCAGTCGTCCCCGGCGTCGCCCTTGTCGATGTCGCGCTGCACCCGCTCGGAACGGAGCAGGGCGTCGATGCGGCCGAACTCGTCGAAGGTGGTGTCGACGAAGAACCTGACCTCGGGGGCGAATTTGAGGTCGAGTTCGGGGGCGATGCGGCCCCGGATGAAGCGGCGGTGCCGGTTCAGCGCCGCCACGATCGCCTCGGCGCGCTCGCCGCCCAGCGGAATGACGTAGGCATTGGCGAGCTTGAGATCCGAGGTCATGCGCACCTCGGGCACGGTCAGCACCGCACCCTCCAGTTCCGTATCCTCGATCTCGCCGCGGGCGAACAGCCCGGCGAGCGCGTGGCGCACCAGTTCGCCGACGCGCAGCATGCGCTGGCTCGGCCCGGCCGGCCTGTGTGTGTCCTTCTTCATGCGCCCGAGTTAGGCGTTCCCGCGCCCGAGGTCAATCGTGACCCCAGCGGGCGTCGCCGCCGGCTCGCGGCGGCGTGATCGGCATTCTCGCCGGGGTGTGGCACGGCTGCACTCGACAAGCGGGAACAATCGCGGCTGGCTGATGTTATCCTGCACGCTCCCGCATCAAAGAGGCCTTCCTTGACCACCCGCCGCTTGTTTCTCATCGGACTTTCCACCCTTGCCCTCGGCGCCTGCTCCTCGACCCGCACCACGCGGCACGCCAACGTCATCGACGTCGACGAGCCGTGGGCGAGCTACTACGCCGCCGTGCCCGGCGAACCGTTCCCGGTGCCGGGCGTCGACCTGAGGCGCGTGCCCCGCCAGTTCTGGCGCCAGCAGGTGCCGTATCCGGGCAGGGAAGCGCCGGGCACCATCGTGGTGAACACCTCGGAGCGCTACCTGTACCTGGTGCAGCCGGGCGGCACCGCCATGCGCTACGGCGTCGGCGTCGGCCGCGAGGAGGGGCTGAACTTCCGCGGCACCGCGGTGATCGGGCGCAAGGCGGCCTGGCCGGGCTGGACGCCGACTGCCAACATGATCCGCCAGCAGCCGGAGCGCTACGCCAAGTATGCCGGCGGCCTGCCCGGCGGCCCGGGCAACCCGCTGGGGGCGCGCGCCCTCTACCTGTATCGCGGCGGCAAGGACACGCATTTCCGCCTGCACGGCACGGTCGAGCCCTACACGATCGGCCAGTCGGTGTCCTCGGGCTGCATCCGGCTGATGAACCAGGACATCATCGACCTGTACGGCCGCGTCGGAACCGGCACGAAAGTGGTGGTGATGAGCTGACGACGGGCGGCGAGCGGGGCGCGGGGACCGGCCCCGCGCCCGCCCGAGCTGCTACAGCGAGCGGGTGATCTGCTCGACGCGGAAGCACTCGATGACGTCGCCGACCCGCATGTCCTCGTATTTTTCGAAGGCCATGCCGCATTCCTGCCCGGCGATCACTTCCTTGACCTCGTCCTTGAAGCGCTTGAGCGTCGACAGCTTGCCCTCGTGCACGACGACGTTGTCGCGGATCAGGCGCACGCCGGCGCCGCGCTCGACCATGCCCTCGGTGACGCGGCAGCCCGCGACCTTGCCGACCTTGGAGATGTTGAACACCTCGAGGATCTCGGCATTGCCGATGAAGGTCTCGCGCCGCTCGGGCTTGAGCAGGCCCGACATCGCCGCCTTCACGTCGTCGACCAGGTCGTAGATGATGTTGTAGTAGCGGATCTCGATGCCGTCGCGGCGGGCGAGGTCCTGCGCCTGCTTGTTGGCGCGGACGTTGAAGCCGATGATCACCGCACTCGAGGCCGAGGCCAGGGTCACGTCGGATTCGGTGATGCCGCCGACGCCGCTCATCAGGATCTGGGCCGAGACCTCGTCGGTCGACAGCTTGTTGAGCGAGGCGTTGATCGCCTCGACGGAGCCCTGCACGTCGCCCTTGATGATCAGCGGGAACTTGGCGACGCCCGAAGCCTTGAGCTGGCTCATCATCTGCTCGAGGCTGGTGACGCCGCCACCCTCGGTCTTCTCGCGCACGAGACGCTGGCGGTACTCGGTGACCTCGCGCGCTCGCGCCTCGGTCTCGACCACGCTGAAGCGGTCGCCTGCCGACGGCACGCCGGTGAAGCCCAGCACCTCGACCGGCGTCGAGGGTGCGGCGGTCTTCACCTGCTCGCCCTTGTCGTTGATGAGGGCACGCACGCGCGCGAACTCGGTGCCGGCGACGAGGATGTCGCCGACCTTGAGCGTGCCGCGCTGCACCAGGACGGTGGCCACGGCACCGCGGCCGCGATCGAGCTTGGCCTCGATGACCAGACCTTCGGCGCGCCCGTCGCGGGCCGCCTTGAGCTCGAGCACCTCGGCCTGCAGCAGGATGGTCTCGAGCAGCTTGTCGAGGCCCATGCGCGTCAGCGCCGAAACCTCGACGTCGAGCACCTCGCCGCCCATCGACTCGACGAACACCTCGTGCTGCAGCAGCTCGGTGCGCACCCGCGTCGGGTTGGCGGTGGGCTTGTCCATCTTGTTGATGGCGACGATGATCGGGACCCCAGCGGCCTTGGCGTGCTTGATGGACTCGATGGTCTGCGGCATGACGCCGTCGTCGGCCGCTACCACCAGCACGGCGATGTCGGTCGCCTGAGCGCCGCGGGCGCGCATGGCGGTGAACGCCTCGTGGCCCGGGGTGTCGAGGAAGGTGATCTTCTGGCCGTTCTTCTCGACCTGGTAGGCGCCGATATGCTGGGTGATGCCGCCGGCTTCGCCGGACACCACATTGGCTTCGCGGATGGCGTCGAGCAGCGAGGTCTTGCCGTGGTCGACGTGACCCATGATGGTCACCACCGGGGCACGGCTGGTCAGGTCCTCGGCCCTGTCGTCGGCCGGGATGTCGAACAGGCCTTCCTCGACGTCGGCATCGGACACGCGCTTGACCGTGTGGCCCAGTTCGGTGGCGATCAGCTCGGCGGTGTCGGCGTCGAGGATGTCGTTGATCTTCACCATCTGGCCCTGCGTCATCAGGATCTTGATGACGTCGACGGCGCGCTCGGCCATGCGGTTGGCCAGCTCCTGCACGGTGATGGCTTCCGGAATGGTCACCTCGCGGCTGAGCTTGGGCTGCGTCTGCTGGTTGCGACCCATCTTCTTGTCGCGGCGGCGGCGCATGGCGGCGAGCGAGGGGCCGCGGTCGCGGTCACCCTCGACGCCGGCATTGACCACCGTCAGGCGGCCGCGGGCGTTGACCTCGTCGCCG
>NZ_DASWVV010000163.1:0-20611 GCF_036406155.1 Devosia sp. | reverse complement strand
CGACCGCGGCGGCGGGCGGCCGCCGCGCCGCCGGTATCGCGGCGAAGCGGTTGACGGGGGTCTCCCCCACGGCGAGGTCCACGCCCGCCGCCCGGTACCAGTCGAGCGTCGCGCGCAGTCCGGCCTCGTCGAGCGGTGGGCTTGTCGGCATGCCCCCTTATGTCACAGCCGGCGCGGCGGCGCCAATCCCGGGTGCGGTGCCGCTCGGCGTGCAGATCGGTGCCTGCCCCTTGCGGCGCGGTCGCAAAATGGCCAATCTTTGCGCGCTAGCCACATGCCCTGCCGATCCCCTTGGAGACCCACCGCCCGTGACCCAGCCCCTGCGCCTGCTGTCGGCTCTCGTATTGGCCTTCGGGCTCGCCGTCGCTCCCGGCGGCGCCGGGGGCGCGGCCCTGCGCAATGTCGGCTACACCAGCCTCGCGGGCAACTTCCTGGCCGGCAAGCAGGCCATGTCCGAGCTGCGCACCTCCGACGCGGCGCGCTATTTCCACGACGCCTCGCTGGCCGATTGGGACGATCCCACCATCATCGAGCACGCCTTCATCGCCACGGCTGCCGACGGCCAGGTCGGGCAGGCCGCGGCGCTCGCCCGGCGCCTGCTCGAGCTGCAGCCCGGCAACGAGCTGGCACACCTGGTCATCGCCGTCGAAGCCATGAAGCAGCGCCGCTACGAGGCGGCGGCAAGCGAACTGGATTTCGGCCAGGCCGAGACCTTCGCCGGCATTACCGGCGGTATCCTCAGGGCCTGGGCCCTGGTCGGCGACAGGAAGCTGGACAAGGCCTATGCCGTGCTCGATGCGATCGCGGTCGACGGGCTCGGCGACTTCCTGGTGTTCCATCGCGCGCTCATGGCCGATCTCGCCGGCGACACCGCCGCGGCGCTCGACTACGCCGCCCGCGCCCACGAGGTCGACCCGCTCGTCGCCCGCATCGTCGAGGCCTATGCCCGCATGCTCGGCAATGCCGGCCGCTTCGACGAGGCCTCCGACGTCATCGCCAGGTTCCGGGCCGAAGGCCTGTCCCACCCGCTGGTCGACGTCGCCGCTGCCGCCATCGCCGAAAAGCGTCGGCCCGGCCCGTTCATCGCCAGCGTGCAGAGCGGCGCCGCCGAGATGTTCAACGGCGTCGGCGTGGCCGTCGCCCGCGACGGCGACGTCGACCTGGCGATGGTCTTCCTGCAGCTCGGCCTCTATCTCGATCCCGGCGCCGACGTCATTGCGCTCGTCATCGGCCAGGTGCTCGATGCCAACGGCCGGCATGATGCCGCCAATACCCTCTACGACCGCATCGCGGCGACCTCGCCGATGAAGCCGGCCGCCGTCGTGCGCATCGCCGAGAATCTCGATGCCATGGGCAACCGCGAGGAGGCTTTGCGCCGCCTGCGCAACATGGTGCAGGCCAACCCCGGCGACCTCGACGCGCTCTCGGTGCTGGGCGACCTGCTGCGCACCGACAAGCGCTACCGCGAGGCGGCCGAGATCTACACGCGGGCCATCGACGCCGTCCCCGGCGACACCCCGGGCGACTGGCGCTTCTACTACGTGCGCGGCATCGCCTACGAGCGCGACAAGCAGTGGCCCAAGGCCGAGGCCGATTTCCTGCGCTCGCTGGAACTGCGCCCCAACCAGCCGCAGGTGCTCAACTATCTCGGCTACAGCTGGGTCGATCAGGGCACCAATCTGCAGCCCGCGCTGGCCATGATCCAGAAGGCGGTCGCGGCCGCCCCGAACGACGGCTACATCATCGACAGCCTCGGCTGGGCCCACTACCGGCTCGGCAATTTCGGCGATGCCGTCGAGGCGCTCGAACGCGCCGTGCAACTGCGTCCGGACGACCCCGAGATCAACGACCATCTGGGCGACGCCTACTGGCGCACGGGACGCCGGCTCGAGGCCCGCTTCCAGTGGACGATCGCCGCCGACGTCGACGAGGAGGGCAACGTCAGGGAGCGCGTCGCGCCCAAGCTCGCCGGCGGCCTCGACGCTGCCCCGCCGGCCGAGGAGTCGGCGCCGCCCGCCGGCGAGCCTGTGCCCGCGGCCGGCCCCGAAGCGCCGGCCCAGTAGCGCCCATGCAGGCGCCCATCGTCGAGACGGCACCGGCCAAGGTCAATCTTGCGCTGCATGTGACCGGCCGGCGGGCCGACGGCTACCACGATCTCGAAAGCCTGGTGGTCTTTGCCGACGTTGCCGACGAGTTGAGCCTCGTGCCCGGCGCGGTCGACGCGCTGCACGTCACCGGCCCCTTCGCCGCCGCGCTCGGCCCTGGCGCCGCCAACCTGGTCACCCGGGCGCTGGCCGCCTTTCGGGCGCGCTGGCCGGGACGGCTTCCGGACGGCGTCACCATCGAATTGCGCAAGAACCTGCCGGTGGCGGCGGGACTGGGAGGCGGTTCCGCCGACGCGGCCGCCGCCCTGCGCCTGCTGGCCGGGCTTGGCGGCCCCCCGATCCCCTGGCCCGAGCTAGTGGAACTGGCACTCGGGCTGGGTGCCGACGTGCCCTCCTGCCTCGTCTCGCGTCCCTCCGAAGTCCGCGGCGTCGGCGAGATCGTCTCGGCCCTGCCGAGCTTTCCGTCGATGCACCTGGTGCTGGCCAATCCGCTCGTGCCGGTGGTGACCGCCGACGTCTTCCGCCGCCTCGAAAGCCGCAGCAACCCGCCACTGCCGACCCTGCCGCGGCCGCTGACGCGGCCGGCCCAGCTCGGCCTGTGGCTGGCCGAGACCCGCAACGACCTCGAGCCCGCCGCCATCGCGCTCGTCGGCGGCATCGGCGAGCTGATCGCGCATGTGGCCGGCATCGAAGGCTGCATGCTGGCCCGCATGTCCGGGTCCGGCGGCACCGTCTTCGGCCTGTTCGGCTCGGGCGCCCAGGCGCACCAGGCGGCGCACGACCTGCGTGCCCGCTGGCCCGGTTACTGGGTCGCCGCTGCCCCCGTCATCCTGCCCTGACAAGCGAACGGCGCCGTCGCCGGCGCCGTCCCTTGGCATCGCTGCCGGTTTCCGCCTATTGCGGCGGGATCGGCTCGCCGCCCGCGAGCGGCACGCACATGCCCTTGCTCAGCTGGTAGCCCTCCGGGCACGGCGGCTGTGCCGGTTCCTCGGCGGGCGCCGCTTCGGCCGGAGCCGCTTCCTGGGCCGGAGCCGCCTGCTCGGCCGGGGCAGGGGCAGGCTCCTGGGCCGGAGCCGCTTCCTCGGCGGCCGGCGCCTGCTCCTCTACCGGAGCCGCCCCCTCGGCGGCGATCGGCACGCACTTGCCGTCGATCAGCTGCTGGCCCTCCGGGCATTCGACCGGAGCGGCCTCTTGCTCGGCAGGAGCCGCCTGTTCGGCCGGCGCCGCCTCTTGCTCGGCGGGAGCAGCCTGTTCGGCCGGAGCCGCCTCTTGCCCGGCGGGGGCAGCCTGTTCAGCCGGCGCCTGTTCGGCCGGGGCCGCTTGCTCGGCGGGGGCCTGCTCCTCTACGGGAGCCGCCGGCTGACCCTCGATCGGCACGCACTTGCCCTCGACCAGCTGCTGGCCTTCGGGGCATTCTTCGGCCGCAGCCGCGCCCTGGCCCTCGCCTTCGGCCGGGGCCGCCTGTTCGGCCGGAGCCTCGCCCTCGGCCGGCGCGGCAACTTCGCCCTCGGCCTCCGCCTGGCCGTATTCGGCCCGCTGCTGGGCGGCCTGCTCTTCCTCGACGGCCTCAGGCGGCGTCACGTCCTCGGCCGGCGCCTCGATCTGGGCCTCGAACACCGGGATCGCGCCCTGTTCGGGCGTTGCCTCGGCCACCTGCTCGGGGTTTTCGACGGGCTGGGCCTCGACGACCGGCACCTCCTGCTGCGTCTCCTGCTGGATGTAGTCGATGTCGATGACGTTGTTGATGACGATGTTGTTCTGGATGATCACCGGGCCGACATACTCGGTCCGCCGGATGAAATCGGGTTCGTCCTCGCTCAGCACCACGTGGACGCGCACGTCGGGTTCGAGGAAGCTGCGCACCGGGATGAAGAACCAGTCGTCCGGCTCGGGTTCGCCGACCTTGATGCTGATGCTGATCTGGAACCCGTCCTCGTCCGGCGGCAACGGCGCCCAGCCGACATAGTCGGGGCCGCGCCGCCAGCTCACCCAGGCCGGGGCCCATACCGTACCCGGCACCCAGCACCAGCCCAGATCCTCGTCGTCGTACCAGCGGCCGTAGTGATACACCGCCCAGGCGAACGGGTCGCTCGACTGGAAGTACCAGCCGCGGTCCCGCAGGTAGATCCACCTGCCATTGGTGTAGGGCCGCCAGCGCACGTCGACATTGGGGCACCACACATAGCGGTAGCGGGCGTGCCGGACCCAGATGCCGTGCGGACTCAGCTGGTCGAAGAACAGATTGAAGCTGATGTTGACGTTCTGGGCCTGCGCCGTGGTCGTCCCCAGCGGCACCGGTATGGCCCCGCCAGGCATCGCGGTCAGCAGCGCGACGGCTGCGACGGCGGTGAGCAGTCTTGTTCGGATCACGGTTGTCTCCTCTTCTTTTCTTTGTTCCCGCGTTCTCACAATGCCGGGGAAGGGGTGCAGTTCCGCGCCTGCGAGACGCACGCTCAGCGCCGCGGGCCTCCCCGCCGCTGCCGGCGGTATCTCCCCGATCGCCCAATGTCCGGTTTGAAGTCGGCTTTTCGCTCGTGCTATCAACCCGTTGGCAGGGGGAACACGGATGACGCCGAGTGAGACCGAGCGGACCAAGCTTGTGGCGGGGTGGTTCGACCGGGCGTCGACGTCCTGCATAACGGTCGGGGTAATTGCGCCTGTTGCGGGCGCTGTCTACATCCCTCCGCAGTACCCACCGGCTCTTTGGGTCTATGCCGTTGGCGCGATTCTTTGGCTTTCTGCCGCAGTTGCACTACATTGGTTTGCAAGGATAGCTCTTGGAGGGCTCGACTCATGAGCGATATCCAGTTTTTTTCCTTCGTGCTGTTGCCCCTGCTTGTGGTGGCCGTCTCCGGCATGGTGCTGTTGCTGGAGACCCGGCGTCGCAAGAATACGGCGGGGCCGGATTTGTTCGCGCCGCGGCCGCGGCGCCGGTCCTTGGCAAATAGCGAAGGGCTGGGCCGCCCATCAGTATCCGATTAGGCCCAATTCCTGCGTCGGGTGCGCGGCAAGATTACAGCCTAAGAATACGCCCGCCCGGCTGAGCCATGCTGCAGCGGAACTGACCGGCGCATTCAGCCGCCGTTCACGCCCTCTCCTCTACTCCCCCGCCCCCTCAGCCGGGGGGCCGAGGAGTTCACGCCATGGACAAACGCTTCCCACTTGAAGACCAGATCGAAACGCTGGCTTCGGCACTCACCGGCCGGGTCGTCCTGCCGTACCACGCCGACTACGACAAGCTTCGCGCCCTCGTGCCGGGCAACTACGACCTGCGGCCCAGGGCCGTGGTCCGGGTCGCCGATGCGAAGGACGTCGCCGCGGTGCTCGGCTTCGCCCGCGCCACCGGCCTCGAAATAGCCGTGCGCAGCGGCGGCCACGGCGGCTACGGCACGGACACGGGCCTGCTCATCGACCTGCGCGATCTCGCTGCCATCGCGATCGACCACGACGCCCGCACGGTCTGGGCCGGGGCCGGCCTCACCGCGGGCGAGTTGACCCGGGCGGTGGAACAGCACGGGTTGATCGTCGGCTTCGGCGATACCGCCAGTGTCGGCATTGGCGGCATCACGCTCGGCGGCGGCATCGGCTATCTCGTGCGCAAGCACGGGCTGACCATCGATTCGGTGCTCGCCGCCGAAGTCGTGACCGCCGCCGGCGACATCGTCCTCGCCGACGCGACCCACCACCCCGACCTGTTCTGGGCGCTGCGCGGCGGCGGCGGCAATTTCGGCATCGTGACGCGCTGGCAGTACCGCCTGCACGAATTGCCGGCCTTCACCGGCGGCCCGCTCGTACTGCCGGCGACGCCGGAGGTGGTAAGCGGCTTCGTCGCCGCCGCCGAGGCGGCGCCCGAGGAGCTTTCCGCCATCGCCTCGGTGATGCCGGCGCCGCCGCTGCCGTTCCTGCCGCCGGCCCTGCACGGCAGGACGGTGTTCCTGTGCATGATGGCCTTTGCCGGCGCGCCCGCGGCGGCCGACCGTGCCTTGTCCCCGTTCCGGGCGCTCGCCACGCCGTATGCCGACTTCGTGCGGCCGGGGCCGTACAGCAGCATGTACATGCCGCAGGATCCCACCCAGCGGCCGGCCTTCTCGGTCCGCAGCCGGCTGCTCGACCGGCTCGGGCGGGCCGAAGCCGAAACCCTGATCGGGGTCGTCGAGCGCTCGGATGCACCCATGCGGCTCGGCGAGATCCGCGTCCTCGGCGGCGCCTTCGGGCGCGTGCCGGTCGACGCCACCGCCTTCGCCCATCGACACAGCCGCGTCATGGTCTCGTTCATCGCCCTGTCCGAAAGCGGGGCCGAGGCCGAACGGCACGATCGCTGGGCAACTGCCGGTATCGAGGCGCTCGCCCACGGCGAGGACCGCGTCTATGTCAACTTCCTGCTCGAGGCGCCGGCGCGCCTCGGCGCCGCCTATCCGGCACCGACGCTGGCGCGGCTGCGCCGGGTCAAGCGGCAGTACGACCCCGAAAACCTGTTCCGCCTCAACAAGAACATCGCGCCCTGACGCGGCGCCGCGCCCATCCGGTGGCCCCGTGCCGCCGGATGGGGTCAGTCCGCCTGCACGACCTCGCCGTCTTCCTTGACGAAGTGGCCGATATGCGGGTTCGGCAGGATTTCGAGCACCGTCTCCGACGGGCGGCAAAGGCGCGTACCCTTGGGCGTCACCACGAAGGGGCGGTTGAGCAGGATCGGATGCGCGGCGATGGCGTCGAGCAGTTGCTCGTCGCTGAGCGCCGCGTCGGCGAGGCCGAGTTCGGCGTAGGGCGTATCCTTCTGCCGCAGCGCCTGCCGCACGGTCAGCCCGGCATCGGCGATCAGCCGCATCACCGTCGCGCGGTCCGGCGGCGTCTTCAGGTACTCGATGATCTGCGGTTCCACGCCGCTGCTGCGGATCATCGCCAGCGTGTTGCGCGAGGTGCCGCACGCGGGGTTGTGGTAGATGGTGATGCTCATGGCGCCTTCCCGGTTACGATGCCGGTCCCGCCAGGGGCGCCGGGGCCCAAACCGCGGCGCAGGGCGCTAGTAGGCCCGGCCGACATAGAACTCGGCGATGTCGCTCAGCAGCGATTTCATCTCGCCGGGCGGCAGCGGCGCCAGTGCCTCGCGTGCCAGCCGCACGTGCCGGTGCGCCTGCTCCAGCGTGCGGCTCAGCGTGTCGTAGCGGTTCATGATCGCCACCACCTGTCCGAGCGTCGTCTCGCTGACGTCGGGGCGGGTGAGGGCGGCGATGACGATCTCGCGTTCGGCCGGATTGGCGTCCTCGAGCGCGAGGATCACGGGCAGCGTCATCTTGCCCTCGCGCAGGTCGTCGCCGGTGTTCTTGCCCATGGCGCCGGCTTCGCCGCGATAGTCGAGCACGTCGTCGACGAGCTGGAAGGCCATGCCCAGTTCGCGCCCGTAGTCGCGCAGCGCCGTGCGGCTCACGGCATCGGCGCCGCCGGCCATGGCGCCAACTTCGGCCGCCGCCTCGAACAGCATTGCCGTCTTGGCGTGGATCACCCGGGCGTAGTCGGCGGCGCTGGTCGACAGGTCCCGGGCCTTGGCCAATTGGAACACTTCGCCCTCGGCGATGATCGTCGCCGCCTTCGACAGCACGCCCAGCGCCTCGATGTCGCCGGCCTCGACCATCATCATGAAGGCCTGTCCGAGCAGGAAGTCGCCGACCAGCACGCTCGCCTGGTTGCCCCAGATCATGCGCGCCGCCGGGCGCCCGCGGCGCATCTCGCTCTCGTCCACGACGTCGTCGTGCAGCAGCGTGGCGTTATGCATGAACTCGACGGCGGCAGCGTAGTTGATCTGCGCGCCCTCGGCCTTGCCGCACAACATGGCGGCGGCGATCGTCAGCATCGGGCGCAGGCGCTTGCCGCCGGCCTCGATGAGGTAGCGCGCCAGTTCGGGCACCATCTCGACGTGGGAATCGGCGCGCTGCAGGATGAGGGCGTTGACGCGCTCCATCTCCGGCTGCGTCGCGGCCAGCAGCCGGTCGAGCGCGCCGGCGCCGTTCGCTTGCTTCGCTGCCGCTGCCGCCGTTGACGCCATGCAGTCCTCGTTTGGCCCTCTGGGTGGCAAATCCGGTTGAGCCGCGCGCCCGAGGTCCTATGATGACCGGGAACGAACAAGCCCTCTGGTGCGATGTCCCTAGCCCACGCCTCGGAATTTGTAAAACAACAAACGCTTACGCGCGATGCCTTTCTGGGGGGGCGCCTGGTCGTGTCGCAACCCGGCAGCGGGTTCCGCGCCGGCCTGGATTCGGTGCTGCTGGGGGCGTCCGTGCACCCCGGCACCGGGACGGTGCTCGACCTCGGGGCAGGGGTGGGGACGGCGGCGCTGGTGGCGCTGGCACACCACCCCGGCCTCGCCGCCACCCTCGTCGAGGCCGACCCGGCGCTGGCCGACCTGGCGGCTGGCAATCTCGAGGCCAACGGTTTTTCGGCGCGTGGCCGCGTGCTCCGGCTCGATCTGACGGCCAGCGGCGCCGTTCGCGCCGCCGCCGGTTTGGGAACCGACCGGTTCGCCGCCGTCATCGCCAACCCGCCCTTCTTCGATCCGGCCGCCGGCACCGCGCCACGCGCCGCCAGGGCCGCCGCCCGCCACATGCATCCCGCAGCGCTCGACCTGTGGGTAAGGACGGCGGCGGCCAGCGCCGCGCCGGGCGGCGAAGTGGTCTTCATCCACACGCCGGCGGCGCTGCCGGCGCTGCTCGCTGCATTTTCGGCGCGCTTCGGAGCCATCGCCGTGCTGCCGCTGGCCCCGCGCGAGGGGAGCGATGCCAGCCGCATCCTCGTGCGCGGCGTCAAGGGCTCGCGCGCGCCGCTGCGCCTGCTTGCCTCGCGCGCCCTGCACGAGCCCGACGGCAGGGCCTTCCGGCCCGAATTCGAGGCGGTGTTCCGCGGCGCTGCGCGGCTGGACTGGTAAATGCCCGGGACCCGCCCTAAATCACTGCCTGTCCGGTGCGGGAAAGCTCATGGCCAACACTAGTTCGTCGCGGCTCGGCCGCTGGTTCAGGCGGCTGCTCGGGCAGGGCGGCCCCGTCATCCCGGTGGTGCGGCTGCATGGCGTCATCGCTGCCGATCGCCGCCCCGGCCGCCTCAACATCGCCGGCGTCGAGCCGCTGCTGCGGCGCGCCTTCGCTGTCCGCGCCGCCCCGGTGGTCGCCGTCGTCGTCAACTCCCCCGGCGGCTCGCCGGTGCAGTCCCGCCTCATCTCCAAGCGCATCCGCGACCTCGCCGACCAGCACGGCAAGCAGGTCATCGTCTTCGTCGAGGACGCCGCCGCCTCGGGGGGCTATTTCATCGCCGTCGCCGGCGACGAGGTGATCGCCGATCCCTCCTCGATCGTGGGCTCCATCGGCGTCATCTATGCCGGCTTCGGCTTCGTCGAGGCCATCGGCAAGCTCGGCATCGAGCGCCGCGTGCATACCGCGGGCAAGAGCAAGTCGACGCTCGATCCGTTCCTGCCGGAGAAGCGCGAGGACGTGGCGCGCATCAAGCAGCTCGAAATCGACGTGCATAACGTGTTCATCGAGTGGGTGAAGCTGCGCCGGGCCGGCAAGCTCAAGGGCACCGACGAGGAGCTCTTCACCGGCGAATTCTGGAGCGGAATCAGGGGCGTGGGGCTTGGCCTTGTGGATGCGGTCGGGGATCTGCACGAGGTCCTGCGCGAACGCTACGGCGACGACGTCACGCTCCGCATGATCGAGCCAAGAAAGGGCCTTATCTCGTTGTCTCCGTTCGGCTTTTCGGCGCTCACGCGGGACGCCGTAGCGGCCCTTGAGGACCGCGCCCTGTGGTCCCGGCTGGGGCTCTGAGCGATGAGTCCTATCCTGTGGAAACTGCTCATCTTTCTGCTCGTCGCTGCGGCCGTCTTCTTCGGCGTCCGCCGCATCTGGCGCGACTGGAAGGGCCAGTTCAAGGCCGTCGACGAGGCCCGCCGCGCCCGCGACCTCGCCGAGCGCCGCCGTCCAGATGTCATTGAATTGAAACGCAATAAGGACGGCGTCTTTCGTCCGGGCGGCGACGACGGCGAGCGGCATTGACCGCGTCGGCCCCAGTAACTAGGTTCGCGCCGCAACTGCCGCCCGGACGCGCCACGAGATGACCACCGACCTGCCTGCCCACCGCGATCCCCGGACCTCGTTCCAGGGCCTGATCCTGATGCTGCAGGATTTCTGGGCGGCCCAGGGCTGCGTCATCCTGCAGCCCTACGACATGCAGATGGGCGCCGGCACCTCGCACACTGCCACCGTGCTGCGCGCGCTCGGGCCGAAGCCGTGGAACGCCGCCTATGTGCAGCCCTCGCGCCGGCCCAAGGACGGGCGCTACGGGGAGAACCCCAACCGGCTGCAGCACTACTACCAGTTCCAGGTGATCCTGAAGCCGTCGCCCGACAACATCCAGGACCTCTATCTCGACTCGCTCGCCGCCATCGGGCTCGACAGCGCCGTGCACGACATCCGCTTCGTCGAGGATGACTGGGAGAATCCCACGCTCGGTGCCTGGGGGCTGGGCTGGGAGTGCTGGTGCGACGGCATGGAGGTGAGCCAGTTCACCTATTTCCAGCAGGTCGCCGGCTTCGAGTGTGCGCCCGTCTCCGGCGAGATCACCTACGGTCTCGAGCGCCTCGCCATGTACGTGCAGGGCGTCGAGAACGTCTTCGATCTCAATTTCAACGGCGGCGGCGGCAATTCGAAGGTCACCTACGGCGACGTCTTCCTGCAGAACGAGCAGGAAAGCTCGCGCTACAATTTCGAAGCCGCCGACACCGACATGCTGTTCCGCCACTTCGCCGATGCCGAAACCGAGTGCAGGGCGCTGCTCGACAAGGGGCAGGGCGACGGCCGCCACACGCTGGCCATTCCCGCCTATGAGCAGGTGCTCAAGGCCGCCCATGCATTCAACCTGCTGGATGCCCGCGGCGTCATCTCGGTGACCGAGCGGCAAAGCTACATCCTCAGGATTCGCGAGCTTTCCAAGGCGTGCGGCGCGGCCTGGCTGCAGACCGCCGGCGGCGGCGCCGGCTGACGGCGCGCCGCCCTCCGCCCACAGCTTCTGCGCGGACGCCAGTTGAACTGCCTGATCCGCAATGCCAAGCTCTCGCTTTGCGCTGGGTAGAGGCGTTCCGGGAGGCCCGTCCATGAATGGCTTGATCATCCTGGCGATCATCATCGCCATCGTCGGCTACATCATCTTCCTCTACAACGACCTCGTGCGGAAACGGCAGCTGGTTGAGGAAGGCTGGTCCGGCATCGACGTGCAGCTCAAGCGCCGCACCGACCTGATCCCCAACCTGCTGGAGACGGTGAAGGGCTACATGGGCCACGAGCGCGAGACGCTCGAGGCGGTGACCAACGCCCGTGCCGCCGCCACCGCCGGCGTCAATGCCGGGCCGGAGGAACGCGCCCGGCTCGAGGGGGCGCTGTCCGGCGCGCTGGGCAAGCTCATCGCCATCGCTGAGGCCTATCCCGACCTCAAGGCCAATACCACCTTCATTGAGTTCCAGACGGCCTTGCAGACCGTCGAGGATGAGATCCAGATGGCCCGCCGCTACTACAACGGCGCCACCCGCGACCTGAACACGGCAGTCGAATCGTTCCCCTCCAACGTCGTCGCCAACACCTTCAAGTTCGAGAAGGCCGAGTATTTCGAGCTGGAGAGCGAGGCCGACCGGGCCGTGCCCAGCGTCAAGTTCTGAGCCTTTACGGCGAGATACCGATGGCGACTGCGTCCCCCTCCCCAGCCCTCCCCGCAAGGGGGAGGGTGTGGCCCGGCGACCGGGGCGCGATCGTGCCAGGACCGCCGGGAGGCACCTCCCCCCTTGCGGGGGAGGATGGGAGGGGGATCTGCAGCAAGGGGCTCGTGCCCGTCTTGCTTGTGCTGCTCGGCCTGCTGGTGTCCTTCCCGGCACTCGCCGCCGAGACCATTACCGCCTTCACGGCCAACATTTCCCTCCTGGCCGACGGCTCGGTCGACGTCACCGAGCGCATCGAGGTCAACGCCGAGGGCATCAGCATAAGGCGCGGCATCTTCCGCGACATCCCCACCATCCTGGTCAATGCCGACGGCTCGCGCCTGCGCTCGAGCCTCGCTGTCGTCGCTGTCGAGCGCGACGGGCGGGCCGAGCCCTATAGCCTCGAGGGGCTGGGCTCCGGTTTCCAGCGCATCCGCATCGGCGATCCGGACGTGTTCCTCCAACGCGGGCCGCACCGCTACTCCATCCGCTACACCATGACCCGGATGGGGCGTCTCTTTGCCGACCACGACGAACTCTACTGGAACGTCACCGGCAATTTCTGGGAGTTCCCCATCCTCGCCGCGGTCGCCCATGTGAGCCTGCCCGAGGGGGCGGTGATCGGCGACCTGGCCGGCTATACCGGCCCGGTCGGCTCGAGCGAACGGGCGGTGGCCGTCACCCGAACGTCGGATCGTACCGCTACCTTCCGCAGCACGCGCCGGCTCGCCGCCGGCGAGGGGATGACGGTGGCCGTCGCCTTCCAGAAGGGCGTCCTCGCCGAGCCACAGGACTTCCAGCGCGCCGTCTACTGGCTCTCGGACCACCGCGACCTGGTGCTGCCGGCGATCGCCGCCTTGCTCGTCCTGCTCTACTACGCCCTGGCCTGGAGCTCCGTCGGGCGCGATCCCGCCAAGGGCGTCATCATCCCGCTGTTCCATCCGCCCCGGGGTTTCTCGCCCGCACTGTCGCACTACGTGCACCGCATGGGCTGGCACAAGCACGGCTGGACGGCCTTCACCGCGGCCATCTTCGACCTTGGCGTGCGGGGCCTCGTCGTCATCGACAACCCCGGCGGCAAGCTCAAGGTCACGGCCACCGGCAAGCAGCCCGAGCGGCCGCTGCCGCCTGGCGAAGAGGTGATCTTCGACTATTTCGCCGCCAGGGGATCGGTCACCGTCGACACCAGCAATGGACCGCAGCTCGAGGAGAAGCGCCGCGAATTCATCCAGCGGCTCGAAACCGAGAATCGCCAGGTCTATTTCCGCAACAACCGCGGCTACGTGCTGCTCGGCGTCGCCTTCTCGGTGCTGTGCCTTGGCGCCCTCGTGCTCACCGGCGTCCTCGATGTCGTCTTCCTGGTCATCGCCGTGGTCGGCGGCATCGCCATCGGCATGTTCACCAGCTTCGCCAACCGCATCCGCAGCGGCAACGTCATCGGCCAGCTCATCCTCGTCGTCTGGCTGCTGATCGCCGCCATCAACATGTTCGGCAGCACGGCGGCCTTCGCCGCCGATATCGGCTTCGATCCGCCGCTGGTCGGCGCCCTGTCGATCGTCGTCGTCAACGTCGCCTTCGCCATCCTGATGCGGGCCCCGACCGTGCAGGGCCGCAAGATCATGGACCAGCTGGACGGCTTCAAGATGTACATGGAGACGGCGGAGAAGAACCGCCTCAACATGGTCGGCGAGCCGCCCATGACGGTGGAGCGCTTCGAGCGCATCCTGCCCTATGCCATCGCGCTCGGCGTCGAAAAGCCGTGGACCGAGCATTTCGAGGGCGAGCTGGCCCGCCACGCCGTCGCCGACGTGCCGGCGGGCGGCTACCAGCCGGGCTGGTACTACGGGCGCGACTGGTCGAGCTCGGACGGTGGCTTCTCGCGCACCGTGTCGTCGGTGGCCTCGGGTATGAGCGCCGCCATGATCGCGGCCCAGCCGGCCGCCTCCTCGTCCTCCGGCTTCGGTGGCGGCGGGGGCGGCGGCAGCTCCGGCGGCGGCGGTGGCGGCGGGGGCGGCGGCGGCTGGTAGACGGGCCCGCGCGACTGCTCCCGCTCACCGGCTGGCCGATAGACATTGCCGCCCCATCTTGCTAACCCTCCGGCGCCTGCCAATCCCGGATCCAGCCAATGCCCGAATTGCTGCTCGAACTGTTCTCGGAGGAAATTCCCGCACGCTTCCAGCGCCGCGCCGCCGAGGATCTGAAGAAGGCGGTGACCGAGGCGCTGGTGCAGGCGGGCCTGCTGTACGAGGGCGCCCGGGCCTTCGCCACGCCGCGCCGGCTGGCGCTGACCGTCACCGGCCTGCCGGGACGCTCGCCCGACACCAACGAGGACAGGCGCGGGCCGCGCGTCGGCGCGCCGCAGCCCGCCATCGACGGCTTCGTCAAGGCGGCGGGACTTGCCTCCATCGCCGAGGCCCGGATCGAGAGCGACCCCAAGAAGGGCGATTTCTATGTCGCGCGCATCGAACGCAAGGGTGCCGACGCCGCCGACATCCTGGCCAGCCTGCTGCCCGGCATCATTTCCGGCTTCGAGTGGGCCAAATCCATGCGCTGGGGCTCCGGCTCGCTGCACTGGGTGCGCCCGCTGCGCGCCATCACCGCCACCTTCGGCGCGGAGAACGAGGAGCCGGTGGTCATCCCGTTCGAGGCCGGCACGCTGACGGCGGGGCGAACCACCTACGGCCACCGCTTCCTGGCGCCGGAGCCGATCCGGGTGAGGCGTTTCGACGATTACGTGCAGGCGCTGGAGAAGGCCAAGGTCGTGCTCGACCTCGATCGCCGCAAGGAGATCATCCGCAGCGAGGCCGAGCATCTCGCCTTTGCCCAGGGGCTGACCCTGATCCACGACGAGGCCCTGCTCGAGGAAGTGGCCGGGCTGGTCGAGTGGCCGGTGCCAATGATGGGGGCGTTCGAGGAGAGTTTCCTCGAACTGCCCGAGGAAGTGATCATCGCCACCATCCGCGCCAACCAGAAATGCTTCTGCCTGCGCGACGCGACGGGTCGCCTCGCCAACCGCTTCATCCTCACCGCGAATACCATCGCCGACGATGGCGGCGCCGCCATCGTCGCCGGCAACGAGCGCGTCATCCGGGCGCGCCTCTCCGACGCCCGGTTCTTCTATGAGCAGGATCTGGCCGTCCCGCTCGAGGACGGCCTGCCCAGGCTCAAGGAAAGCGTCTTCCACGCAAGACTGGGCAGCCAGTTCGAGCGGGTCGAGCGCCTGGTGGCGCTGGCCGCGGAGATCGCCCCCGCCGTCGGCGCCGACGTCGAGGAGGCGCGGCTGGCCGCCAGCCTCGCCAAGGCGGACCTCGTCACCGGCATGGTCGGCGAGTTCCCCGAACTGCAGGGGCTGATGGGGCGCTACTACGCCCTGGCGCAGGGCAAGCCCGGCGCCGTCGCCAACGCCATCGCCGACCACTACAAGCCGCTCGGCCCCACCGACATGGTCCCGGCCGAGCCGGTCGCCATCGCCGTGGCGCTGGCCGACAAGCTCGACCTGCTGACCGGCTTCTGGGCCATCGACGAGAAGCCCACCGGCTCGCGCGATCCCTTCGCGCTGCGCCGCGCCGCCCTCGGGGTGATCCGCATCATTACCGAAAACGGGTTGCGTTTCCGGCTTAGCCACCTACTCGCTGCGGGGCGAATGGGCCATAAGGACAAGGTGCCTTTTGCGGTTCCCTCTGAGCAGTCCGGGAGTACTCGGGAGGCTCTGCAGAATGCTCACTACAAGGTATTTCTCGGCGAACTCTTTGCCTTTTTCCATGATCGGCTGAAAGTCTCGCTGCGCGAGGCCGGGGCTCGGCACGACCTCGTCGACGCCGTGCTCACGGCCGATGCCGACGACCTGCTCGACATCACCCGCCGGGTCGAGGCGCTGTCGGCATTGCTCGACTCCGAGGACGGCTCGAACCTGCTCGCCGGCTATCGCCGCGCCGTCAACATCCTCGCCATCGAAGAGAAGAAGGATGGCCGGCGCTACACCGAGCCGGTCGACCAGACGCTGTTCCGGCTGGATGCGGAGACGACGCTGGCGAACGCCATCAAGGCGGCCGACGCCGAGGTCGCCGCGCGGGTCGAGGCCGCCGACTACCGCGGCGCCGTGGCGGCGCTCGCCACGCTGCGGGCGCCCGTCGACGCCTATTTCGAGGCCGTGCTCGTCAACGATGCCGACCCCGCCATCCGCGCCAACCGCCTGAACATGCTGGCGCTGCTGCGCGACACCATGCACCTCGTCGCCGATTTCTCGAAGATCGAAGGCTAGGGCCCGGCGCAGGGCAGCGACCGCCTTCTGCATCCAATCCCGGGGTTTGGGCGTTGTCTCCCGCATCAGCGATGGAGAGAGCATATGGCCGAAACCGCCCATATCCGCGAGCACATGGAGATCATCGGCGCCGATGGCGTGCATGTCGGCACGGTCGACGGCGTCGATGGCGACCGCATCAAGCTGACCAGGGCCGATAGCGGCATGGGCAGCCACAAGGGCCACCACCATTTCATCCCGATCGGCCTTGTCGCCGATATCGAAGGCGACACCGTGCGGCTGTCGGCCAATGCCGATGTCGCGGTGAGCTTCGAGGAGGAATGAGCCGCCGCCGGGGTGCTGCGGCAGGCGCCGGCCGCAGTTCTGCCCATGGCCCGGGCGCAGGTCGCTCCGGCACCGGTCTTTGCCGCCCTTGATCCCGGTCAATCCGGCCCCATCTACACCTCATAGCCTCTTCCGTTCATCAGGGGGACGATAGCGATGACGCGGGCCCAGCGCCTGGGTGGAACGCCGCTGCCCGGCGCCTTGTCGCGCCGGTTCGGGCAGGCCGCGGTGGCGGTCTTCCTGGTCGGCACGTTCGTATGGGCCTGGGGCCTGTGGGGCTTCTGGGTCGGCGCAGCCCCGCCCGCGGGCTCCCCCCTGTCACCCGCCCTGGTGCTGACCGCCATCGCCGGTGGCCTCGCGCCGTCGCTCGCCGCGCTCGCCACCACCTGGCTCGTCGGCGGCGCCGGGGCGGTGCGCGACCTGCTCGACCAGGTGACGCGCTGGCGCCACAATTTCGGCTGGTACGCCGTCGCCTTGTTCCTCGCGCCTGCGCTGGCCCTGGTCTCCGCCGGGCTGCAGGCGGTGTTCGCCGGCCCGCTCGCCGCGCGCGCCGTGGCGTTCCCCGTCGAATTGGCGTTGGCCTGGGCGTTGCTTGCGGCCCTCGGCGGCGAGTTCGGCTGGCGCGGCTTCCTGCTGCCGCGCCTGCAGGCGCGCTTCGACATTCTCGGGGCGGCGCTTGCCATCGGTCTCGTCTGGGGCCTGTGGCAGCTGCCCGCCGCATGGATCGGGCTGCCGGCGCATGACGGCTGGTCCGGGGCGGCGGCCCTGATCGAAGGTCCCGTGCTGCTCGCCGGGCACGCGATCGTCATGTCGTGGCTGTGGAACCGCACCCATGGCAGCCTCCTGTTGATGGTGTTCTACCATTTCGCCCTCGCCGCCTCGGCCATGCTGATCCCGGCAGCGGTCGCGACGGGGCCGGCCGCGGTGCTCGCCGCCGGCCTCGCAGCCGTGCCAGTGTGGCTGGCGGCATTCGCCCTGCTGATCTGGCGGCGGCAGGACTTCTGAGGCCCAGGGCGCCGCCGCCGGCCGATTGCGCGGGCCCGGGCGCGCCTCTATATGCTCGGGTGATGCACCAGACTTCCATTCCTGCTGCCGGCGCCGCCTTCGGGCTCAGCTTCGAGACCTTCGCCGATCCGGGCGTCGGGCTCGAGCAGCAGGAGCGGTTCGGGGAGGATGCCGGCGCCGTCGCCCCGTCCCTGCTGGTGTGGCAGGCCCCGCGGGCGCTGGTCGTCGGGCGCGCCGACGCGCGGCTGCCCGGCTTTGCCGGGGCGCGCGCCGCGCTGCAGGAGGAGGGCTGGCCGGTGCTCGTGCGCCGCAGCGGCGGCCTGGCCTTTCCCATATCGCCCGGAACGCTGCAATTCGCGCTGGTGCGCCGGGGCGGGCCGGGGGTCACCCTCGACTCCATGTACAGCGAGCTCGCCGACACCATCCTCGCGCTGCTCGGCGGCTTCGGGCTCACCGGCGAGATCGGCGAGAAGCCCGACGCCTTCTGCCCCGGCCGCTACGACCTGCTGCTCGCCGGCCGCAAGGTGGCGGGGCTCTCCCAGCACTGGCGGATGCGCAACGGACAGACCATGGTGACGTGCGTGGCCACGCTCATCATCGAGGAAGACGCCGGCGAACTGGCCCGCGTCGTCAACACCTTCTACGCTGCGGCGGGCGGCGCGCATCGCTGCGGACTGGCCGCGGTGACGGACATGCGCCGGCTGCTGGCGACGGTCCCGCCGCAAGCCGGCACCCTGGTCGAGGAGGTGCGCGCCCATCTGCGCGCGCGCTTCCCAGCGTGAGTCGGACGCTCAGCGGGAGGCGCGGCCGCGCGCGGCCTTGAACGGCGCCATGCCCGCATTGGCCAGCTGGTCGGCGCGCTCGTTCATCTCGTCGCCGGCGTGTCCCTTGACCCAGTGCCACTTGATCCGGTGCCGGGTCACGGCCGCGTCCAGTGCCTGCCACAGCTCGACATTCTTGACCGGCTTCTTGTCGGCGGTGCGCCAGCCGTTCTTTTTCCAGCCGTGGATCCACTTGGTGAGCCCGTCCTTGACGTAGTTGCTGTCGGTGTGCAGATGCACCTCGCATGGCCGCGTGAGCGCATTGAGCGCCTCGATCGCCGCGGTGAGCTCCATGCGGTTGTTGGTGGTGAGCGGCTCGCCGCCTTTGAGCTCCCTGATCGTGCCGTTGTACTGCAGCACCGCGCCCCAGCCGCCCGGGCCCGGGTTGCCCGAGCAGGCGCCGTCGGTATGGATGGTGACGATATTGCTCATGCGATGCGCTCCGCTGCTCGGGTCGGCAGCAGCCTGGGGCAGGAAAGGCGGGCGGGGATAAGGTGCGCCGCCTCACGCCGCCGGCGGCGTGCGAAGCTCGCGCGGCAGGTTGAAGACGATGCTCTCGCGCTGCGCGCCGCTGGCGGTGACGGTGATGACATAGCGCTGGGCGAACGCCTCCACCACCTCGTCGACCAGCGCCTCCGGCGCCGAGGCCCCGGCGGAGATGCCGAGCGTCCGGATGCCGTCGAGCCGCGCCCAGTCGATTTCGGCCGCCCGGTCGACCAGCATGGCGCGCGCGCAGCCGGCGCGCTCTGCCACTTCCACCAGCCTGAGCGAGTTGGACGAATTGCTCGAGCCGACGACGATCATCGCGTCGACGTGCGGGGCGACCCGCTTCACCGCTTCCTGCCGGTTGGTCGTGGCGTAGCAGATGTCTTCCTTGTGCGGGCCGCTGATCTGGGGGAAGCGTCGGCGCAGCACGGCGACGATCTCGCTGGTGTCGTCGACGGACAGCGTCGTCTGCGTGACGAAGGCGAGCTGGGTCGGATCGGCCGGAACAAAGGCCTCGGCGTCGGCGACGGTCTCGACGAGGCTGATCGCGCCGGGCGGCAATTGCCCCATGGTGCCCACCACCTCGGGATGCCCCTTGTGGCCGATGAGCACGATATGGTGGCCTTCGCTGAAGTGGCGCTGCGCCTCGACATGCACCTTGGAGACCAGCGGACACGTGGCGTCGAGGAAGAACATGTTGCGCGCCTGGGCGCGCGCCGGCACGCTCTTGGGGACGCCGTGGGCGGAGAAGACCACCGGCGCGTCGGTATCGGGGATCTCGTCGAGTTCCTCGACGAAGACCGCGCCCTTGGCCCGCAGCCCGTCGACCACGTATTTGTTGTGCACGATGGCGTGCCGCACATAGACCGGGGCGCCGTATTTCTCCAGCGCCAGTTCGACGATCTGGATCGCCCGGTCGACGCCGGCGCAAAAACCGCGCGGCGCGCAAAGCGTTATGTCAAGTTGCGGCCTTGTTTCCATAGGACAGCACATGCTTCGTCGCACCCCTCAAGTCAAGTGTTGCGAGGGCCCGGAGGGGTGGGCAATATGACCGTGCGTTGTTGAGGATTTCCCCGTGACACTGGCTCAGGAGATGTTCGCCGTCGTGCCGGCCATCGGCAGGGCGAACCTTTCAGCCTCCCAGGAGCATCTGCTCGCCGGCAAGGCCTATTGGCTGCACCTGGCCGCCGAGGCGGGGGTCCCGGTCATACCCACGATCGCCATCACCCGGGCCGCCTGGGAGGCGCTGCAGGACGAGCGCCGCCACAACGACAGCCGCCTGCGCACGCATTGGGTGGCGACGCTGTTCCGCCTCGTCGGGCGTGACGGCAAGCCGCCTTCCCTGGTGGTGCGCACCTCCGCCGAGCAGCACTCCAAGGGCCTGCTGACCGCCCGCGTCGGGCTGCCGCCCCCGGCCAACGAGGCCGAATCGGTCGATCCGGCCAAGCCGCTCGCCCGCGCCGTCAACGACGCCTTCGAGTCCTATGGCGCCGGCCTCGCCGGCTGGACCGGACCGCGCAAGAGTGCCACCCGCGGCGGCCACATCGTCATTGTCCAGGCGCTCGCGGCCGGCGACATCCGGCAGTTCCTCACCCGCGACAGCCAGTCCGGCGCGCTCGGGCCGGCGCCGCTCAACGGCACGCTGCTCGCCACATTGCCCGTGGCGGCGCGGGAGGTGGCAACCCGCCTCGACGCCGCGGCGGGCCGGGCGCTGTCCTGCCTCGTCGCGGCCAGGGGTGAGTCGCTTCGGCTGTTGTCGGCGCGGCCGGTGCAGCTGAGCGCCGCCGCCGAGCTCGAATCTGCCGTCGACCGGGTCGACCGCCACGTCTGGTCGACAGGGGAGGCCGTCGCGCGCATCGAGCCGGCGCGGCTGCAGCAGCTG
>NZ_DASWVV010000162.1:0-12734 GCF_036406155.1 Devosia sp. | reverse complement strand
TGAGACTGAGACGGGCCCGGCGCCAGGCGGTACGGGCGGAAAAGCCCAGATGCACGAGACCCCCGATCAGGACCGTCAGCACCGAATCGCGCTCGGGCTCGATGTCGTCGTCGGCGGTGCTGGGGCGGGCCCCGGCCGGCGCCGGCTTGCCGGCCCGGGCGGGGGCCGAAGCGCCGGAGCGGCCCCGTCCCATGGCCAGCCAGAACAGCGCCGCGGTTGGCGCGGCGAGGATGATGGCGAACAGGATGCCGGTCACCGGCTGCGGGTCCTCGCCGAGCAGCAGCGCGGCGAGGTTGGCGAAGCCGGCGCCGACGAGGCCGCCGAGGCCCGTCGGCAGCGGCCAGCTGGCGGGTGCGGCGACGAAGGCGAGGATGCCGCAGGCAAGCGGGCTGGCCGCCAGCCAGCCGATCAGACGCAGCCCCATCTTCGCCGGCAGGCGCAGGCGCAGCAGGCTCCAGCCCCACAGCGCGGGGGGCACCAGCACGGCGAGGATGCCGAGGCCGAAGACTTGGAAACAGATGTCGGCGATGACGGCGCCGGGATAGCCGAGCCAGTTCTGCACCGGCGCGTCGGTCGCATAGGACAGGCTCGGGTCATCGACCGACCACGAGGCCAGGGAAACCATGGTCACGGCGACGACGCCGAGCACCACCGCACCGATGAGCCGCACCGGGATGCGGATGGCGATGGCGGGGCTCGGGGCGGGGCCGAAATCTTCGAGCAGGGGCTGTGCCGGCATCGTCCAGGACACTCTACACAAACTGGCGGGACAGGCCGGGTCGTGGCACCCGGTCCGTACCCATGCTAGGTCGGCATAGTTAATCCCGTGCTAACCGCAGGGGTGCCGGCAAAGAAACACCGGGAGACGGACCCGCGGCCGAGCGGCGCCGCCGGTCCGCGCCTCAGTTGTAGGCGCGCTCGCCGTGGCTGGACAGGTCGAGCCCGTCGGTTTCGGCCGATTCCGCGACGCGCACGCCGCCGAACACCGCCTTGACGATGAACATGGCGGCGACGGTGACGAGGCCGGACCAGGCGATGACGATGCCGACCCCGGTCAGCTGCTTGAGCAACTGCCCCCACATCTCGTAGCCGGCCAGCGGATAGCCGCCCAGGGCCGGGCTGGCGACGACGGCCGTGCCCAGGGCGCCGACGATGCCGCCGACGCCATGGATGCCGAAGACGTCGAGGCTGTCGTCGTATCTGAGGGCCGGCTTCAGGGTGAACACCGCCCACAGGCAGGCGAGGCCGGCGACGGCGCCCAGCACGATCGCCCCCATGGTGCCGGCAAAGCCGGCGGCCGGAGTGATGGCGACGAGCCCGGCGACCGCGCCGGAGGCGAAGCCGAGCAGGCTGGCGTGGCCGCGGGTCAGCTTCTCGGCGACGCCCCAGGCCAGCGCCGCCGCCGCCGGGGCCGTGACGGTGTTGAGGAAGGCCTGGGCCGTGAGGCCGTTGGCCTCGAGGTTGGAGCCGGCGTTGAAGCCGAACCAGCCTACCCACAGCAGGCAGGCGCCGATGAACACGAGGCTGAGATTGTGCGGGGGGATGGGCTCGCGCAGGAAGCCGGCGCGCGGCCCGAGCAGGATGGCGGCGACGAGCGCGGCGACGCCGGAATTGATGTGCACCACCGTGCCGCCGGCGAAGTCGTAGGCGCCGAGAGTGTAGAGGTAGCCGCTGCCGGCCCACACCATGTGCGCCATCGGCAGGTAGGAGAAGGTGAACCAGATGGCGAGGAACAGCATCACCGCGCCGAACTTCATGCGCTCGGCGATGGCGCCGACGATCAGGGTGGCGGTGATGGCGGCAAAGGTGAGCTGGAAGGTGACGAACACCAGTTCGGGCAGTTCGAACCCGGCCGAGAACGTCGCCGCCCTCGATTCGGCTGTGACCCCGGCAAGGAACAGCTTGGCGGTGTCGCCGATGACTGCCGACAGGCCGCCTTCGCCGGCGCCGAAGGCCAGTGAATAGCCGTAGGCCACCCACAGCAGGGCGATCATGGCGAAGCCGGCGAAGACCTGGCTGAGGACGGACAGGATGTTCTTGGCCCGCACCAGGCCGCCATAGAACAGGGCGAGGCCGGGGATGGTCATGAGGACGACGAGCAGGGTGGAGACGAGCATCCAGGCGACGTCGCCCTTGTCGATCACCGGCGCGACGGCCGCCGCCGCCCCGGCGCCGGCGGCCTCCTGGGCGAGCGCCGGAAGCCCGACGGCAAAGGCGGCCAGTGCCGCCCCCCCGAGGATCGCCGAGGTCTTGAAACCAGTCATGGTCAAATCTCCAAAAATGCCGGCATCAGGGCGCGGCGGCGCCTCCGTGCGAGGGTGCGACGCTTTGCCGGTCATCGCAAATCAAGCGCCGTGCCAACTCCCCCCTGACCTGCCAATGCCATGAATCCGCTGCATGATCCGATCCGGCGCGGTCGCAGGCGGCGCTGCCTGCAGGCGGAGAGTCCCTGTGCATTGCCCAAGACGCGGGCAGTGCTGCAGCAATTGCCGCCGGAATGGGCAGGCGACCCGACCCCTTGCGGTGCGGACGCGGGGGGGCGACAAGGGGCGAACCAGGAGGCAGGCCATGCGCAAGGACAGCTATGACGTGGTGATCGTCGGGGGAGGCCCGGTGGGGCTCACCCTGGCCCTGGCGCTGGTCCGTTCCGTCGCCGGCATCCGGGTGGCGCTGCTCGACCGGCGCGCCTTCGCCGTGCCGCACGACCAGCGCGCCTCCGCCATCGCCGCCGGGGCGCGGCGGGCGTTCGAGGCGCTCGGCCTGTGGCCGGCGCTGGCGCCGCATGCCACCCCGATCCTCAGGATGAAGATCACCGATTCGGGCCGGGGCGATATCTCGCGCCCGCTGTTCCTGCGCTTCGAGGGCGAGGTGGCGCCGGGCGAGCCGTTCGCCCACATGCTGCCCAACACCGCGACGATCGAGGCGCTGCTCGGGGCGCTCGCGGACAAGGTCGACTTCGTCGCGCCGGTCGAAATCACCGGCACCGCCGTGACGGCGGGCGGGGCGCAGGTCACGCTCAAGGACGGCAGGGTGCTTACCGCCCCGCTGGTGGTCGCCGCCGACGGCGGCAATTCGGCGCTGCGCGCCATGGCGGGGATCACGACCGTGGGCCACGACTACCGTCAGTCCGGCATCGTCACCACCATCGGGCACGAGCTCGAGCACGAGGGCACCGCCTACGAGCATTTCCGGCCGGCCGGGCCCTTCGCCAGCCTGCCGCTCGCGGGGCGACGCTCGTCGCTGGTGTGGACGGAGACGCCCGAGGCGGCGGCACGCTACCGGCAGCTGCCGCTCGACGACGTGGCCAAGGAGATCGAGGCGGTGATGGGCTCGAGCCTCGGAAGCGTGCGCGTCGAAGAGCCGCTGCAGGTCTTCCCCCTGCGGCTGCAGCTGGCGCGCTCCTTCATCGCGCCGCGCCTGGCGCTGGTCGGCGACGCCGCCCATGTCGTGCATCCGATCGCCGGGCAGGGGCTCAATCTCGGCCTCAAGGACGTCGCGGCCCTGGCCGAGGTCGTGATCGACGCCATGCGGCTGGGTCTCGACCACGGCGCCACCGACAGCCTCGAGCGCTACCAGCGCTGGCGGCGGTTCGACACGGCGCGCATGGGCCTGCTCACCGACACGCTGAACCGCCTGTTCTCGAACGACGTGGCCCCGGTGCGGGCGCTCAGGGATTTCGGCCTGGGCGTGGTCGACCGGCTGCCGCTGCTCAAGGATGCCATGATCGCGCGCGCCGCGGGGACCGGGAATGGCGGTCCGCGGCTGCTGAAAGGCCATCCGATCTAGTCGGGGTCGTGCAGGTCGGGCAAGGTGCGGCCCAGCTCGTCGGGGTCGATCTGGCGCGCCTCGTCGAGGCTCAGCAGCGGCACCCCCAGGCGAATGGGAAAGGCGAGGTGAGCGGCCAGCGAGATCAGCTCGGTGCCGTCGGCCGACAGCGTCAGCCGCGTCTTGGTGAGCGGGCAGACGAGGACCTCGAGGGTCCGGCGATCGACCTGCTGCGGTGCGGCGCCGGTCAATTGAGCGGCGCCGGTCCGCCGCCGGCGCGGGCCATCTCGTATTCGGCCATGGCGATCAATGCCTCGGCGCGGTCCTCGAGCGAGGCCGCCTCCAGCAGCAGCTGCTTCTCCTTGGCGCCGTACGGAGAGACCATGCAGCAGAAATTGACGAGGTCGGCGGTGCCGGTGCGCTCGATCTCCGCCCAGTTGAGCTCGAAACTGCCGAACTCGGCGTAGTCGCGCATCATCTTGAGGAAGCGCGGGCGGTCGACCGCCTCCTGGCCGTATTCCCGCTCGAAGTCGGAGGCAAAGGCCGTCGCCGAAATCGCGCCCTGCCGGAACGGCGTCGACACCTCCAGTTCCGCCGTCAGCTCGAAGCGGCAGACGCCCTCGAGAATGATGAAGTAGCGGCCCTCGCCATTGTCCTCGAAATGGTTGAGGCGGCCGACGCAGCCGATCTTGTGCAGCGGCGGGCGGCCGGGAGGGCTCTCCTCGCTGGCATCGACGGGCTGGATCAGCCCGATCAGCCGGTCGCCACGCAGGGCGTGGTCGACCAGCTCGATGTAGCGCGGCTCGAAGACGTTGAGCGGGCGCTGGGCGAACGGCAGCAGCAGGGCGCCGGTCAGCGGAAACACCGGCACCGAACCGGGCAGATCAGCGGGGCTGGCCGGCCGCTTCAGCATGCCTATCGCCTACGAGAACAGCAGCGACGACAGCAGCCGCCGGCCCTTGATGGTCGCCGGCTCCTTGGCGCCCCAGGCGTCGAAGAACTCCAGCAGCTTCTTGCGGGCGGCATCGTCGTTCCAGCCGCGGTCGCGGCGCATGAGCCCGATCAGCACCTCGGCCGCCTCGACCCGCTTGCCCTCGGCATTGAGGACCACGGCAAGGTCGTAGCGGGCCTGCAGGTCGTCGGGATCGCCCTCGATCCGGGCATGAAGTTCGCCGGCCTGGGACAGCCCCGCCGCCTCGCTGTGCAGCTTGAGCGCCGCCGCGACCGCGCCGTAGTCGTCGCCCTTGCGCTCGGCTTCCGGCACGAGATCAAGCGCCTGTTGCGCCGCGTCCGTCTGGCCGGTCTTGAGGTAGGTTCGCGCCAGGCCGACCAGGGCGCCGCCGTGGTCGGGCTGATGCTGCAGCACGGCCTCGTAGATCTGCGCGGCGCGGCCGAAATCGCCCGCCGCGAACGCCTCGGCGGCAGCGTCGAGGGCCTCCTTGATCTGCGCCTCGAGCGAGCCGGCCGGCGGCGCTCCCGCCGGGGCGCTGGCGATCACCTTGTCGGCAAAGCGGCGCACCTCGCTTTCCGGCAGCGCGCCCATGAAGCCGTCCACCGGGCGGCCCCCGGCAAAGGCGAACACCGACGGGATCGACTGGATGCCGAGCTGGCCGGCAACGCCGGGGTTCTCGTCGATATTGATCTTGACCAGCCGGATCTGGCCGGCCTTCTCGTTGACCACCTTCTCGAGGCTGGGCGTCAGCTGCCGGCACGGGCCGCACCAGGGGGCCCAGAAATCCACCAGCACCGGTGCCTCCAGCGAAGCGTCGATGACGTCGGCCTTGAAGGTGCGGTCGGTGGAGTCCTTGATCAGGGGGGCTGCGCCGGCGGCTGCGGCCGGAGTTGCATTGGTGGCGCCGTTGAGGTTCATGTGCTTGGGGTTCCCGCCGTTCGGCTAGAGGCTCGTGCTGTCAGTAGTGTGGCCCTGCGGGCCCAAAAACAAGCCCCGGGGATGCGGCGCTGCCGCGGCCCGAGTTTTGGGTTGCAAAGCTGCGTTCGATTCGGCATATAGGCGCGCGGCGACGCGGTGCCAAGTCATCGCTGGCCGTTGGGGCGCGGGTGTAGCTCAGGGGTAGAGCATAACCTTGCCAAGGTTAGGGTCGTGGGTTCGAATCCCATCGCCCGCTCCAATCTTCTCCAATCTGTCCTGCTCACCAGACCGTACGGCCCGGGCCGGGCACGTACCGCTCTGCCGGCCCTGTTCCCGCCGGATGCGGCTCACAGCGGCAGCGGACCGTCGTTCTTGACCTCCTCCATCACCGCATAGGTGCGCGTCTCGCGGATGCCCGGGAAGGTGAGCAGCACCTCGCCGAGGAACCGCCGGTAGGTGGTCATGTCGGCGAGACGGGTCTTCAGCAGATAGTCGAAGCCCCCTGCGACCATATGGCATTCGAGCACTTGCGGGGAGTTCCGTGCCGCCTCGGCAAACTTGGCGAAGACGTCGGGCGTGGTCTTGTCGAGCAGCACCTCGACGAAGACCAGCAGGCCGAAGCCCAGCTTGTGCGGATCGAGCCGCGCGCCGAAACCGGTGATGTAGCCGTGCTTCTGCAGGCGCCGGAAGCGATCGCTCATCGAGGTGGGCGCGAGCCCGACGCGGTGCGCCAATTCGGCGTTGGTCATGCGCCCGTCGATTTGCAGCTCGGCGAGGATGCGCCGGTCGATCGCGTCAAGTTCCGTCATGCGTCCGGCCTTCGTGTCGTTGCCGGCCGCAATGTACGGCGGTGACCGGCCCAGGCGCAAGCCGCGGCACTATAACCGCGCCGTTCTATGCGAGGCCAGGGATTTCATTAGGCCCGCGGCCGCGGCTCTGCCAGATTGCGCAGGCAAACAGCGGCTCAACGGAATTGCGTGGCGATGTCGCGGACGCATTGCAGGAAGATTTCGGCGGGCACAGAGAGCGCCGTGTCGGTGCGGGTGGTGATTCCCACCGGGCCGAGCGTCTCGGCGGTATCGACCGGCAGGGCGGCGAGCTCGCCGGCGGCGATGTCGGCGGCCACGACCCCCTCGGAAATGACCCAGACGGCATCGCACAGCCGGGTGAAGGCGCGCCCGAAGGCGTTGGATACCGTCTCCACCTCGTCGCGCAGTTGCGTGACGCCGTGGGCCAGCATCAGCCGGTCGACCAGCGGCCGGATCACCGAGCCGGGCGGCGGCATCAGCATCCGGTACCCCTCGATCATGGCGAGGTCGAACGGCTCGTGGCGCAGCAGCGGGTGGCCGGCCCGCACCACCAGCAGCACCCGCTCGGAATAGAGATGCTCGAACGAGAAGCCCGTCATCGCTCCCGGTTCGGCCATGCGGCCGATGACGATGTCGGCGTCGCCCAGCCGCAGCAGGCCGAGCAGATAGTCGTTGGGACCCGAGACGATGCGCGTGCGGGCGCTCAGCCCCTGGGCCGCGAAACGTTCGACCGCCTGCGGCAGCACGCGCGCGGAGACGCTGGGCAGCGCCCCGACCTTGACGACGACGGCGTCGCTCTGCGCGCGGGCAATGGAATCAACGCCCTGGCGCAGGGCGGTGACGCTGGCGGCGGCGTAGCGCTGGAAGACCTCGCCGAAGGGCGACAGCACGAGGTTGCGGCGGCTGCGGTCGAACAGCGCGACGCCGAGCACCGCCTCGAGTTCCTGGATGGTCTTGCTCACCGCCGGCTGGCTGATGGCGAGGGCGTCCGCCGCCTTGACCACGCTTTCGAGCCGCGCCACCTCGAGGAAGCAGGCGATGTGGCGGAGCTTGATGCGGGGGTCGAGCGCACGGCGCGCCATGGTCACCATTCTGGCTGCTGGCTGAACAACTTATGAACGGGCTATAACGACAACATGTCCGCCAAAGCTTATATAAGTTTGGAGTTATCTGTCGAGAGCGCCGGACGGCGGGGGCGGCGATGAGCTTCCTGCACAGCAACGACGTCACTCTCTATTACCGCGAGGCCGGGCGCGGCAATGCGCCGCCCGTGGTGCTGGCCAATTCGCTCGGCACCGACTGCCGCATCTGGGACGCCGTCATCGCGCCGCTCGCCGAGCGCTACCGCATCATCTCCTACGACAAGCGCGGGCACGGGCTGTCGGATGCGCCGGCCGCCCCCTACACCATGGCCGAGCACGTGGCGGACCTCGCGGGGCTGGCGGACGGGCTCGGGCTCGACCGCTTCGCGCTCGCCGGGGTGTCGGTGGGCGGCATGATCGCCCAGGGCCTCGCCGCGGCCAGTCCGGAGCGGCTCGCGGCCCTGGTGCTGTGCGATACCGCCGCCCGCATCGGCCCGGCGCAGATCTGGGACGCCCGCATCGCCGCCATCGCCGCCGGCGGCATCGCCTCGATCAGCGGCGCCATCCTGGAGCGGTGGTTCTCCCGGGCGTTCCGGGAGGGGCGGCCGATCGAGCTCGCCGGCTGGCGCAACCTGCTCGAGCGCACGCCGGTCGAGGGCTATGTCGGCACCTGCGCGGCGCTGCGCGACGCCGACCTGCGGGACGGCACCGGCCGGATCGCGCTGCGGACGCTGGTGGTCGTGGGCGAAGAGGACGGCTCGACGCCGCCGGCCGTGGTCGGGGCCCTGGCCGCGGCCCTGCCCAATGCCCGCTTCGAGACCATCGCCGGGGCGGGGCACCTGCCCATGATCGAGCAGCCGGAACGGCTGGCGGCGCTGATGCAGGGCTATTTCACGGAGATGGGCTATGTCTGAGCAGGACAGCAGGTTCCAGGCCGGCATGGCCACGCGCCGGGCGGTCCTCGGCGAGAGCTATGTCGAGGGCGCCGAGCGCGGCAAGACCAAGTTCACCGAGGATTTCCAGCGCTTCATCACCGAAACCGCCTGGGGCGCGGTGTGGTCGCGGCCCGGGCTCACCCGGCGGGAGCGCTCGCTGATCACCATCGCGCTGCTCGCCGCCGGCGGGCACGACGAGGAGGTGGCCATGCACGTGCGCGCCACCGCCAATACCGGCGCCACGGCGCAGGACATCAAGGAAGTGCTGCTGCATGTGGCGCTCTATGCCGGCATTCCGGCGGCCAACAAGGCCTACAAGACGGCCAATGAAGAGCTGGCCAAGCTCGACACCGATGGAGGGATCGCATGAGCGGCTTTATCGCGCGCGACCGGCTCTGGCACCCGCCGGCGCTGACGCCGAACTACAAGAGCTCGTTGCTCCGCTCGCCCCGGCATGCGCTGCTGTCGCTCGACAGCACCCCTTCGGAGCTGACCGGCCCGCGCTTCGGGCACTCGCTGCTGGGGCCGCTCGACAACGACCTGATCCACAACTACAGTCAGGACGGCGGCGAGGCCATCGGCCCCCGCATCATCGTCTATGGCCAGGTGCTCGAGGAAACCGGCCGGCCGGTGCCCAATGCGCTGCTGGAGTTCTGGCAGGCCAATGCCGGCGGCCGCTACCGCCACAGGCGCGAGGGCTACCAGGCGGCGCTCGATCCCAATTTCGGCGGCTGCGGGCGCACGCTCACCGATGAGGGCGGCAACTACTATTTCCGCACCGTCAAGCCCGGGCCCTATCCCTGGCCCAACGGCGTCAACGACTGGCGGCCGGCCCATATCCACTTTTCCATCTTCGGGCACGCCTTCGCGCAGCGGCTGATCACGCAGATGTATTTCGAGGGCGACCCGATGATCGCGCAGTGCCCGATCGTGGGCGGCATCACCGACAAGGCGGCGGTGGACCAGCTCACCGCCAAGCTCGACCGGCTCAACACCGTGCCGATGGATGCGCTGGCCTATCGCTGGGACATCGTCCTGCGCGGCCCGCGCCAGACCTTCTTCGAGAACAAGCGGGAGGGCAACTGATGCCGAACCACGTGCTACCGCTCAAGGAGCGTGCCTCGCAGACGGCCGGGCCCTACGTGCATATCGGGTTGACGCCGAACTGGCTCGGCATCAGGGGCGTCTATCCCGAAGACCTCGGCGCGACCATGCTGACCCCCGACACGCCGGGCGAGCGCATCGTCATCTCCGGCCGCGTCTTCGACGGCGCCGGCGCGCCGGTCTTCGATGCCGTCGTCGAGGCCTGGCAGGCCGATGCCAACGGCGCCTTCGCCCCCGATCCGGCCCCGGTCGGTGCCCCCGGCCCGGACTTTCTCGGCTTCGGCCGCTGCGCCTGCGACGACAAGGGCGGGTTCCGCTTCGAAACCGTCAAGCCCGGACGCGTGCCGGCGCCGGACGGGGGGGCGCAGGCGCCGCACGTGACGCTGTGGATCGTCGCGCGGGGCATCAATATCGGCCTGCATACGCGGCTCTATTTCGAGGACGAGGCCGACGCCAATGCCGAGGATCCGGTGTTGCGGCGCGTCCCCGAATTCCGGCGCAAGACGCTGGTGGCGAAGGCCGCCGGACCCGGCCACTACGTGCTCGACATCCGCCTGCAGGGCGAGGACGAAACCGTGTTCTTCGACATCTGAGGGAGCCGTGAGCGCACCGAGACGACCGCTGCTGGCCGCCCTTGCCGGGGACGAGGAGGTCGAGGCCCTGTTCGCCGACGCCGCCGAACTCGCCGCCATCCTCGCCTTCGAGGCGGGGCTTGCGGGGGCGCAAGCCGATGCCGGGCTGATCCCGGAGGCGGCGGCGGAGGCGATCGCCGCCGCCTGCCGCAGCTTCAGCCCCGACCCTGAAGACCTCGCGCGGGGCATGGCCGCCGACGGCGTCGTCGTGCCGGCGCTGGTGCGCCAGTTGCGCGCCGCAGTCGGGGCGCCGCATGACGCGGCCGTGCATCTGGGAGCGACCAGCCAGGACGCCGTCGATACCGCGCTGGTGCTGCGCCTCGCCGGGTTGATCGGGCTGCTCGAGGCGCGGCTCGCCGGGCTGGAGCGCGGCTTCGACGCCCTCGCCGAGCGTGCCGGCGGCACCCGGCTGATGGGCCACACGCGCATGCAGGCGGCGCTGCCGGTGACGCTCGCGGACAAACTCGCCGGCTGGCGCGAGCCGCTCGGCCGGCACCGCCAGGCCCTCTC
This sequence comes from Devosia sp., assembly GCF_036406155.1. Classification (GTDB taxonomy): domain Bacteria; phylum Pseudomonadota; class Alphaproteobacteria; order Rhizobiales; family Devosiaceae; genus Devosia_A. Next base: position 2,027 of record NZ_DASWVV010000162.1, on the reverse strand, counting down.
CCTCATGCGCCGCGAAGTGCTCGTCGTCCAGCTCGGCGGCCCGGTCGGCGACCGGCAGAGCTTTGCCGGCAAGGGCGACGAGGTGGCGCGGCGGCTGGCCGAACGGCTCGATCTCGGGCTCGCGTCGCCCTGGCACAACCAGCGCGACCCGCTGGTCGCGTTCGGCGCCGTGCTGGCGCTGATCGCCGGCAGCCTGGGCAAGTTCGGGGCGGATATCGCGCTCATGGCCCAGAGCGAAGTCGGCGAGGTGACGCTGGCGGGCGGCGGCGGCTCCTCGTCCATGCCGCACAAGTCCAACCCCGTCGCCGCCGAGGTGCTGGTGGCGCTGGCCCGCCACGCCGCCGGGCTTTCCGGCACGCTCAACCAGGCGCTGGTGCACGAGAACGAGCGTTCCGGCGCCGCCTGGACGCTGGAATGGCTGGCCCTGCCGCCATTGTGCATCACCGCCGGCGCCAGCACGCGGCTGGCGGCGCAACTGCTCGAGCAGGTTCGGTTCGGGGGTTAGCAACCTTCGCCTGGGGCCGCCATTCACGCCCCACCCGCGGAGCGTCATCCTCGGGGGCGCGCAGCGCCGCCCGAGGACCCAGGCTGAATTGCGGGCCGGGAAGGGTTGCGCCACTGCCGGCGTGCGAAGTCTGGGCCCTCGGAACACGTCCGAGGGTGACGGCTCCGTGGATGGGGGGTGGGGTAAGCCCCCACCCGCTCGCTGCCGTCAGATCGGGTAGTGGATTTCGCCGTCCTGGATGGTGATCCACCTCAGTTCGGTGAATTCGGCGATGCCGGCCTTGCCGCCGAAGCGGCCGTAGCCCGAGGCCTTCACGCCGCCGAACGGCATCTGCGCCTCGTCGTGCACGGTGGGGCCGTTGACGTGGCAGATGCCGCTCTCGATGCGGCCGGCGACGTCCAGCGCCCGCCCCACGTCGCCGCCGAACACCGCGGCCGCCAGCCCGTATTCGGTGTCGTTGGCGACGCGCACCGCTTCGTCGACGCTGCCGACGCGGACGATCGCGGCCACCGGCCCGAAGCTCTCCTCGCGGTAGATGCGCATGCCGGGAGTAACGCGGTCGAGCAGGGTCGCGTCCATCATCGTGCCGCGCACGCCGCCGCCCGCGGCCAGCACTGCGCCCTTCTGCACGGCATCGCGCACCAGGGCCTCGATGCGCTGGGCCGCGGTGGGATCGACGACGGAGCCGAGCGGCGTCTTGCCCTCGCGTGGGTCGCCGGCCTTGAGCGTCGTCGTCTTGGCCGCCAGCTTCTCGACGAAGGCGTCGGCGATCGTGTCGTCGACGATGATGCGCTCGGTCGACATGCAGATCTGGCCCTGGTGCATATAGGCCCCGAAGGCGGCGGCGGCGACGGCCGCCTCGATGTCGGCGTCGTCGAGCACGACCAGCGGCGCCTTGCCGCCCAGTTCCAGCAGTGCCGGTTTCAGGTAGCGCCCGCAGGTCTCGGCGATGATGCGGCCGACGCGGGTCGAGCCGGTGAAGTTGACGCGACGCACCGCCGGATGGGCGATCAGCGCCTCGACCAGTTCCGGGGCGTCGTCGGGGGCGTTGGAGATGGCATTGAGCACGCCGGCGGGCAGGCCGGCATCGCGCAGCGCCTCGACGATCAGCCGGTGCGTGCGCGGGCAGATCTCGGAGGTCTTGAACACCACGGTGTTGCCGCAGGCCAGCGGGGTGGCGAGCGAGCGCACGCCGAGGATGACCGGCGCGTTCCACGGCGCGATGGCGAGCACCACGCCCGCCGGCTGGCGCACCGCCATGGCCAGCGAGCCGGGGCGGTTGGAGGGGATCACCTCGCCGGTGACCTGGGTGGTGAGTGCGGCCGCCTCGCGCAGCATGTCGGCGGCGAGCCCGACATTGAAATGCGCCCAGCCGGCCGTGGCGCCGGTCTCAGCGCCCATGGCGGCGATGAAATCGTCGATCCTGGCGGCCAGCCGGTCGGCGGCGGCCAGCAGGATGCGGCGGCGCTCGCCCGGGCCGGTCCGGGACCAGGCCGGAAAGGCGGCGGCGGCCGCGTCGGCG
>NZ_DASWVV010000161.1:0-22527 GCF_036406155.1 Devosia sp. | reverse complement strand
GGCCGAGGCCGAGCGCGCGGCGCTGCTGGCGGCGCTCGAGGAAAGCGGCGGCCAGAAGGCAGCCGCGGCGCAAAGGCTCGGGGTGTCGCGCTCGCAGTTCTACGAGAAGCTGCGGCGCCACAATATCGCCGACTGAGGCGTCCGGCGGCCCGGACGGGTTCCGGGATGCCGGACGGGATTTGCCCCGGCGGCGCCGGCAGGGCCGCGGAATCGGGGCGGGGCGGCAGCTGGCACGGAACTTGTAACGCTGTTGCCGAGCGGGAGGATACCCGCAAGGGAGCAGACGTGCAGAACGGAACCAGGGCGGCCCTCGTCACCGGCTCGACCAGCGGCATCGGGCTCAGCATCGCGCAGCGTTTTGCGGCGGGCGGCTACGACGTGGCGATGAACAGCTTCGAGGCGGACGCGGACGTGGCCGAGATCGTCGCCGCCGTCGCGGCGCGCGGCAACGGCCGGGTGCGCTACTTCCGCGCCGACCTCGCAGATGCGGTGCAGGCGCACGGGCTGGTCGGCGCGGTGATCGCCGAATTCGGCCGCCTGGACGTGCTCGTCAACAATGCCGGGGTGCAGAAGGTGGCGCCGGTCGAGGAGCTGCCGCCGGCCGACTGGGACCGCATCCGCGCCATCAGCCTCGATTCCGCCTTCCACACCATAAGGGCGGCGCTGCCGGGGATGGCGGCGCGCGGCTGGGGCCGCATCATCAACATCGCCTCGGCGCACGGGCTGAGGGCCTCGCCCTTCAAATCGGCCTATGTCGCGACCAAGCACGGCGTCGTCGGGCTGACCAAGGCGGTGGCGCTCGAAGCCGCCGAGAAGGGCGTCACCGTCAACGCCATCTGCCCGGGCTATGTGTGGACGCCGCTGGTGGCCGAGCAGGTGCGCGACCAGGCGAGGGTCCACGGCCTCTCCGAGGACCGGGTAGTGCGCGAGGTGATGCTGGCGCCGCAGCCGACCCGCCAGTTCGTGCAGCCCGAGGAGATCGCCGAACTCGCCGCCTATCTGTGCGGAGACGCGGCGCGCTCGATCACCGGCTCTGCCATTTCCATCGACGGGGGGTGGACGGCGAAATGAATGCGGGGGGCGACGTCATCCTGTCGGCGCGCAAGCTGACCAAGCAGTTCGGCGGCTTCACCGCCGTCCACGACGTCGACCTCGAGGTGGCGCGCGGCAGCATCCACGCGCTGATCGGCCCGAACGGCGCCGGCAAGACCACGTGCTTCAACCTGTTGACCAAGTTCCTGCCGCCGACCTCGGGCGCCATCCTGTTCAAGGGGGCCGACATCACCCGCCTCGCCGCGGCCGACATCGCGCGCCGCGGGCTGGTGCGCTCGTTCCAGATCTCGGCGGTGTTCCCGCGCCTGAGCGTGCTCGAAAACGTGCGCATCGCGCTGCAGCGCCGGCGCGGCGACAGCTTCGACTTCTGGCGCTCGGAGCGGGCGCTGCACAGCTATGACGCGGACGCGCTTATGCGCCTCGAGGAGGTCGGGCTCGCCGCCTTCGCGCAGACGCCGGCGGGCGAACTGCCTTATGGGCGCAAGCGCGCGCTCGAGATCGCCACGACGCTGGCGCTGGAGCCGGAAATGCTGCTGCTCGACGAGCCGATGGCCGGCATGGGCCAGGAGGACGTGGCCCGCATCTCGGCGCTGATCCGGCGCATCGCCGCCAACCGCACCATCCTGATGGTGGAGCACAATCTGTCGGTGGTCGCCGATCTGTCGGACCGCATCACCGTGCTGGCGCGCGGCCAGGTGCTGGCCGAGGGCGACTATGCCACGGTGTCGAAGGACGCCCGCGTCATCGAGGCCTATATCGGGGTGGGGCATGGCTGAGGCTGCTGCACAAATCGCGCCCGAGGCCGCCGCCGCGCCGCTGCTCGCCGTCCGCGACGTCCACGGCTGGTACGACGAGAGCCACGTGCTGCACGGCATGTCGTTCGACGTGCGTGCCGGCGAGGTGGTGACGCTGCTCGGCCGCAACGGCGCCGGCAAGACCACGACGCTCAAGGCGATCATGGGGATACTGGGCAAGCGCACGGGCTCGATCCGCTTCGACGGGCGCGAACTCATCGACCTGCCGCCGCGGCTCATCGCCCTGGGCGGCATCGCCTATTGCCCGGACGAGCGCGGCATCTTCGGCAGCCTCACGGTCGAGGAGAACCTGATGCTGCCGCCCGTCGTGCGCCCGGGTGGGCTCAGCCGCGAGGCGGTGCTGGAGATGTTCCCCAATCTGCGCGAGCGGCTCGCCAGCCAGGGCACCAAGCTGTCCGGCGGCGAGCAGCAGATGCTGGCCATCGGCCGCATCCTCAGGACCGGCGCCAAGTTCCTGCTGCTGGACGAACCCACCGAGGGCCTCGCCCCGGTCATCGTGCAGCAGATCGGGCGCACCATCGAGCAACTCAAGCGGCAGGGTTTCACCATCGTGCTGGTCGAGCAGAACTTCCGCTTCGCGGCGGCGGTCGCCGACCGGCACTACGTGGTCGAGCAGGGCCGGGTGGTCGACGAGATCCCCAATGCCGAACTCGACGCCAACATCGACAAGCTGCACGCCTATCTCGGGGTGTGACTTCACCGCCTGCTTGCAGGCACCATGGAGACTGGGAGGAAGACAACAATGCGACTGACCCAAACCCTGCTGCTGACGGCAGCGGCCATTCTGCTGGCGACGCCGTCGCTGGCCACCGACGTCAAGATCGGCGTGCTCAACGACCGCTCCGGCATCTACGCCGACCTGTCGGGCGAGGGCTCGGTGATCGCGGCCCGGATGGCGGTCGAGGATTTCGGTGCCGCGGCCAAGGGCATCAATGTCGAGATCGTCTCGGCGGATCACCAGAACAAGCCCGACATCGCCTCCAACATCGCGCGGCAGTGGTACGACCAGGAGGGCGTTGACCTCATCGTCGACGTGCCGACCTCCTCGGCGGCCTTCGCCGTCAGCGACATCACGCGCGAAAAGAACAAGGTCTTCATCAACTCGGGCGCCGGCTCGGCCGACCTGACCGGGGCCAAGTGCTCGCCCAACACCATCCACTGGACCTATGACACCTGGGCGCTGGCCAAGGGTACGGGCGGCGCCATGGTGGCGGCCGGCAACACCAAGTGGTTCTTCATCACCGCCGACTACGCCTTCGGCCATTCCCTGGAGAAGGACACTGCCGACCTGGTGAAGGCCGCCGGCGGCGAAGTCGTCGGCAGCGTGCGGCACCCGTTCCCCGGCACCGACTTCTCGTCCTTCCTGCTGCAGGCGCAATCGTCGGGCGCGCAGGTGATCGGGCTGGCCAATGCCGGCGGCGACACCGTCAACACCATCAAGCAGGCCGCCGAGTTCGGCATCACCCAGGGCGGCCAGGCGCTGGCCGGGTTGCTGATCTTCATCACCGACGTGCACGCGCTCGGCCTGCAGACGGCGCAGGGGCTGGTGCTGACCGAGAGCTTCTACTGGGATCTCAACGACGAGACCCGGGCCTGGTCCGAGCGCTTCGCCGCCCAGAACGGCGGCAAGATGCCGACCATGGTGCATGCCGGCGTCTATGCCGGCGTGCTGCACTACCTCAAGTCGGTCGAGGCCACGGGCGGCAAGGACAGCGCCGCGCTGATGGCCTCGATGAAGGCCATGCCGACCGACGATCCGCTGTTCGGCGAGGGCATGGTGCGCGAGGACGGGCGCAAGATCCACGACATGTACCTGTTCAGGGTCAAGGCGCCGGAGCAGTCGAGCGGCCCGTGGGACTACTACGAGAAGCTCGCGACCATCCCGGCGGCGGAGGCCTTCCGGCCGATGGAAGACGGCGGCTGCGAACTGGTCGACTGACCGACGAAAGCGGGAGCGCGCCACACGGCGCGCTCCCATCGGCGAGGCAAGGGCGAGGCACATGTTCGAGCTATTGGGCATCCCACCACAGGCGCTGTTCGGGCAATTGCTGCTCGGCCTGATCAACGGCTCCTTCTACGCACTGCTCAGCCTCGGCCTGGCGGTCATCTTCGGACTGTTGAACATCATCAATTTCGCGCACGGGGCGCAGTACATGATGGGCGCCTTCGTCGCCTGGATGCTGCTGACCTACCTCGGCGTCAGCTACTGGTGGGCGCTGCTGCTGGTGCCGATCATCGTCGGTATCACCGGGGTGGTCATTGAGCGGCTGATGATTTCGCGGCTCTACCACCTCGACCATCTGTACGGCCTGCTGCTGACGTTCGGGCTTGCGCTCGTCATCCAGGGCCTGTTCCGCAACCAGTTCGGCGTTTCGGGGCTGCCCTACACCATCCCCGCCGAACTCGCGGGCGGGCAGAATTTGGGCTTCATGTTCCTGCCCAACTATCGCGGCTGGGTGGTGGTCGCCTCGCTCGCCGTGTGCCTTGCCACCTGGTTCGCGATCGAGAAGACCCGGCTCGGCGCCTATCTGCGCGCCGCCACCGAGAACCCCACCCTGGTCGGGGCCTTCGGCATCAACGTGCCGCGCATGGTGACGCTGACCTACGGCTTCGGCGTCGGGCTGGCGGCGCTGGCCGGCGTGCTGGCGGCGCCGATCTACTCGGTCAATCCCAACATGGGCGCCGACCTGATCATCGTGGTCTTCGCGGTGGTGGTCATCGGCGGCATGGGCTCGATCATGGGCGCCATCGTCACCGGCTTCGGCCTCGGCCTCATCGAGGGGCTGACCCGCGTGTTCTATCCGGAGGGCTCTGCCGTGGTGATCTTCGTGATCATGGCCATCGTGCTGCTCATCAAGCCGGCCGGGCTGTTCGGCAGGGCGGCATGATGAGCGTACCGTCCGAAACCGCCTACCGGTCCGCAGCGGCGGCCCTGTCCGTGGGCACGCCGCGCCACCACATGGCGATCTTTGCCGGGTTGCTGGTGCTGCTGCTGGCGGCGCCGTTCGTGCTCTACCCGGTGTTCCTGATGAAGGTGTTGTGCTTCGCGCTGTTCGCGCTGGCGCTCAACCTGCTGCTCGGCTTCGGCGGGCTGTTGTCCTTCGGCCACGCCGCCTTTTTCGGTTCGGCCAGCTACGTTGCCGCCCACGCCGCCAAGGTCTGGGGGCTGACGCCGGAACTGGCGATCCTCATGGGCACCGGCGCGGCCGGCGTGCTCGGGCTGGGCATCGGCGCGCTCGCCATAAGGCGGCAGGGTATCTACTTCGCCATGGTGACGCTGGCCTTCGCGCAGATGGTGTATTTCTTCGCCATGCAGGTGCCCTTCACCGGCGGCGAGGACGGCATCCAGGCGGTGCCGCGCGGCCGGCTGTTCGGCGTGCTCGACCTCAGCTCCGACCTCACCCTGTATTTCGTCGTGCTGGCCATCGTCTTCGGCGGCATGCTGCTGATCTACCGCATCATCCACTCCCCCTTCGGCCAGGTGCTGAAGGCGATTCGCGACAACGAGCCCCGCTCGGTGTCGCTGGGCTACAAGGTGAACCGCTACAAGCTCGCCGTGTTCGTGCTCTCGGCGACGCTGGCCGGGCTCGCCGGCGCCACCAAGGCCATCGTCTTCCAGCTCGCCTCGCTCACCGACGTGCACTGGACCATGTCGGGGGAAGTGGTGCTGATGACGCTTCTGGGCGGCATGGGCACCGTATTCGGACCCATCGTCGGGGCGGCCGTGATCGTCACGGTGGAGAACTACTTCGCCGGCTTCGGCGCCTGGGTGACGGTGATCCAGGGCGCCATCTTCGTCGCCGGCGTGCTGTTGTTCCGCGAGGGGATCCTCGGGGTCATCGCGCGCTGGACGAAGAAGCCCCTGTGAGGGTGGCGCGGCCCGGCCGCGCGCCCCTTCACTCCGTGCTCAGGCGGCGCAGCAGCAGGGCGGGGCGCGGGCGCAGGGCCTTGCGGATCGTGGTCGCCCCGAGCAGGCCGGTGATGGCGACGGCGCCGAGATCGACGGCGGCCAGCGTCCAGGCGTTGAGGGCGAATTCGACGTCGAGCAGGACCAGCGTCAGGACATAGGCGATGCCGATGCCGAGCGGGGTTGCGAGCAGCGCCGCAAAGGCGGCGAGCAGCACGTAGTGGACGACGGACACCGACAGCACCTCGCTGCGCCTGGCGCCGAGGACCTTGGTGATGACGGCGTCGGCCTGGCGCTGGCGGCGGCCGGTGGCGAGGCTGCCGATGAGGACGAGCAGGCCGTTGCCGACGGCGAGCCCGCCCACCAGCGAGGCGGCGAGGGAGAGCTGGCCCAGCGCCGCGGTGATCTGCTTGAGCGTCTCGCCGATGGCGATGAAGCGCACGTCGGGGAAGTCCGCAGCCAGCCGGCGCTCGACGGCCTCCTCGCGGCCGGGGGCGGCGGTGACGGCGCCGAGCAGCGTCGCCGGGAAGGCTTCGAGCACGCCCGGCGAGAAGGTGGCGAGGAAATCGATGCCGCCCTGCCAGGAATAATCGCGGAAGCTGGCGACACGCGCCGTGATGTCCTCGCCGAAGATCGAGAAGGTCAGTTCGTCGCCGATGGCGATGCCGAGGCCGGGCCCCAGGCTCTGATGCAGCGACACCAGCGGCGGGCCCTGGTAGTCGGCCGGCCACCACGTGCCCGCGACCAGCCGCGAACTGGCCGGCAACAGGGCGCGGTAGGTGAGGGGGATTTCGCCCGAGAGCAGGAACGAGGCCTCCGGCCCGCGCGGCTGCAGGGCCGCGGCAGGGGTGCCGCGGACGGCGGTCAGCGCGCCGCGCAGCATGGGCGTCGCGGTGAAGCGCGTGATGTCGCTGCCTTCGGCGGTGATCGCCGCCAGCGCCTCGACCTCGTCGTCGAACAGGTCGGAGGCGACCAGGGTCGGCGCATCGAACACGGAGGCGCCCAGATACTCGTTACGCAGATTGACCTCGAGCACCAGCACCACCACCAGCATGGCGAGGGCCAGCCCGACCGAGATGACGACGGTCGGGGCGTTGGAATCGGAGCCGGAAATGTCGCGCAGGGCGTAGCGCAGCACGCGGCTCGAGGGCTCCGGCAGGCGGTGCAGGAGGCCGCCGGCGAGGGCGAGGGCGAGCCGGAACAGCACCACGGCGAAGACGCTGACGGCGGCGAAGGCGGCGACCAGCAGCGCGTCGCCGGTCATCACCACGGCGAGCCCGAGGATGCCGGCGCCGGCGAGCGCCAGCGGCGCGGCCTGCCACGAGGCGAACAGCGCCCGCCAGTCGAGGGGCGGGGCGGCGAGGCCCTTGGAGCGGAACAGGGTGACCGGGCTGATGCCCTGCGCCTGCTGCAGCGGCAGGTAGGAAAAGGCGAAGGCAGTGAGCAGGCCGACGCCCGCCGCCACCAGCAGCGGCTGGGCGTGCAGCGTCGGCGGCAGGTTGACGCCGACCGCCTCGCCGACCACCGGCAGGGCGAGCAGCGCGGTGCCGGCGCCCACCGCCAGCCCGAGGCCGACGCCGATGGCGGCGAGGCACGCGACCTGGACGAAGAAGTGCAGAAGGATGCGCGCCCGGCTGGCGCCGATGCTGCGCAGGATGGCGATGACAGCGGACCGCTCGCTCACATAGGCGGCGATGCCGGTCCACACGCTGACCCCGCCGATGAGCAGCGACGCCAGCCCGACGATGACCAGGAAGCGCATGAACAAATCGTAGTAGCGCACCATCGGGCCGAGCCCGTCGCGGGCCGAACGCACCGTCCAGCTGGGGTCGGCCAGCGCCTGCTCGAGCGCCGCCTTGCCGGCCTCGGCATCGAGCCCGGCGAGCTTGAGCTTGTAGCGGAAGAAGGTGCCGAGCCCGGGCAGCGGCGAGGTGCGGTCGCCGAGCACGGCGAGGCCCTGGGTGGTGATCACCGCCGGCAGGCCGAGGCGGAAGCCGCGCACCGGGCCGTCGGGCAGCCCGTGCAGCAGGCCGCGCGCCTCGAAGGGGGTGCCGCCGATCTCGACGATGTCGCCGAGGGCGACGCCGAGCTGGTCGAGCAGCAGCGGGTCGACGAGGGCGCCGAAGCGGCCGTCGCGCCAGGACAGGAACTCGTAGGCGCGCTCGCCGGGAGGGAGCTGGGCGGTGGCGATGCGGCCGAGCAGCGGATAGGCCTCGCCGATGGCGACGAGGTCGACGAACGCCTCGTGCCCGTCGGCCTCGGCGCGCACGTTGGTGTCGATGACGCTCGCCACCTCGCCGTAGGTGGCGAGCAGGGCCAGCTCCGCGGCGGTGGCGCCGCGGTCGGCCCGCGACAGCTCGAGGTCGCCGCCCATCAGCAGCGCCGCGTCGCGCTCCACCGCCTGGCGGATGGAAGCGCCGACCGAGCTCACCCCGGCGATCAGGGCGGTGCCGACGGCGAGGCAGGCGATGAGCAGGAAGAAGCGGCGGAAATCGCCGCGCATGTCGAGCAGGCCGATGCGGACGGCAGCCCAGAACCCGGGCATCAGGCGTGCACCGGACCGGCCTCGGTCAGTTCGCCCAGGGTCATGGTGAAGACGCGGTCGGCGCGCGCTGCCAGCGCCGGATCGTGGGTGATGAGGACGACGGCGGTGCGTTGCCGGCGGGCGAGGTCGAACATCAGCTCGATGACCATGGCGCCGGTCTTCTGGTCGAGATTGCCGGTGGGCTCGTCGGCGAGCAGCAGGCGCGGCTTGGCGATCATGGCGCGCGCCAGCCCGACGCGCTGCTGTTCGCCCCCCGACAGCGCCGACGGCCGGTGGTGCAGCCGGTCGCCGAGGCCGACGGCGGCGAGCGCCTCGGCGGCGGCGGCGCGCGTCGCCTGCGCCTTCAGGCCCGGCGAGGCGATCTCGAGGGCGAGGGCGACGTTGTCGAGGGCCGACAGCGAGGGGATCAGGTGGAAGCTCTGGAAGACGATGCCCAGCGTCTGCCGCCGGAACAGGGCCAGCTCGTCCTCGCTGAGCCGCGTCAGGTCCTGCCCGGCGACGACGACCTGGCCCGAGGTGGGCCGCTCGAGGCCGGCGAGCAGCATCAGCAGCGAGGTCTTGCCGCTGCCCGAGGGGCCGACGATGGCGACGACTTCCGCGGGCTCGACGCGCAGCGCGACGTCGCGCAGGATGTGCAGCGGACGGGACGCGATCTGCAGGGTGTAATTCACGCCGGAAACGGCTATGATGGGGCTTCCGGAGAGGGGTTCCGGAGGCGGGTTGCCGGGTGGGGCGACCCGCGGTCCTGCCGGGTGCGAGGACGCCGTGGTGGGTGTGGCCGGGGCCTTGGATCCCTTGGCAACAGACATGTCGTTCACTAAGTACCCTCTCGCCCCTGGCGGACCCCGGTCCCGCCCCTGTGGGCAAAACCAAGAATGCAGCGGAATCCGTTGCGGCGACTCTGGCAGATTTCGTACCGGTTTGAAAAGCGTCAGTGGGGGGGAGCCCGTGAAATGACCAAGTTGCGCCTGCATGCCGTGGCCTCGATCGCGGCGCTCGCGCTGGCCGGACTGATGGCAGCGCCGGCGCAGGCGGGGCCGGCCGAACTCGAACTGCTCACCTCGTATATCGGCAGGTGGAGCGGGGCGGGCGTGCTGGTCGGCGGGGAATCGCCCGAATCATTCCGCTGCCGGCTGACCGTGGCCAAGGGCAATCTCGAGAAGATCAACTATTCGGGGCGCTGCACGCTGATCAACATGAACCTGTCGGTCGCCGGCACCATCGCCTACAACGATGCCAGCCGGCGCTACCAGGCGGTGATGAGTTCGAACGCCGGCTTCACCGGCCAGGCCGTCGGGCTCAGGCGCGGCAACGAGATCAGCTTCGATCTGTCCGAGCGCCAGGTCGACCGCGGCGGCAACGACGTCCGCATCGGCTCGCGCATCCGGCTGATCGGCGATTCCATCACCGTCGACTTCGAGGTCGAGTTCAACCAGTCGGGCGAAGTGCTGACGGCGACGGTGCCGTTCTCGCGCTAGCCGTTTTCGCCCGGTTCGTCGCCCCTCAGCGCGCCAGCCAGCCGCCGTCGACGGGAAGGACGGCGCCGTGCACATAGGCCGAGGCCGGCGCCAGCAGGAAGACGGTGGCGTCGCCGATGTCGGCGGGCGCGCCCCAGCGGCCGGCCGGGATGCGGGCCAGGATGGCGGCCGAGCGCTCCGGATCGGCGCGCAGCGCCTCGGTGTTGTTGCTTTCGACATAGCCGGGGGCGATGGCGTTGACGTTGATGCCGCGCCCCGCCCACTCGTTGGCCAGCACCCGGGTGAGGCCGGCGACGCCGTGCTTGGAGGCGGTATAGGCGGCGACGCGGATGCCGCCCTGGAAGCTTAGCAGCGAAGCGATGTTGACGATGCGGCCGGGGCGCCCGGCGGCGAGCAGGCGCTTGCCGAATGCCTGCGACAGCAGGAACACTGTCTTGAGGTTGAGATCGAGCACGGCGTCCCAGTCGGCTTCGCTGTGCTCGGCGGCATCGGCGCGGCGGATGATGCCGGCATTGTTGACGAGCCCGTCGATGGGGCCGTGCTCGGCCCAGGCGCGCTCCAGCATGGCGACGGCGGCGCCGGGCGCGGCGAGGTCGCAGGCAATGGCGACGAACCGCCCGCCCACCGCGGCGACCGCGTCGGCGGTCTCCGCGAGCGGGGAGCGGGCGACGCCAAGCACCGTCGCTCCGGCCCTGGCGGCGGCGACGGCGATGCCCTGGCCGATGCCGGTATTGGCGCCGGTGACGAGGATGGTCCGGCCGGCGAGGCTGAAGGCGTCGAGGTCCATCAGCGCAGCTCCGCGATGGCGACCGGGTCGACGTCGGTGTAGTCGACGTTGTCGCCCGCCATGGCCCAGATGAAGGCGTAGCTCGCCGTGCCGACGCCGGCATGGATCGACCAGCCGGGCGAGAGCACCGCCTGCTCGTTGGCCACCACGAGGTGGCGGGTCTCGTCGGGCTCGCCCATCAGGTGGAAGACGCGCGCCGCCGGCGGCAGGTCGAAATACAGATAGGCCTCGGAACGCCGGTCGTGGACGTGCGGCGGCATGGTGTTCCACATCGAGCCGGGGGCGAAGGTGGTCATGCCGACAACGAGCTGGCAGGTGCGCGCCCCCTCGGGATGCACGAACTGGAAGATCGAGCGCTGGTTGCCGGTCTCGTGGCTGCCGAGATCGAGGCGCTTTGCCTCGGTGCTGCGGATCAGCCGGGCGGGGATGGCGGCGTGGGCAGGGGCGCTCAGCAGGTAGAACCTGGCAGGGGTGGCGGGGCTGTCGGAGGCGAACAGCACCTCGCTGGCGCCCATGCCGGCATAGACCATGTCGCGCGGGCCGGCGGCGAAGCGCGCGCCGTCGACGCTGACCGTTCCCGGCCCGCCGACATTGACGGCGATCAACTCGCGCCGGTCGAGGAAGCCGGGCGTGCCGGTGGGCGCGATGGCTGCGAGCCGGAGGGGCTCGCCGAGCGGGGTGGCACCGCCGACGACGAGCCGGTCGTAATGCGTGTAGGTAAGCGCGATGCGGCCGGGAACGAACAGGGTCTCGATGAGGAAGTGCTGCCGCAGTTCGTCGGTGCCCATCAGGGCTGCCGCCGCAGGATCGATGGCCCAGCGGGTTTCGTAGTCGGTGTGGCTGTCTGCTTCGCTCATGGCTCTCTCGCAGGATGCGCCCCCTCGCGGCGCGGCGCGCCGGGCCCGGGGTCGGACCCGGGAGAAGCGTCCTTCCCCTGGAGGGGAAGGCAGGGATGGCTGGGGTTTCAGAGGATGGTCCGGCGGCGAGGCCGGACCGGCGGTCGGTCATGCCTCCTCGGTTGCCGCGGAGGGGTAATGCGCGGTGCGTTCGTGCAGGCGGGTGCCGTAGCGCTCGAGGCTGGCGCCCAGGTGCCGGCGCATGGCGTCGCGTGCGCCGGCGGCGTCGCCCGCCGCGATGGCATCGAGGATGGCGAGGTGCTCGCGCTGCAGCACCGCCTGGTATTCGGGATTGAAGGCCAGTTCGGTGGAGAACGGCGTTGCCACGTCGCAGGGGATGGCGCGCTCGCCCAGCGCGTCCAGCATCTCGACATAATACGGGTTGTTGGTGGCCGCGGCGATGGCGCGGTGGAAGGCGAAATCGGCGCTGCCCGTCGACTGCCCGAGCCGGAGCAGCCGCTCGAACTCGAAGAAGGCCTCCTGGATCGAGGCCAGCTGCGAGGGGTTGCGGCGCGCAGCGGCGAGGGCGGCGCTCTCCACCTCGATGGCGAGGCGCACCTCCAGCACGTTGATGGCGGCCGAGACGCGGCTACCCATCTCGGCGGCGAACGAGCCGACGGTCGAGGCGGGATGGTTGGCGGCGAAGACGCCGGCTCCCTGGCGGGCTTCGACCAGGCCGTCGGCGGCGAGCGCCGCCAGCGCCTCGCGGACCACCGTGCGCGAGACACCGAAGCTTTCGGTGAGCTTGCTCTCGGTGGGCAACTGCTGGCCGGGCGCGATGTCGCCGGCGAGCAATTGCGCACGCAGGGTCTCGGCGATCTGCGCCGAAAGCTTGCGCCGCGGCGCCACGCGGACCTGGTGAGCGGATGTCATGTCAGTGCCCCTTTAACAGCTCTGGCAGCCAGAGCGAGATCGCCGGGATATAGGTGACCAAGGCGAGCACGGCTATGCCGGCGAGGTAGAACGGGCCGATCGAGCGCATCGCCTGCCAGACGGTGATCCTGCCCACGGCGCAGGCGACGAACTGCACGGCCCCGACCGGCGGCGTGTTGAGGCCGATGCCGAGGTTGAGCACCATGATCACCCCGAAATGCACGGGGTCGATGCCGTAGGCCGTCACCACGGGCAGGAAGATGGGGGTCGTAATGATGATCATCGGCCCCATGTCCATGAAGGTGCCGAGCAGCAGCATCAGGACGTTGAGCAGCAGCAGGATGACGATCGGGTCGCGCGAGATGGAATTGAGCATGCCGATCAGCTGCGCCGGCACCTGCAGATAGGCCATCAGCCACGAGAAGGAGGCGGCGGTGCCGATGATGATGAGGATCATCGAGGTGGTGCGCACGGCGCCCAGCGTGCAGTGCACGAACGCCTTCCAGCTCATCTGGCGGTAGACCATGATGGTGACGAGCAGCGCGTAGATGACGGCGATGCACGAGCTTTCCGTGGCGGTGAAGACGCCGGAGCGGACGCCGCCGAAGATGATGGCGATGAGCAGCAGGCCCGGGATGGCGACGGCGCCGTAGTGCAGCACCCGGCGCAGCCCGGGAAAGGCGTCGACCGGATAGCCGCGCTTGCGGGCGACGACATAGGCAGTCAGCATCAGCGCGGCGGCAAACAGCAGGCCGGGCAGGATGCCGGCGGTGAACAGGTCGGCGATGGAAATCTTGCCGCCGGCCGAGATCGAATAGATGATCATGTTGTGGCTGGGCGGCAGCAGCAGGGCGATCAGCGCCGCCATGGAGGTGACGTTGACCGCATAGTCGGCGCCGTAGCCGCGCGCCCTCATCTGCGGGATCATCAGCCCGCCGACGGCGGCTGCCTCGGCGACGGCGGAACCGGAAATGCCGCCGAACAGCGTGGCGGTGGCGATGTTGACCTGGCCCAGCCCGCCGCGCAGGTGGCCCACCAGCGAGCCGGCGAAATCGACGATGCGCTGGGCGATGCCGCCGCGCACCATGAGGTCGCCGGCATAGACGAAGAAGGGCACAGCCAGCAGGGTGAAGATGCTCATCCCCGAGTTCATCTGCTGGAACACGACCAGCGGCGGCCGGCCGATGGTGAGGATGGCGGCGAAGCTGGCGACGCCGAGGCAGAAGGCGATGGGCACGCCGATCAGCATCAGCAGGGTGAAGGAGCCGAACAGGACCCAGAGCGTCATCGGTCAGGCTTCCTTGACGGCGTCGAGGTCGGGTACGTCCTCGATGTTGATGTCCTTGTCGACGTCGGTGCCGGAAAGCCGCAGGACGACGCGCTCGAGCGAGAACAGCAGGATGAGCACGCCGCCGCCGACCAGCGGCAGGTAGCGGATACCCTCCGGGATGCCGAGCGCCGGCAGGCGCGCCCGCCACTGCAGGCCGACGAGTTGGGCGCCGTAAAACACCATGCCGGCGGCGAAAGCGATGACGACGGCGTCGGAGATGGTGCGCAGCACCTTCTTGCTCCCCTTGGGCAGGATATAGAGCAGGACGTCGAAGCCGAGATGGTAGTTCTCGCGGATGCCGACGGCGGCGCCGAGGAAGATGAACCAGCTCATCAGCAGCACGGCGGTGATCTCGGTCCAGCTGTTGGACCAGCCCAGCACGTAGCGGGTGAAGACCTGCCAGAAGACGATTACGGTCATCAGCACGAGAAAGAAGCCGGCCACGTAGAGGGCGGCGGTATTCAGCGCCGTGAGCACGCGGCCCGCCCGGGCCAGGCGTGGGCGCGGCATCGGCGCCGCCTCGCCGATCGTGATGGGTTCGCTCATGTCGATACTCCTTCCACTGGCCGGGTGTCGGCCGCTGCCGCCTGCCAGCCCTCTCCCCGCAAGCGGGGGAAGGCATGGATGCGGTGGAAGCGGCAGCACAGCGCCGGCATCACGGAACGGGTTCTGGAGGAGGCTGGCGACCAGCCTCCTCCGGCCATGCCGGGCCTATTGCACGGCCTGGATGCGGGCGACGAGGTCCTTGAGCTTGGGATCGGTCACGTGCTTCTCGTAGACCGGCTTCATGGCGTCGATGAAGGCCTGCTTGTCGGGCGTGGTGATGGTCGAACCGGAGGCCTCGACGAGGGCCCGCGACTTCTCCACCTGGGCGTCCCACAACTCGTACTGCTTGCTCACGCTCTCCTTGGCGGCGGCGCGGAAGATCGCCTGGTCCTCTGGGGTGAGCGTGTCCCATACCATCTTGGAGATGACCAGAACTTCGGGCACGATCAGGTGCTCGTCGAGCGAGTAGTACTTCGCCACCTCCGAGTGCTTGGCGGTGTCGTAGGAAGGAAAGTTGTTCTCCGCCCCGTCGATGACGCCGGTCTCGATGCCCGAATAGACCTCGCCATACGGCATCGGCGTGGCCGCGGCGCCGAGCGCGGCCACCATGTCGACGAAGATGTCGGACTGCATGACGCGGAACTTCATGCCCTGCAGGTCGGCGGCGGAGTTGATCGGCTTCTTCGAGTTGTAGAAGGAGCGGGCGCCGCCGTCGTAGAAGGCGAGCCCGATGACGCCGTAAGGCTCGAAGGCGGCGAGGATCTCGTCGCCGATGGGGCCATTCATCACCTTGCGGGCGTGTTCGACCGAACGGAAGATGTAGGGCAGGGAGGGTACCGTGGTTTCGGGGATGAGGCCGTTCCACGGTCCCAGCGAGGTACGGTTGAGGTCGATGACGCCGGCGCGCACCTGCTCGACGGTATCGGCCTCCTGGCCGAGCTGGCTCGAGTGGTAGACCTCGACCTTGTAGCGCCCGCCGGTGCGTTCCTCGACCAGCTTGCCGAAATACTTGACCGCCTCGACGGTCGGATAGCCGTCGGGATGCGTGTCGGACGAGCGCAGGACGGTCTGGGCTCCGGCGGGCCCGATCAGCAGCGTGGCAGCCAGCAGTGCGCCCGCCGCGAGTTTGGTCGCGTGAAACATGAAAGTCCTCCCAATGAATGTCCGCGCGCAGGTGTGGGGCGCCGGTCATGGCGGACGCGCCTGCGGCACGATCGTGGCAGCCTCCTCCGACTGCCGAGCAGATTTGGTAGGCGACGGCAGGTAAAAGTCAACAGACAAGTTTCAAAAGTTGTCTGATGACTTTCGGCGAACGCTGGCGGCACCTGGCGGCGCGGCGCGCCAACATTCGCTTGTCGCTGCCGGGCGGGAGCGGTAAAATTCAGCTTTCGAGGGACATCCGATGCTCGCCGGACGCCGCGTGTTGCTGGTCGAGGACGAACCGCTGATCTCCATGATGCTGGAGGACATGCTGGCGGAGGCGGGCTATGTCGTTGCCGGCTCGGAGCGGGACAGCGGCGGCGCGATGGCCGTGATCGAGAGTGCCGAACTGGACGCCGCGGTGCTCGACATCCACATCGCCGACGGCGACAGCTTTCACCTCGCCGACGTGCTGCTGCGCCGCGGCGTGCCGGTGGTCTTTTCGACCGGCGTGGGCGAGAGCGAGATCCCGGCCCCGTACCGGCGCCATCCGGTCGTCATCAAGCCGTTCGACCTGCCCGAACTCGAAGCGGCGCTGGACCGGGCACTGCCGCGGCCGGCCGCGCAATAGGCACGGCGATTGCTGCCGCTAGCGCTTCGGCTCAGCCGGCATAGGCCGCCTCGAGTTCGGCCACGACCAGCTTGCGCATCTGCAGCATCGCCTGCATGGCGCGGGCGGCGCCGGCCTTGTCGGACCCGTTGAGGAGCAGCGGCAGGGCCCTCGGGACGACCTGCCAGGAGAGCCCGTAGCGGTCCTTGAGCCAGCCGCACATGCTCTCCTCGCCGCCGCCGGAGGTGAGGTGCTCCCAGTAGTGGTCGACCTCGGCCTGGTCCTCGCAGTCGATGGAGAACGAGACCGCCTCGGTGAAGGGGAACTGCGGGCCGCCGTTGAGGGCCTGGAACGGCTGGCCGGCGAGTTCGAAGCGCATGGTGAGCACGGTTCCCGCCGGCCGCGGCGCTCCCTCGCCGTAGCGGCTGACATCGTGGATGCGGCCGTCCCTGAACACCGAGACGTAGAAATTGACCGCCTCCTCGATGCGATCGTCGAACCACAGGCATGGGGTGATCTTGTGCATCTGTCGTCTCCTGCCGTTGGGTGCCGCCTGCCGGTGCCGACTTAGGGCTTCGCTAACCATTAGTGGCGAGAGTTGCGGCGGCGATGTGGACAACGCGCCGCGGACAGCTGTTCTGGCCCGGACGGCCGGCGGCGCCGCGGCCGTCATGGGCCCTGGGTGAGGGGGAGCCTCGATGAAGTCCTGCCTGATTGTCGATGACTCGAGCGTGGTGCGCAAGGTCGCGCGCCGCATCCTCGAGGACATGGATTTCATCGTCGACGAGGCGGAGGACGGCCAGGAAGCCTTCGACAAGTGCCGCCAGGAGATGCCCGACGCGATCCTGCTCGACTGGCAGATGCCGATCATGAACGGCATCGAGTTCCTGAAACTGCTGCGCGGCTATGTCGGCGGGGAGAGGCCGCGCGTGGTGTATTGCGTCACCGAAAACGACGTCGGCCAGATCGCGCTGGCGCTCAAGGCCGGGGCCAGCGACTACATGATGAAGCCGTTCGACCGCGACATCCTCGAAGCAAAGTTCGCCGAGGCGGCGCAGCTTCAGGCCAACTGACTGCCCCGGAGGATGCCGGCGCGGCTCGCACTCGACGGGCGCGAGCCGGTGGGAATTTGTCCTGGCGAAGTGTCCGGGGAGCAGCCCCACGCCAAGGCGACCGGGGCAACTGCGACCCCAATACGGCGGTGGGGATGGCTTTGCATGTACGATCCGGGCGGACCTTTTTGACCCGGTCGCGCCCTTGAGCGCGTTTGCCGGCCGGCGGCAGGGCCGATGCGGGCGGCAGCGCCGCCCGCAGAGATCAGGCGACGCTTTCGGCGTAGGCCTCGCCGTCGTCGGGCTCGCGCAGCACGTAGCCGCGGCCCCACACGGTCTCGATGTAGTTCTTGCCCCCGGTCGCCACCGACAGCTTCTTGCGGAGCTTGCAGATGAAGACGTCGATGATCTTGAGCTCGGGCTCGTCCATGCCGCCATAGAGATGGTTGAGGAACATCTCCTTGGTGAGCGTCGTGCCCTTCCGCAGCGAGAGCAGCTCCAGCATCTGGTATTCCTTGCCGGTCAGGTGCACGCGCGTGCCCGTGACCTCGACGGTCTTGGTGTCGAGGTTGACGGTGAGGTCGCCGGTGGTGATCACCGACTGGGCGTGGCCCTTGGAGCGCCGGACGATGGCGTGGATGCGGGCGACCAGTTCGTCCTTGTGGAACGGCTTGGTCATGTAGTCGTCGGCGCCGAAGCCGAGGCCGCGCACCTTGTCCTCGATGCCGGCAAGGCCGGACAGGATCAGGATCGGCGTCTGCACCTTGGCGACGCGCAGGGTGCGCAGCACCTCGTAGCCGCTCATGTCGGGCAGGTTCAGGTCGAGCAGGATGATGTCGTAGTCGTAGAGCTTGCCAAGATCCACGCCCTCCTCGCCGAGGTCGGTGGTGTAGACGTTGAAGCTTTCCGATTTCAGCATCAGCTCGATGCTTTGCGCCGTGGCGCTGTCGTCCTCGATCAAGAGCACACGCATGCCGTTCCCCTATATATCGTCCCTGCTGGACCGGATGGCTCACCCCTGAGGTGCCGTCACCCTTAACCGAACCCTACTGGATGCGACCCAAACCTAAGCGCAACTAGTTAACAAAGTTTAATTCTGATCCGCAATATGCAATCCATGTCAACGCCCACATATATTAACTCATTGAAAAACAAGGGAAAAAGACCTATCATTTTCTTAACAAAACAGATTAAGAAAGCCTTCCAATCGACTCTCGAGATTCACGGATTGCGGGTGCGGGCAGAGGGCCTGGGCGCCGGGACGGTGTCCGGGCAGGGGTGCCTCCGAAGGCAAGGTTAACGCTTTTTGCTTAACGGTCGGTTACCCTGCAGCGGGTGCCCGATTCGGGAGGCGCGGCGGCCGTTGAAAGCTCTCAGTGCAGCGATCGAGGCGATCGACGAGGTCGAGGTCTTTGGCCGCGTGCGTACGGTCCAGGGCCTCCTGATCGAGGTCGTCGGGCCAAGGCGCGAGCTCACCGTGGGCGGCCGCGTGGTGATCGAGACCGCCGGCGGCGGGGCGCTGCCCGCCGAGATCATCGGTTTCCGCGATGGGCATGCGCTGTGCCTGCCGTTCGGCCCCGTGACCGGCGTCCGCCTCGGGTGCCGCGCCGTCTTCACCCGCCACGACGGCGCCGTCTACCCCTCCAGCGCCTGGCTCGGCCGGGTGGTCGACGCCAATGGCGAGCCGATCGACGGCAAAGGCCCGCTGGCGCGGGGCGAGGCGGCCTACCCGCTGCGCCGCAGCCCGCTCGCGGCGCACGACCGCGCCCGCGTCGGCGCGCCGCTGGACATGGGGGTGCGCACGCTCAACACCTTCACCACCATCTGCGAAGGCCAGCGCATGGGCATCTTCGCCGGGTCCGGAGTGGGCAAGTCGGTGCTGATGAGCATGCTGGCGCGCAACGCCCAGGTCGACGTCGCCGTGATCGGGCTGATCGGCGAGCGCGGCCGCGAGGTCCAGGAATTCGTCACCGACTATCTGGGCGAGGTGGGCATTGCGAACGCCGTGGTGGTGGTCGCCACCTCCGACGAAGCGGCGCTGATGCGGCGGCAGGCGGCGTACCTCACGCTCACGCTCAGCGAATATTTTCGCGACCAGGGGCAAAAGGTGCTGTGCATGATGGACAGCGTCACCCGCTTTGCCATGGCGCAGCGCGAGATCGGGCTGGCCATCGGCGAGCCGCCCACCGCCAAGGGCTATCCGCCGACGGTGTTCACGGAACTGCCGCGGCTGCTCGAGCGGGCCGGCCCGGGGCTGGTGAATTCGGGTTCCGTTACCGGACTGTTTACCGTTTTGGTCGAAGGTGACGATCACAACGAGCCCATTGCGGACGCCGTCCGCGGCATCCTCGATGGGCACATCGTGATGGAACGGGCCATTGCCGAGCGGGGCCGTTATCCGGCGGTCAATGTGTTGCGGTCCATCTCGCGCACCATGCCGGGTTGCGTGCCGCACGCGGTCCGGCCGACGCTCGGCAAGGCGCGCGAATTGCTGTCGGTGTTTGCCGACATGGAGGAACTGATCCGGCTGGGGGCGTACCGGAAGGGATCGGATCCGAAGGTGGACCGCGCGATCGCGATCAACCCGGCGCTGGAGGCTTTCCTGAGTCAGCAGCGGGAGGAGCGCACCTCGATAGCCGACGGCTACAACATGCTGGCGGCGATCGTGGACATGGCAGGCGACTGAGGCATTCGGTCGGGGCTTGGTGGGGTAAGGAGTACAAGTCATGAAGTCGCGCGGCGAGAGCCTGATCCGGTTCAAGAAGTTCCAGGCCGACGAGAAGCGCCGCCAGGTGGCGCAGATCGAGATGATGATCGCCGATTTCGAGCGGATGGCGGCCGAACTCGACCAGCAGATCGAGATCGAGCAGCAGAAGACGGGCATTTCCGATGTCGCCCACTTCGCCTATTCCACCTTCGCCAAGGCGGCGATGACGCGGCGGGACAACCTGCTCGCGTCGGCGCAGGACATGAAGGATAAGCTCGAAGCGGCCCAGGACGAGCTGGCCGAGGCCGTCGAGGAACTGAAGCGGGTCGAACTGCTCGACCAGCGCGAGCAGACGCGCGAGGGAGTCGAACAGGCGAAGGCCGAGCAGGCCGCCTACGACGAAATTGGCCGGCTGCGGCACATGCGCTCGTAGCGATCCCCGCAGCATCGGGCGCCAAACGCCCGCTCCAACTGGATTTTCCCGGCTTCCGACGGGCAACCCGGCGGTTCCCGGTGGAGGGGCGCCGGCGGCACGACGAAGGACCCGCCGGAGCGGGTCCTCCTCGCAGGTGGGGGGTTACGACGCCTGCACCATCAGGCGCTGGGTCTCGCGCTCATTGGCGTAGGTGTCGCGGTTGAAGGCTGCCTGCTCCTCCAGCTGCGCCTTGGTGACGTTGAGCAGCAGATAGCGGTTGTTGTTGGCGTCGGCGGCGAAATCGAGATTTTCGAAGCCGATCGCCACTTCCTTGGCGCCGATGCCGAGGAAGCCGCCGACATCGACGATGATGGCGTCGATGGTCTTGCCGTCCGCGGCCAAGACGAAATCGCCGATGGTGCCGACATGCTCGTCATTGGGGCCGTAGACGTCGGTGCCGATGAGTTCCTCGGCCGTCAGCGTCGCTTCGTCGAGCGCGTTGAGGCTGCTGCGATCGAAGGTCGTGGGGGCGGTGGCGGCCGCACCCGGCTGGGTGTTCACGGAACCGGTGCGGGTCTCATCCATGTCGGCATCCGCGCCCGGCTGGACCGGGGCCGGCGCCTGGGCGGTGCGGCCGGCAGCCTTGTCGTCCACCAGCTCCACGGCGGGGGCGGCAGCCAGCGCCTCCTTGGTGGTGCCGAGCACGAGGCGTTCGGTGTTGTCGGCGGCGGTGGTCCATTCGAGCTGGGCGTAGTCGACGGCGACGTTCTTTTCGCCGACGCCGAGGAAGCCGCCGACGCCGATGATGACGGCAGCGACGTCGCCCGCCTCATTGATCACGAGATCGTTGATCTCGCCGATGCGCTCCGCCTCGGCGGCCGCCGAGGCGTAGACGGGAAACCCGAGCAGGCGGCTGGCGAGGCCGTCGGTGTCGACCATCTGGTAGCCGTGGGCAAGCATGTCGCCGGAGGCGGCGGGCTGCGCCGCCGGGGCGGCGGCATCCTGGGCCATGGCGCCAGTTGCCAGCAGGGCGGCGAGCGCAGTAGTGGTCAAGAGGGTGCGGATCATTGTATTCTCCAGGGGTTCGTCGTTGCGATGAACATGGCCGTGCGGCGCGACGCTGGGCAGTGGAGCGCCGTACGGCCACCATGACCCGACAACGCCTGTTGCCGCGCATGCGTTCCCCCGGGGACGCAGCGCCTGTGCAGCCAGACGAGGCAACTGCCTGGCCTGGCCCCCAGGCGTCGGATTAACCGGTCGAGAGGCGCCAGCGCACCTTGACCCGCCCCCTGGGGCGCACCAGATTGACGCGGCCACCGGGGGGGAGTGGCGAGATGTTCCTCAGCGTTTTTGATATCTTCAAGGTGAGCGTCGGCCCGTCATCGTCGCATACGATGGGGCCGATGATCGCGGCCAACCGCTTCATCGATGCCGCCCGCGCCGCGCCGCTCGACCCGTCCGGGCCGCTGGCGGTGCGCTGCCATCTCTACGGCTCGCTGGCCTATACCGGGGAGGGGCACGGCACGTTCCGCGCCGTGCTGGTGGGGCTGCTCGGTTTCTCGCCGGAGAACTACGACCGCGGCGTCGCCGACCGCGAGCTGGCCGAACTGGGCGAGCACCACCGGCTCGACATCGGCCGCGGGCGCGTGCTGACGCTCGATCCCGTCGCGACCGTCGTGCCCGAGCGCGGCAAGCGCCTGCCGGCGCATCCCAACGCCATGACCTTCCGGCTGGTGGATGCCGGCGACGCCACGGTCTTCGAACAGACCTACTATTCGGTGGGCGGCGGCTTCGTCGTGAGCGAGGACGAGATGCAGGCTGGCGCGGCGGCGCGGCCGGCGGGGGAGGAGGTGCCGTTTCCGTTCTCCACCGCCGCCCAGATGCTGCAGATGGGCAAGGAATCGGGGCTCAGCATCGCGCAGATGAAGCGCGCCAACGAGCTGGCACGGCGCAGCGCCCCCGACCTTGCGCAGGGGTTGGCGCGGGTATGGGAGGTGATGGACCGCTGCATCGATCGCGGCCTCGAGGGCGAGGGCATCCTGCCCGGGGGGCTCAATGTCCCGCGCCGGGCGCGGGGCATGCGCGAACAGCTCGAGGCGCGGCACGGGGCCAATACGGCGCCGCTGCATTCGGCGGTGGACTGGCTGTCGGCCTACGCCATGGCGGTGAACGAGGAGAACGCCGCCGGCGGGCAGGTGGTGACGGCGCCGACCAACGGCGCTGCCGGCGTCATCCCGGCGGTGATCCGCTACTATCTCGACCTCGTGCCCGGGGCCAGCCGCGAGCACGTGCCGGACATGCTGCTGACCGCCGCCGCGGTCGGCGGGCTGATCAAGTACAACGCCTCCATCTCGGGGGCGGAAGTGGGCTGCC
>NZ_DASWVV010000160.1:0-15565 GCF_036406155.1 Devosia sp. | reverse complement strand
CCCCCGGCCCGCCCGTCCCGTCACCCCTCATGGTCGTACCGCGACATGCTCGAGATACCAGGCGTAGGTGCGCGCGATCCCCTCCTTGAGCCCGATGCCCGGGCGCCAGCCCATGGCGGTGAGGCGGGCGCTGCTCATCAGCTTGCGCGGCGTGCCGTCGGGCTTCGTCAGATCCTGCACGATGTCGCCGTCGAAGCCGACGACGGCGGCGACCAGCCGGGCGAGGTCGAGGATCGAGATTTCCTCGCCCGAGCCGACATTGACCGGCCCGGCGCCGGACCAGCGCCGGAGCAGGAACACCAGGGCATCGGCGCAATCCTCGGCGTGGAGGAATTCGCGCAGCGGCGTGCCCGTGCCCCAGATCTCGAGCTGCCCGGCGCCGGCGCGCCGCGCTTCATGGGCCTTGCGGATGAGCGCCGGCAGCACGTGGCTGGAGCTGAGGTCGAAATTGTCGCCGG
Source organism: Devosia sp. (assembly GCF_036406155.1). GTDB lineage: Bacteria > Pseudomonadota > Alphaproteobacteria > Rhizobiales > Devosiaceae > Devosia_A. The sequence continues at coordinate 15,107 of NZ_DASWVV010000160.1, read as the reverse complement.
GGCCGTAGAGATTGGTCGGCATGGCGCTGATCCAGTCGCGCCCGTGCTGGCGGCGATAGGCGTCGACGAGCTTGATGCCGGCGATCTTGGCGATGGCGTAGGCCTCGTTGGTGGGCTCGAGCGGGCCGGTGAGCAGCGCCTCCTCGGCGATCGGCTGCTCGGCGAGGCGCGGATAGATGCAGCTCGAGCCGAGGAAGAGCAGGCGCCCGACGCCGGCGGCGTGCGCCGCGGCCATGAGGTTGGCCGCGATCATCAGGTTGTCGTGGAGGAAGTCCACCGGGCGGGTGGCGTTGGCGAGGATGCCGCCGACCCTGGCGGCGGCGATGACCACCACGTCCGGGCGGTTGGCCGCCATCCACGCCTCGACCTCGGCCTGGCGGGTGAGATCGAGCGCGGCGCGCGGGGCGGTGACGATCTCGCAGTCTTCCGACGCGAGGCGGCGGACGAGGGCGCTGCCGACCATGCCGCGATGGCCGGCGACGAAGACGCGCCTGCCGGCGAGCTCGTACATCAGGCCTCCTTCGCCGCCGCGGCGGGCTGCAGCAGGCGCAGATCCTCGCGCACCATCTCGCGGGCGAGGTCGCGGGCGGTCCTCGTGTGGCGCCAGCCCAGCTTCTGGTGGGCCTTGGAGGCATCGCCCACCAGCAGGTCGACCTCGGTGGGGCGGAAGTAGCGCGGGTCGACCTCGACGAGGCAGCGCCCCGTGCCCCGCTCGTAGCCCTTCTCGTCGACGCCGCGGCCGCGCCAGTCGATGGCGATGCCGATCTCGGCGAAGGCCCATTCGACGAAGCTGCGCACCGGCGTCGTCTCCCCGGTCGCCAGCACGTAGTCGTCGGGCTCGTCCTGCTGCAGCATCAGCCACATGCCGCGCACGTATTCCTCGGCGTGCCCCCAGTCGCGGCGGGCGTCGAGATTGCCCAGGTACAGCCGGTCCTGCCGGCCCAGCGCGATGGCGGCGGCGGCGCGGGTGATCTTGCGGGTGACGAAGGTTTCCCCGCGCAGCGGGCTCTCGTGGTTGAACAGGATGCCGTTGGAGGCGTGCAGGCCATAGGCTTCGCGGTAGTTGACCACGATCCAGTAGGCATAGAGCTTCGCGGCGGCATAGGGCGAGCGCGGATAGAAGCGCGTGCTCTCGCGCTGCGGCACCTCCTGGACGAGCCCGTACAGCTCGGAGGTCGAGGCCTGGTAGAAGCGGGTCCTGTTCTCGAGCCCGAGGATGCGGATCGCCTCGAGCAGGCGCAGCGGCCCGAGCGCGTCGGCACTGGCGGTGTATTCGGGCGTCTCGAAGCTCACCTGCACGTGGCTTTGCGCGGCGAGGTTGTAGATCTCGTCCGGCTGCGTCTCCTGCACGATGCGGATCAGGTTCGTCGCATCGGTCATGTCGCCATGGTAGAGCACGAGGCGCGGATCGGGCTCGTGCGGATCCTGGTAGATGTCCTCGATCCGGCCGGTATTGAAGCTCGAGGAGCGCCGCTTGATGCCATGCACGCGGTAGCCCTTGTCGAGCAGCAGGCGAGCGAGATAGGCCCCGTCCTGCCCGGTGATCCCGGTGATCAAAGCCGACTTGCTCATGCCAGCGCGGGCCTGTGCCGCCAGCGGGGCGCCATCGGCCGTTCCCAAATCATCCAAACCACGTCCCCCGCCGACGCCCCCGTTGGAACCGTCGCGCCGGCAGGGTTGATTTTGCGTTAATCCGGCCGTTCTTCTAGGCGCTCGCAAGTCCTTTGCCAAGTGCCGGAAGGGTGAGGCGGACGCCTGTCGCGCCCGCCGCGCTGGCCCGGCTGCGCTGCCGCCTACTGCGCGGCAGCGGCCGCGCCGCTGGGTGCGAGTGCGGCGGCCGCCTGCGGGTTGAAGCCGCGGACCAGCAGCCAGACGCCGAGCAGCAGTTCCCAGAAGAACTCGGGGATGGTGGCGATCAGCTGCGGGGTCGAGCCGGCATCGATGATGCCGAGGACCACCGCGACGCCGGCAATGAGGAGCGCAGGGCCACCGACCAGGCCGAGGATGGAGAGGGAGCGGGGAACGAGCCGCGTCTTCCACATCATGTAGCCCAGGATCAGGCCGTTGCCGATGCCGACCACGATTCCGGGCCCGAGCCGGAACGTCCAGTCATGCACCGCGACCAGCGACTGGCCGGCGGCCACCAGTCCGGCTTCGTCGGCACCGGCGGTGACGCCGTGGAGCCGCAGCGTGTTGAGCGCGAGGACGGCGACGATGCCGATGCCGATGAACGCGCTCTCGGTGAGCCGCGCCGTCACAAAGCCGAGCGACAGGACCGGGAAGCGCCGCTTCAACACGGAGTAGAGGGTGAGGGCGGTGGCGATATTGGCGAAGATCAGCACGAGTTCGAGCAGCGCGCCCCAGGAGACGGCCTGGTCGAAGCCGCCGCCGAGGACGAAGGCCGGGTTGCCGAGCGCCGGCACGTACATCGACACGAAGGGTGGAATGGACGCGGCATAGGTGACGAGGAAGAAGAGGCCGGTGAGCCGGGCCAGCCGCTGTGTGTCCCGCTGGGCCGTCGAGGTCGTGTCCGCGGCTCTGACGGCAGCGCCGGCGGCGGCAGCGTAGGTCGGTGCGATGGTGGTCATGTCGGGTTCCTTTGTGTTGCGGTCAGGTGGAGGCGTCGTCGGCAGCGGCGCGGACACAGCTGACCGAGACCAGCGTAAGTCCGAGATCGCGGACGCGCTGGAGCAGGCCGTGCAGTGCGGCCTGATCCACCCCGACCGCGCGCAGCGTCGTCGTGCCGTCGCTGTCGTGGGTCAGGGCCGTGACGCCCAGGCGGGCGGCCCAGCGCGGGTCGAGCTGGCCACGCAGGCGGATTTCGTAGGTCCCGCCTTCGGGCCGGTGTGCTGAGGGAAGATCGCTCATGCTCGTCTCTCGTTCGTGCCGCCGGCGGCGCGTTCGTCGCCGGCAGGTGCACTTGTGGGAGCGGACTTGGTGAGCGCGCCTCACCAGGCTTGGTGAGGCGGTGCATTTTTCTGCGGGTGAGCGGAGCCCCCGCTGCGGGCGGCAGCGGTCGGGGTCAGGCCCTCCGGCGGGTCAGGAGCTTCAGCTCCTCGGCGCGGCTCACGGCGGCGCGGCGGCTGTTGACGCCCAGCTTTTCGTAGATGTTCTTGGTGTGGGTGCGCATCGTGTTCTCGGAGACGGCAAGCTCGCGGGCAATCTCGGGGCCGCTGAGGTCGGTGGCGAGCAGCCGCAGCACGTCGAGCTCCCGCTCGCTCAGCGCCTCGATCAGGTCGGGGTGCATGGCCGGCCTCGGCTGGGCGGGGCCGAACGCCGCGAGCAGCCGGCCCGCATAGTCGCTGCCGACATGGCGCTTCACGGCGGCCTTGAGCAATGCCTCCATCGGCGCGCCCTCGTCGACGAACACCCGCACATGGCCCTCGGGTGCCGCCAGCGCCAGCGCGCGCCCCAGATGCTGGAGGGCCTCGTCGGTTCCGGTGTGCCGGCTGGCGAGGGCGAGGAGGACGGAGAGCTCGATGACGCTGCCATTGCGGCCGCCGGGTTCCGCGGCCGCAAGCAGGCGACGAAGCAACGGCACGGCCTGCGCATCCCCCTTGGCTCCGGCCCTTTCTTCCCGGGCAAGCAGCAGCCGCGCCAGCGTGATGTGCTCGTACTCGCGCAAATAGCTGAGCGGGTCGCCGGCGGCGAGCCCGGCATCGCGCTGCCAGCGGGCGGCTTCCTCGAGCCGGCCCTGGGCAATGAGGATGCGGGCCCGCGTCGCCTTGACCGGCCGGACGTTGGGGAACATGTCCGCCGCATAGAGGCGGACGGCCTCCTCGATGCTGTTGCGGGCGCCGTCGGCATCGCCCGCGTCCTGCCTGAGCAGCGCGTCGGCCACGCGCCAGCGGTAGGGGTTCTGCGGCAGTCCGGCGCCGTCGCCGAGCTCCGCGGCCGCGAGCAGATGCCGGCGCGCGGCCTCGATCTCGTTGCGTTCGCGCAGGATGGCTGCGAGGCCGGTATGCATGTCGGCCGTGCCGCGCAGGACCGGGCCGTGCGCCGCCGCCGACATCTGCAGCGCCCGCTCGAAAACCTGCGCGGCCTCGCGCAACTGGCCCAGCGCCACGTTGATGTCGCCCAAGGCGATCGAGACCCCGAGCGTGTCGGCAATGTGGCCGGCACGCATGAGGCCCTCCCGTCCTTCGGTCCATGCGGCGCGGGCCTGTGTGAGCTGGCCCTCCGACCAGCAGGCGATCCCGAGCAGCGACGCCGCCGCCGCGCGGGCGAGATGGTCGTCCGCGGGCGCCAGTTCGAGCACGCGTTCGGCGTGGCGAATGCTTGCCGGCAGGTCGCCCCGTGCCTGGTCGAGGGCGGCCCGGTAGAGTTCGAGGAGGCCAGGTACGCGCGGCAACTGGGCGGGGTCGACGACGACGACACCTTCCGGCATGGAGCCGCCGGCCGCGGCAATCGCCGCGAGGCCGTGCTCGATGTCACGCAGCCGCTCGTCGAGTTCCTCGAACTCGCCGACCGAGGCGAGCACGCCGGCAAGGGCGATGCCCAATACCGGGCGGGTCCGTATGACGGCATCGGGGAGGGCACGCATCCAGGTGCGGAGCGTGGACTCCTGGCGCAGCTTCTGCATGCCGAAGGCCGTAAGCTCGATCAGCTCCGCCGCGCGCTCGAAGTCCTCCGCGGCCAGGGCATGGCGGATGGCCTCGGATCGCCCGCCATGCGCCTCGTACCAGTCGCTGGCGCGGCGGCGCAGGCGGCGCAGGCGGTCGCGCCCGGGTGCGTCGAGTTGCGTCTCGAGCACATCGGCAAACAGGCGATGGTAGCGGTACCACTCGCGCCGGTCGTCGAGCGGGACGAGGAACAGGTTGGCGCGATACAGCGCCTCGAGCGTCTGCCGGCTCCCGCTGCGGCCGGTGACCGCATCGCAGAGCGGCCCGCTCAGTTGGTCGAGAAAGCACGTCTCCAGCAGGAATTCGCGCACGGCTTCGGGTTGGCGCTGCAGTACTTCCTCGACCAGGTAGTCGAAGACGTAGCGGTCGTTGCCGGCAAATCCGGCAATGAAGGAGGCAGCGTCGTCACGCCCCTCGATCGACAAGGCGGCGAGCTGCAGGGCGGCGATCCACCCCTCCGTCCGCTCCCCCAGCGCAGCGACATCCGCCGCCGACAGCCCCAGGCCCATGGCGCCGTTGAGGTAGGCCGCGACCTCCCCGGCGGTGAAGCGCAGGTCCGCGGCCCGGACCTCCACCAGCTCGCCCTGCGCGCGCAGCCGCGCCAGCGGCAGCGGCGGGTCGGCCCGCGTGGTGATGACGACATGGACGTTGGGCGGCAGGTGCTCGAGCAGGAACGTCACGCCCGCGTGCACCGGCGGCTGGTCGACGAGGTGGTAGTCGTCGAAGACGAGTTCGAGGCGCTGCGGAAGCGCGGCCAGTGCGTTGACGATCGCGCCCGGGACGAGGTCGTCGGGCAGCTGGGCCGGCTGGGGGACGTCGAGCGGCGGCGCTGCGATCCGCGCCACCGCATCCTGGAGCGCCGCGATCACATGGGCCCAGAACCGCGCCGGCTGGTTGTCGGTCTCGTCCAGCGACAGCCACGCCACCGCCCCGCCGGGGGGACGCGATCGGAGCCAGGCGACGACGGCGGTGGTCTTGCCGAACCCTGCCGGCGCCGAGACGAGGGTGAGCCTCGCCGCGCCGCCCCGCTGCAGCCGCTCGTTCAGCCGGCCGCGATCGACGACCCCGGCCCGCAGCGTCGGCATGAACAGTTTCGTGGCGATCAGCGAGCCCGGCATGGTGGCGCAGGATAGCAGGAGTCCGGCCGGACGCAGCAGGGCTTGTCGCATCCTGCGGCACCTTGGGCTCCCGGCGCCGGAATGCCGGCGCGAAGCAGCCCCTATCTCACCTTGCCGCTTGCAGGCGGCGGGTCCGACCGCAAGGGGGCGCAGGCGGCCGCGACGTAGTCGTAGCCGGGCATCGAGATGCGGTACGTGTTCCTGTCGAAGTCCCACAGTTCTACGGCGAAGCTCGACATGATGCCGCCCTTGTCGCCGGTGCAGCTGCCATTGGCGCCCACGAAGGGCGCATCGGCCAGGCGACACTGGCAGCGCAGGGGCCTGTTCGGATCGGCCGGATCCTCGATCTCGGTGCAAGGGGCCGCGTCGCAGATCGCCCAGTAGCTGTCCCCTCGATAGCCGGGTGCCGACGGATCGCAGGCCCTGAGTTCGACGTCCAGGAGGCTGCACCAGCCGCGGTAGGAGTAGGTCGAAACCCACTGATACGGGGTACCGTCGACGGTGTAGGTGCCGTCCCGGATGACCTGGCAGACCGGCGCCTCGTCCACGTCGCACGGATGATCCCTCGTGCACTTCGCCGAAGTCGCGGCCCTGGCGTCGGGATCCTGAATTTCGGCCGTGTAGACGACATGGGTCTCGTTCACCCGCAGGCAATCGCAATCCGCCCTCTGGCCATTGACAGGACAGTCCTGCGACGCCGAGCACAGCGCGTGCCAGCCCGTGCACACGACGAACACCTGGGCCTCGTCCGCTACCACACCCGGCGCGGCCATCGCCCAGGCCCATGCGACGCATGCGATGGCGAGTGCCTGCACTCTCATCGTCACCTCCCGAGGCTTGCGCCCCCCGTTCCCCGGGGGCGCGACAGTGTGCAACGCGTTCAGCGCGCGCGCTCAGCCCTTCGGCCGCGCTGTCCCGTCCAGCACCATGAGCACCGGATTGACCAGCCGCGCCGGGTCCGCGCCCCTCGTGCCGCCGGGTACGACGTAGTTCCGCTGCACGATCTTCAGGGAGCCGCCGGCGGGCACCATCTGCTCGCTGACTTCCGTGCAGCCCGCGAGCCCCGAGCAGTCGCGCGCGAAATAGTGCACGTAGAGACTGTCCGCGCCGCCTATGCCCTCGCCATAGGGTGCGGCGCTCCCCGCGAGCGCGGCGTCCGAGATGTTGAGCACGCCCTGCAGCGGCGGGATCCAGTTTACCGACAGGCTCACATAGGTGGCGTTCCCGGTCAGCGTGCCGAGCGTGCCCACCACCGCCAGCACTTCGCCCGCATCGAGGTTGCCCGTCGGGCTGATCTGATAGTCGGTGTCGGAATTGTCGCCCAGGCAGTTCCGCGGCTGCGCCAGGCAGTGCTCGCCGAGCAGGTCGATCATGGTCAGGAGGCTCTCGAACTTGCCTTCCGCCGCGCCGGGCTGGCCCCAATGCGCCTTCACCGCCCCGGCGAGCTTTTCGACGTCGCCGGCCAGCGCCAGTTCCGAACTGCCTTCCCGCGCCTCCCTCACCGGGGCTGGGTAGGGCTCGGCGGCACGTGCGGCATTGGTGTCGCGCACGCGCAGCATGAGCAGCGGGAGCTGCTGCCGCCACTGCTCGCCCGCGGCCTTGTCCTCGGGCTCGGCATAGCGCAACAGGCTCATGAAATCGTCGGCCTCGCTGCCGAGCCCGATGCGCGCGATCTCGGGCGAGATGCGCTCGGCGAACACCTGGTTGCGATCCGGCACGCCGGCGCGGAGAAGGGCCTCGGTCAGGTCGCGCTCCAGCCCCGCGTCGGCGCTGACGACGAAGTAGCGTTCGGTGCCGAACGAGGCCCCCGATTGCCGATCCATCACCACGTTGTTGTTCGCATCGACGAGCGAGGCGAAGACGATGGCCCGCTCCGGGTTCGGCGAGGTCTGGAACACCATGCTGCGCATGAACGGATCGGTCAGCTTGTCGTGGAGCGGCTGGCCGGTGTCGGGCGGCCCCGCGCGCGTGAACGCGTAGGTGAGGAGGCTGAAATAGGCGCCGGGCGGCGGCAGCACGCCCATCACCACCAGCGCCTCCCGCGGGCCGAGCCGATAGGTCCACCACTCGTCGCCGGCCGGCCCCAGCAGATCCTTCATGTGCGCATCGGAGAACTCGTCGTCCCAATGCGGGACCGTCGGGATCACGTAGGGCGCGGCGGGATTGTTGGCCATGCAGAAGCCCATCGAGGCGATCGCGAAACGGCAATCGTCGATGGTGAACAGGTGCCACGTGCCGCGTGCGACCTCGTAGCCGTTCGCGGTGAGCTCCGCCTCGAGAGTTTCCATCTTCCGCTCGAGCGAGGGCGGCACTTGCGCTATCGCCGGCAGACCTACAAGAGCCGCCAGGGCGGCTGCCGAAAGCGCGAAACGAATAGCCATCATTTCCTCCTTCGAATGAGAAAGAAGAACAGATCGCCGATCCGACCGCTTTGACGGTCGTCAAATCACAGGGCCCGGCATCCCGGGCGCGGATCACGCGCTGCCGCGGGCCGCGCGGGCGCGGCGGCGCAGCCGCCACAGCGTCGTGCCGAGCGCGCGCCTCCAGCCGAAAGGGAGCCGCACGCCGCGGCCGCTGCCTGGCCCCAGCTCGGCGAGACGCGTCGCGAGCCGGCAGAAGGCTTCGGTCTCGGCCCGCCGCACCAGCTCGAGGAAGGCCGGGCGCAGCGGCCTGGTGCGCCACGCGAAATAGGCGGCGTAGGCGGCCGGGTCGTCGGCGAGGTCGCGCAGGTAGGCCGCCAGCTCCGCGGCGCTGCCGAAGCGGCTGGCGTCGATGTAGCAGTGCTCCCCCGGTGCGAAGTCGCCGACATTGGCGGCGCCGCGATAGACCGGCACCGTCCCCGCCAGCAGGGGCTGGAAGAATTTCTCGGTCACGTAGTCGTCCTCGATGGTGTTCTCGAGCCCGAGGCAGAAGCGGTAGCCGCCGATGATGGCGAGCTTGGTGGCGGCGCCCAGATCCGGCGGCGGGATGCTGCGATTGTTGAGGAAGCGGCCGTAGGAATCGACGGCGATGTGCTGCATCAGGCTGGCGGCGAAGGCGTTGCGCCCGCTGTGGTCGTTGCGGGCCGACTGGAACATCGCCACCGGGCTGGTCGCGTGCTTGGGCGGCAGCGGCGCGGCGAGGGCGGCCTGCCATTCCGCGAGGTTCGGCAGGTAGGGCGACCACACGTCGGCGGCGCGCTCGAAGCTCATCAGCAGGTCGAAATGGCGCATGGCCGCGGCGTCGCCGCGAACCGGGGTGTTGGCCCGGCTCTCCATCGACCAGCCGACCCAGCGCTGGCCGGGATATTTGCGCGCGTCCCCCATGGCGTACGCGTCCGGCAGGTGGAAGACCACGGCATCGGCCTGGGGCAGGCGGCGGCGGTCGAGCGTGAACGCGCCGTTGCCGCAGGCGAGGCGGGCCACGTCGGGGGGACTGCCGAAGAACGGGGTGTAGAACAGGATCAGTGGCCTGGTCGTGCCGGTCATGCCGGCGCCTCGGCCGGCAGGTGCCGGACCTGGAGGCAGGCGCGATTGCCGGAGGCGCCGATCCCGTCCCGGCTTGCGGCGGCAGCGGCCGGCGCGAAGGTGCGCGCGGCGAGGCCGCGGCGCAGGCGGGAAGGCATTGAACGCAGGGTTCCTACGGCGCGCCGCAGCAAGATCGGAAACATCCTCGCAGGAGCAGGGCGCCAGCATACACGCCCGCCCTTGCCCGCCTAAGCGGAAAACGCGCCCCGCCCGCGGTTGCCTGTGCGCCCGGGTCCCGGCAGCTGCCTCCGGGCCAACGCTCAGGCCTCGTGGTAGTACCCCTGGTACTTGTTGCGATACGTCGCCCGCGACGCCTCCTGCTGGTTGAGGAGCACCGCGATCTCCGTCTCCTCGCGCTTCGCCTCGCGCAGCGCGGCGAGGGCGGCCTTGGCCTCCTGCTGCGAGGTGCTGGCCCAGCGCACCACGAAGGCGATGACGTCGGCGTGCTGGGCGAGGTAGAGTCCGTCGACGACGGGGCCGACGGGCGGGGTGTCGATGATGACGATCTCGAAGGTGTTGCGCGCCGCGGCGAGAAGCCGGGCGAAGGTCGCCCCGGAGAGCAGCTGGTCGGTGGCGACGTCGCTCTTGCGCGCGCCGAGGACGACCTGGGCGCCCGAATCGTCGTCGATGGTGGCGATCTCGGGCAGCTCGGGGGCGCCGGCGGCCTTGTGCAGGTATTCGAGCAGGCCGGAGGAGGGCTCGAGCCCGAGCTGGCGGTGGACGCCGGGCTTCCGGAGATCGCAATCGATGAGCAGGGTGGTGCGTCCGGAGAGCGCATAGGCGCGGGCAAGCGAGAGGGCAAGCGTGGTCTTGCCTTCGTTGGGGGCCGAGGAGGTTACCATGACGACGGCGCCGCCGGCGGGGGGAACCGGTCCGCGGGATCGGCGCAGGGCCTGGTCGAGCCCCATGCGCGCGCGCCTGATCGTCTCGGCGAAGACCGACAGGGGGGAATCGACGACGTATTCGGCGACGGAGAGGCCGTGCTGGCCCTCGGCCTTCTTCGGATCGCGCTGGTGCGGCACGGCGGCGACGACGCCAGCCCTGAGCACCTGCTCGAGCTGGTCCTCGGACGTGAAGCCGCCGACATAGTTCTCGACGAGAAAGGCGAGCGCGACGCCGAGCCCGAGGCCGCCGAGCCCGGCGAGCGCGAAGATCAGCCGCGGATTGGGGAAGCTCGGCTTGTGCGGCGCCAGCGCCGCCGAGACGATGCGGCTGTCGGCGACCTGCAGGTAGGCCTGGGCCTCGAGGTCCTTGAGGCGGGAGAGCAGCGTCTGGTACTGGGTTCGGGCGATCTCGGCGTTCTGCTGCAGCGAATAGATGCTGGCGAGCAACTGCGGCGGCAGGTCGGACTCGAGCACCGAGGAACGGATGCGGGCGCGGATGTCGGAGGCGCGCGACTGCAGGTCGGCGATCTCGCGCCGCAGGTTGGTGAGCTCGGTTTCGGCGGCGTTGTCGAGTTGGGCCTCGAGGGCGCCGAGTTCGGCACGAAGGTCGATGGCCCGTTCGGAGCCCTCGGCGACGCCGGCGAGGGTGGCGAGCAGGCGCTGGCGGTTGGCTTCGAGCGCGCTCACAGCCTCGGATTTGAGGCTGTCGGCGAGCGCGGCCCAGTCGCGCCGGGCGCGGGTGCCGTCGACCATGTCGGCGAGCAGCGCCTCGCGCGAGCGGGCGGCATTGGCGTCCTCGAGCTGGCGGCGCAGGGCGACGAGGTCGGTGCGGCCGGTCTCGGCGGCGATGGCCTCGAAATTCTCGGAGAAGAAGGAATCGAAGGAGCCCTCGGAGGCGGCGACGGCGGCGGCGGCTTCCTCGATGCGGGCCTGGATGATGTCGCGCGAGGCCAGCGTCGCCTCGACCTTGGAGGCGACCTGGGCGCTGATATAGACGCGGGCGATGGTGTTGGCGATGCGCGCCGCCGTCTCCGGGGTCAGCGAGCGGGCCTGCACCAGGATCAGATAGGTGAGGCCGCGCCGCTGCACGCTCACTGCCTCGCGCAACCGGTCGAGCACGGCCTGCAGCGCCGCGTCGCCGGAGGGCAGGGCCGTATCGGCGAGGCGCAGGAAGCTCATCAGGCTGTCGCGCAGGCCGGGGCGCACCCCGAATTCGGGGTCCTTCAGCAGGTCGGCCTCCTTGACCACCTGCAGCAGCACGGTATCGGACTTGACCAGCTCGACCTCGCTGTCGACGCGGGCATTGTCGGAGGAGGCGCTGGTCAGCTGGGAATCGGGGTCGAGCAGGTCCTTGCGGCTGGGATCGACGAGGATGAGGGTGGAGGCGGTATAGACCGGCTTCAGCACGAACACCGCCACCGTCGCGGCGGCGAGCAGCACGGCGAGGGTGACCAGGATCAGTCGGTATTGCCGCCGCAGCAGCCCCAATATGCCCCGCAGGTCGAATTCCTGCTCGTCCATCATGCCTCCCCGCAATATCCATCCGCGGCGGGATGTGCAGCGAGCCCCGCCGGGAACCTGTTCGCGCCGGCCATGCTTGCCGTATTCGGCCTCACGGGCCAAGCCACTTCGGGCGCGCTTCTACACCAATGAGCCGGATCGGCTCCCCCGGGCAGAACACCGCGGCGGTCAGCCGGCCGGTGAGGTAGGCCCCGGTATCGAGGGCGACCCGCGACGGCGTCACCAGCGGCTCGGAGCGGGGCGTGTGGCCGTGCACCACGGTCTTGCCGAAACTCTCGTAGGTCTCGGTGAAGTCGTCCCGGATCCAGGTGAGGTCCGACTCCTTCTGGGCGGCCAGCGGCACTCCCGGCCGCAGCCCCGCATGCACGAAGATCTGCCCCGGCGTCTCGACCAGGACCGGCAGGCCGGCAAGGAACTCGCGGTGCTCGTCCGGGACGTGGCTCGCGACCAACTGGCCGAGTTCGCGCCGCGACAGCCGCCGCTCCAGTTGGCGCGGATCGATGCCGTAGGCAACGAGCGTCTCGGTGCCGCCGAACTGCAGCCAGGGGCTGCCGGGGCTGGGGGCGGCGAGGAACTCGAGCATCGCCGCCTCGTGGTTGCCCGCAAGGCAGATGCGGCCGATCGCCGGATCGGCCGGCGGCTGGCGCAGATGATCGAGCACGCGCGGCGACATGGGCCCGCGGTCGACGTAGTCGCCCAGCATGATGATCCATTTTTCGCCCGCATACTGGCGCGCATCGGCGAGGATGCGCTCTTCCAGTTCGGCCAGCAGCGTGTAGCAGCCGTGCACGTCGCCCACCGCGTAGATCGCCGCCGGGGCGCCATCGAACTGGCGGAAGGCGCGCCGGCCCGCCGCGGCGGGCGCTGCCCCGGCGCCGAGCCACCGCCCCAGGCGGCCGAGGACCGTCATCAGCGGCTCTCCGTGCGGGGCCGCGGCCCCGCGGTGGCCGCCGTGGCGATGGCGAGGACGGCAAGCAGCAGCTGGGCGTTGGCCTGGATTTCGAGGCTGAAGTCGACGGTGGAATGGACCGCGGCGACGACCACCACGCCGATGGCGGCAAGCACCGGCGTACGCCGGGCCGGCTCGCCGGCGAGGGAAGGCAGCAGGCGCAGCACCAGCGCGGCGATGATGAGCAGCGGCAGGCTGCCGGCGACGATGCCGAGCTCGGCCCACAGCGCGAGATAGGTGGAATGGGCCATGTCCCAGACCAGGTCGGGACTGACCGGCAACTGGTGGAACAGCGGGAACACCGTGGCAAAGCTGCCCCCGCCATAGCCGAACCAGGGTTCGGCCGCGATCATGCGAGCGACCTGCTGGTAGAGCTGGAGGCGCACGTCGGCAGAGCTTTCCACCGAGCCGAGCCGCTCGAGCAGCCCCGCCCCGAACAGGACGACGAGCCCGGCCACGAGCGCAAGGGTGATCAAGACCGCGGCCAGCCAGTGGGCGAGGGTGAGCCGGGAGCGCCCCAGCCCGCCGACGACCACGACCATCGTCCCGAAGGCGGCGGCGGCGGCGCCCATCCGCGACTGGGTGGCGAGCAGCGCGGCGACGAGGAACACGATGCCGACGGAGACGAGCACGAACTCACCCAGCCAGGCCCGCGCCCTCTTGCGGTCCTCGGCCTGCGGCACCGCCAGTTCCATGGCGATGGCCGCCCCGATGGCGACGCCGAAGGCAAGGAAGGTGGCAAAGGAATTGCGATTGACGAAGGTGCCGGTGGCCGACCCCGGATAGGCCCATTTTTCCAGCCCGAGCAGCGTATCGCCGAGCTGGGTCAGCGACACGAGCCCGTAGACCGCGTAGGCGACGGTGACCCAGAACAGGGCGCGCAGCAGGTGCCGTCCGCGGTGCGGATTGACCGCGACCTGGGCGACGAGGAAGAACAGCATGGCGTAGCCGCCAACCTGAATGAGCATGAGCGCGGTCGGGCCGGGCGCAAGGCTGATGGTCGGGGAGGAGACCGCGGCGCCCTCCCCCAGGACGCGGGTCGACAGGCCGACGAGGGAAGCGACGGGCAGCAGCTGCAGCACGAGGTAGATGATGAGCACGGCGGCCAGCCCCGCCACCTCGGGAATGCGCGTCAGCGGATAGCGCAGGGCGCGTCCCCCGGCGGCCAGCGCCAACCCGTAGACCAGGCCCATGACGCCCAGGAACGCCGCTCCCGCGACCCAGAAGAACGGCCGGTTGCCGCCCAGGGGAAGCGGCGCCAGGGCGAGGAAGGCCAGCAGGGCGAAGCCGAGGAGATCGTTGAGCCTTGTCTGGGTGCTCATACGAGCGTGGGCATGGCCGCTGCCGGCAAGTTGCATATGCAATCAACAAACCTATCGAACAATTCCCGGGAGGCCGGGGCCGGCAGCCTCACCCTGCTGCCGGACATTGGCAAGAAAGCGTTTCTGGTCGGCCACGGGCAGGCGCTCCACGATCCGCGTGATCCGTTCCCGGAAGGCGGCCACCCGGACGTAGCGGTTGGCGATGGTGCGCACGCCGCGCTGGCTGCGCACCAGCAGCGCCAGGTCGCGATCGTGGCTCGCCAACAGCGCGGGGTCGATCTGGTCCATGTGCGTTTCGACCAAATCGACCCGCAACTCGGCCAGCCATTGTTCGGTGGGGGCCGTCGCATAGGCCTGCGCCAGCTGGCGGTTGAGGCCGGCGCGTTCGCCCTGCTCGGCGGCCATGAGGGCGCCCACGTACCAGCCATAGCCGTGCGTCGGCGCTCCGGCGGTGATGCCGGCGGCGATGCGCGCGCAGGTGGCGAGCAGACGGACGCGGTGCCCGGTCCCGAGGGCACGGCCGTAGATGGAGCGTGACACCGCGGCGCAATCGGCGAGCACCATCTGCTGGGAGGCCAGCGACAGCCCGACCGGCACGAATCCATGCTCGAGGGAATCGAGGCGCCGCTCGAGCGTGCCGCCGGCGGCAACATAGGGCATGGCCTCGAGCGCGGTGCCGTAGCTTGCGGCCAGCAGCAGGCAGGCCGACAGTGCCACCAGTTGTACAGGTCCCGTTATCGCCCTCGATGCCATGTCGCCAACCAGCCAGTGAGCCGCCCGGGCGTCGCCGGCCGTGACCGCCGACGCAGGGGACGCCCGAACTTGCACGAGAATCGCGGGGGCTTCCACCACTTTGCGGCGACAGGTCGCCACACCCGCCGGGGGCGGCCGGCGCTGCCGGCCGCAGCGATGGCGGGGCTCCTGTTCGTTGACGGTTCCCGAGCCGTGAGCTAGCCTGACCGCGTTGTTTTGAGGATTGGGATCCCACCGATGAGAAGCCGTCTAGTTGGAGCTGCGGTCGCAGCAGCAATGCTTTTTGCCGCCGCGCCGTCCGTCAACGCGCAAAGTGCCAGCGATTTTGATGTCGAAAGCGTGGGGGCCGTCTGCCTGCAGCAGACGGGCGATGCCTGCCTCGCCGCGGTGCAGGCCTATATCGCGGCGGTCAAGGCCGCAGGTCTCGACCCC
>NZ_DASWVV010000159.1:0-27772 GCF_036406155.1 Devosia sp. | reverse complement strand
CCAAGTGCGAGGAGAGATCTACATGATTACAATTGCAGACAGGATCATGATTTCGCGCCCGTCCGCGGACGTTTTCGCATTCGTTGCGGACATGAGCAACATCCCCAAGTGGCAGTCCGAGGTTGTCAACTCAACAGTTATTACATCGGGGCCTACACACGTTGGTACGCGTTTTACGGAAGACGTGAAGATGGGACCGACACGCACGACAGCGGCGTGTGAGGTGACTGAATTTGTTCCGGGAGCCTTGATCGGCTTCAAGGCCGTGTCGCCGCGGATGGACTACAGGGCGAAAAATGAGCGTTGCCGGTGCCAGTGCCGGCTCCGAGTTCACGATCAATGGCAGCGCCGAGATGAAAGGCTGGTGGCGGCTGATGGGACCGTTGATGAAGGGTGAGTTCAAGAGAGGCATCCGCAAGGAGTTGGAGACCCTCAAGGCGGTTCTTGAGGGCGCCAAGCCCAACTAGGTTCTGAAGCAAAGGAGAAGGTCGATGCCTTTCTACCTGACCCGGTTCAGTTACACGCCCGACACCTGGGCGAAGCTCATGAACAACCCCGAGGATCGCCGGCTGGCTGCCCGGCAATACATCGAAGGGGTCGGCGGGAAGCTGCATGGCTTCTGGTATGCCTTCGGTGAGCACGACGGGTACACGCTTTGGGAGGCACCCGACAACGTTTCGATGGCGGCGGTGGCGCTGGCCATCGGCGGCGGCGGCGCCCTGAGCAGCATGCAAACCACGGTGCTGCTGAGCGTCGAGGACACGATGGCGGCCCTGAAGAAAGCTTCCGGCGTGGCCTATAAGCGCCCCGGCGAGGCCGCGGCCCGCTAGGCGGAGAGGGCAGGTCGGGTATGCCTGCTAGATGCAGCACTCACGCGTACGCGTTGGGGGGCAAAACGGCGCGTGCCAAGCGGGGCGACGCTCTATCGCATCCTCACGACCACCGGCAGGGACTGGCGAGGCCACGGCTCGCAGGCGACGCCATCGTTGTCGGCGTCATGACTCGGATAATATCCGGGCTCACCACGCCGGGCCGGAGCCAGCCCAACCGAACGGGCGGCGAAGCAGTTCGGCGCTGCAAGCCAATGCCGTGCCGTGACGTCCGCAGGCCACGCGCTGTGCGTCAGCACATACAGGACCCCGACAATTCCCGCCGCGGCCAGAGTAACCGGAACGGCGAGCGCGGCGAGAAGCTGGGGAAGTCGCGATCGCCTTGCCGAGTGCCCCTCACGCCGAACCTGCCGAAACTTGACCACGTTGCTCTTCAATCGAGTCGCCATGGCAGAAACCGGAGCAAGACTTCACGAACTATTATTCACTCTCCACTTCCATAATCATAAGGATACAGTCGATCTCAATACTAACTAATTTGCTAATTGAAATAGATATCCAAATGTCATTACTCAGGGCAGCCTGATCCTACGCCTCGGGGCATAGACCGGCCGAACCGCGCGGACATCCGCTGCGGCCCGCTGGCTACGGGCAGTTCACCCGCATCTCGGCGAAGCCTTCTATCTCGGCCGAGAACACCATGAGCGTGCAGTCGCTGCCGGCCAGCACCGCCGACGTCGTCTCCGCGATGGTGCCGGTACCATCGACAACGACGCTGTCGCCGGTCACCGCCTCGACCCTGACCACCACGGGGCTCTGGCAGATGGGGTAACTTTCCCCGTTCATGGCCATGAAACGCGTCCCGGCGGGGATGCAGTCCGTGGTCGGCAGGCTCGGATCGATAGCAGCGGCGGCCGGCACCTCGCGCACCGCGCCAGGCGAGGCGGCGAGAGGCGGCCGACGCGCCCACTCCTGTTCGAGCGTGTTCATGCGGTCCTGCAGGGCGAGGAGCCCCTCGGCCAGGCCATCGTCGGCGGGTGTGGCGGCGCTTTCGAGGCGCTGCGCCAGTTGCTCCAGCGACAGCTGCAGGCGGGCCAGCTCCTGCGACATCTGCTCGGCGCGCTGGTTGCCGTCGAGGTCCACGATCACCGCCCCGGCGAGCGCCAAAAGGCCGACGAAGGCGGCGAGAAACGGGATGACCCGCTCGCTTACGACCAGGCGGCGATGGCGACGCATCCGGGCCCCTCCGCAGCGTTGCCGAAGCGATATTCGCCGTCGCCCGCCGCCACCCGCGGCGGTACCCCCGCCTGCTCGAACATGTCGAAGCCCTGCTTCAGATTGCGCCAGAACGGGTACCAGCCATTGCCGGACTCCGCGGCGAGGGCCTCGTCGGTGAGGGCGAAGGGGAAGATATGCACGTCGACGGCATCCTGGCCGTGGCGCAGCGCCGCTTCGACCACCGCGTACACCTCGTCGATGCCGGCGTCGCCAATGGCGAAGCAGCCGACCGAGGAGCAGCCGCCATGCACCATCAGGGCCGACCCGGTGCGCCCGAGCTGGCGGTCGAAAGCGTTGGGGAAGCCGAGATTGAAGGCGAGGTGGTGGCGCGATCGGGGATTGAGTTGCGCAAGGCCGACCCGGTAGAACCCTTCCGGCGCCTGGCGGTCGCCCTCGCGCAGCTTGGGGCCGGGCCCGCCCGAGACGGCGCAGATGTGATAGCTGCGGAACAGCGCATACGAACCGCCCCCCGGGCTGAGCCAGAGCTGCAGCTGCCGCTCGCGCTTGAAGATGCGCACATGCGCCCGGTCGCCGAGCACGAAGCCCGCGGCAGCGAGGGCGGCGCGCAGCGCCGCGCGATCGAAGCGTGGTTCAGTTGCGCAGCTCAACCCGTCCCCCACCCGGTGCGGCAGCGATGGGTAGCGCTTGCTGGGCGGCCAGGCAATGCCGGCGCGCGCCGACAGCTGGTCACCCGCGAGCGGCCCCCCTTCCCCACTGCATCCCCCGTTTTCTTTTCCGTATGCCGCCGGCCAGTGGACAGCGGCAATCGGGCGATATCATGCCCGTTCGCGGCGCCGTTCAGACGCGCTGGATACGCGGCGCCGGGACCGGGGCCTTGAGCGAAGGGTCGATGACCTTCTCGGCGCCGGCATCCTTGCCCCCGAACAGACCGCTCACGAAGCTGCCGATGGCCTCGCCACGCGCCTTGGCGGCCGCCAGTTCGGCCGCAGCCTTCTCGGCCTCGGCCGCGGCCTTGGCCTGCCTCGCGGCGAGCGCGGCGACTTCGGTCGCCATGGCCGCATCGTCGGCCGCCTGCTTGGTCTGCAGCGCCGCGGTCATGGTGGACCGGTCGAGCCCTGGGGGACAGGCGGCAGCCGCGTCGAGCACCGTGGCCGCGTCGCGCGGCACGTCGAAGACATATTCGCGATTGCACACGTCCCAGCGGGGCGGCGTCCGCGTCAGCTCGAAACGGTCGTAGCCCTCCTTGATGTCCTTCCAGAACGCCAGATGCGGGCTCGAAGCATGCCGGGCGAGGTTCTGCGGGGTCATGCGGAACGGGAAGATCTGCAGTTGCACGCTGTCATTGCCACCGGCAAAGGAGTCGCGCACCAGGGCGTAGATCTCGGCGATGCTGTCGTCGGTCATCGAGTAGCAGCCGCTCGACGAACAATCGCCATGCACCATCAGGTTCGAGCCGGTGCGCCCGTGCGCGCGGTCGAACTTGTTGGGAAAGCCGGTGTTGAAGGCGAGGTAGTAGTTGGAGTTGGGGTTCAGCAGGCCCGGCGTGATGGTGTAGAAGCCCTCCGGCGACTGCCGGTCGCCCTCCCGGATCTTGGGTCCGAGTTCGCCCGACCAGGCGCAGATCTCGTAGGTGCGGAAATGCTTGTAGGTGCCGCCCGCGGTGCGCTTCCACACCTCGAGTTCGGAGCTCTCCTTGAAGATGCGGATCAGCGTGCCCTCGGCCGGCGACGAGCCCATCGCCTTGAGCTGCGCCACCGTCGCCTCCTTGAGCGGCGCCTGCGCGCGCGCATTGCCCGGCTTGAAGCCGCCGCAGCCGGCAAGCATGCCGGCCATGCCCAGCACCAGGAAAAGCGCCACCCATCTGCGCAGCAACGTCATCGACCCGCGACCCCAATACCCGTCTGGAAACCCCGCCGGCATCACGGCGGGAGAGTTGACCAAAGGTAAGGCCGCAGCGTTACCCAAACCCTACCGCGCCCCAGCCGCCCGGGCCGCAGCCCCCGCTCACCCCAGGTTGGAGCCGATGGCGAGGAACTTCTCGCGCCGGTGCTCGCGCAGCTCGAGACGGGTCTTGCCGTCGAAATCGGCGAGGAACTGCGCGATGGCCTTGCGCGTCTCCGCCATCACGGTGTCCGCATGCCGGTGCGCGCCGCCGGGCGGCTCCGGAATGATGACGTCGACGATGCCGAAGGCGGCAAGGTCCGCTGCCGTGATCTTCATGTTGTTGGCGGCGTCCTGCGCCCGGGCCGCGTCGCGCCACAGGATGGAGGCCCCCGCCTCGGGCGAGATCACCGAGTAGATGGCATTCTCAAGCATCACCACGCGGTTGGCCGTGGCGATGGCGATGGCGCCGCCGGAGCCGCCTTCGCCGATGATGATGGCGAGATTGGGAATGCCGAGCTCGAGGCACTTCTCGGTGGAGCGGGCGATGGCCTCGGCCTGGCCGCGCTCCTCCGCCCCGATCCCCGGATAGGCGCCGGCGGTGTCGACGAAGGCGAGCAGCGGAATGTTGAAACGGTCCGCCATGTCCATGATGCGCACCGCCTTGCGGTAGCCCTCCGGCCGCGCCATGCCGAAATTGTGCTTGAGCCGCTTCTCGGTGGACGACCCCTTCTCCTGCCCGAGAATGGCCACCGACTGCCCCTCGAAGCGGCCGAAGCCGGCGAGCAGGGCCGCGTCCTCGGCGAATTTGCGGTCGCCGGCAAGCGGCGTGAACTCGGTGATCAGCGCCTGCACGTAGTCGGAAAAGTGCGGCCGCTGCGGATGGCGGGCGACCTGCGTCTTCTGCCACGGCGTTAGCCGCTTGTAGATGTCGACGAGCGCCTCGTCGGCCCGTGCCGACAGGCGGCTCACTTCCTCGTCGATGGACACCGCCTGGTCCGCCGCGGCCAGCGACTTGAGCTCGGCGATCTTGCCTTCGAGGTCGGCAACCGGTTTTTCAAAATCGAGATAAGACTGCATCCATCCGCCAGTTCGGGCCAAGAGCGACAGCGCTCCAGTCGCGCCCCAAAGTGGCTGGAAAGTGGCGGCGCCGCGACGCCGAGTCAAGCGATGCCGCGCCGGCCCGTCAATGCCGCCACGTCAGTCCCCTTCGGCCAACGGGTGGTGCGTCTCGACCAGCGTGCGCAGCGTGTCGTCGAGCACGTGGGTGTAGATCTGCGTGGTGGAGATGTCGGCGTGGCCGAGCAGCGTCTGCACCACGCGCAAATCCGCCCCGCCGGCCAGCAGGTGGCTGGCGAAGGCATGCCGGAGCACGTGCGGCGTCACCCGGTCGGCGCCGATCCCGGCGCGCCCGGCAAGCGCCTTGAGCTCGCGCGCGAATACCTGCCGGCCGAGATGCCCTTCCGCGCCCGCCGCCGGGAACAGCCACGGTCCCGGCGCCAGCCCCTTGAGCCAGGCCCGGACTGCGTCGCGCGCCCGGTCGTTGAGCGGAACGATGCGCTCGCGCCCGCCCTTGCCGGCGATGGTGAGATGGCTCGCATCGCGCAGCATCGCCGCGCGCCTGAGCCCGACCAGCTCGGATACCCGCATCCCCGTGGCATAGAGCAGCTCGAGCAGCACGTAGAGGCGCAGCGCGCCGGCGCTGCCCTCGGCGACGGCTTCGGCTTCCGCGGTCGCGAGCAGGCGGTCCACCTCGGCGATCGAGAGGACCTTGGGCAGCGCCCGGCGGGCGCGCGGCGACGCAACGATGCGCGTCGGATCGTCGTCGCGCACCCCGTCGGCGCACAGGAACTTGTGCAGTTGGCGAATGGCGCTCAGACGCCGGGCGCCGCTCGCCGCCGACAGGCCTTGCGCCGACACCAGCTCGAGATAGCCGACGACCTGCCGGCGCGCGGCCGTGGCCAGCCGTGCCCCGGTACCGGCAAGATACTCCGCGTAGTCGGCCAGGTCGCGCCGGTAGGCCTCGATGGTGTTGCGCGCTGCCCCCCGTTCGGCACTCATCATTTCGAGGAAGGCCTCGATCAGATGGACGTCGGCAACGCTCATTCGGGGCCGCCCGGCGCCAGGGTCCGCACGTCGTTTTCCCCCTCCGCCGGCGCGGCGCCGGCGGCGGGCTCGACCGGGGGCGGCGAATCGGCGGTCCGGCTGGTGTCGATCTCGCGGCGCACCAGCGGGGCGCGCTCGGGGGCGGCCACCAGGTCGCGCGCGGGGATGCGGATGGTGATGTCCTTTTCGCCGGGGTCCACCGCCGCCACCAGCGCCAGCATGCCGCCATAGGCCAGGCCGACCAGCACCAGCACGATGACGACGAGGCGAATGAGGGTCGGCATGGCGGTTCCGCTCAAGTTACGCGAAGAGAGGCAGAATGTCCCCTGTTTCGCCGTACCGATCAAGGCCGCTCGCTTATCGGCGGGATTGACTTTGACCGGTCCGGACGGTTCAAGGCGGCACGCAAGCGATCGGGGCCAGCAGGTGGCACGCGGGAAATCCACGGTTCGGGAAGACAGGCGCGACGCGCTGCTGGCGCTGCTGGCGGGCCGTCCCATCGTCCTCGTCGGCATGATGGGAGCCGGCAAGACGACGGTCGGGCGTCGGCTCGCCGCCCAGCTCGGACGGCGCTTCGTCGACAGCG
Source organism: Devosia sp. (assembly GCF_036406155.1). Lineage (GTDB taxonomy): Bacteria > Pseudomonadota > Alphaproteobacteria > Rhizobiales > Devosiaceae > Devosia_A. Next base: position 21,130 of record NZ_DASWVV010000159.1, on the reverse strand, counting down.
ACGAGGAGATCGAGAAGGCCGCCGGCATGAGCATCGAGGATATCTTCGCGACCCACGGCGAGGCCGATTTCCGGGCCGGCGAGGTCCGCGTCATCGCCCGGCTGCTGCGCGATCCCGACCTCGTGCTGGGCACCGGCGGCGGCGCCTTCATCAACCCGGAAACCCGGGCACTGGTGAAGTCGACGGCCGTCTCGGTCTGGATCAAGGCCGATTTCGAACTGCTGTACAACCGGGTCTCGCGGCGTGGCAACCGGCCGCTGCTCAAGACCGCCGATCCGCGCGACACCTTGCGAAAGCTGATCGAGAAGCGCTACCCGATCTATGGCGAGGCCGATGTCACCATCGTGTCGACGGACGCGCCGCATGATGCGGTGGCAGGCGACATCGTCGACGCGCTCGTCGCGTTTCTGGGCAGGCAACAGCAGCGCGAGGACGCCGCACATGGCGAATGATCTGCACACCGTCCACGTCGCGCTGGGCGAGCGCGCCTACGACATCGTCATCGGCGACGACCTGCTGGACGAAGCGGGCGGGCGGCTCGCCGCCATGTTCCCCGGTCGCCGCTACGGCATCGTCACCGACAGCGAGGTGGCACGCGCCCAGTTGTCACGGCTGCGCCGCTCGCTGCAACGGGCCGGCCTCGGCTTCGCCGAGATCGTGGTTCCCAACGGCGAGGCCAGCAAATCCTGGGACCGGCTGGGCGAGGTGGTCGACGCCGTCCTCGCGGCCCGGCTCGAGCGGGGCGACCTCATCCTCGCCCTGGGGGGCGGAGTGATCGGCGACCTCGCCGGCTTCGCCGCCGCCATCGCCCGCCGCGGCATGGATTTCGTGCAACTGCCGACGTCGCTGCTGGCGCAGGTCGATTCCTCGGTCGGCGGCAAGACCGGCATCAACTCCCCGCACGGCAAGAACCTCATCGGCGCCTTCCACCAGCCACGCCTCGTGCTGGCCGACCTCGCCTCCCTCGCCACCCTGCCGCCGCGAGAATTCGCGGCCGGCTATGCCGAGGTGGTCAAGTACGGGCTCATCGACGACGAGGCGTTCTATTTCTGGCTGGAGGAGAACCGGGCGGAGATCTTCGCCGGCGGCCCTGCGCGCGCCGAGGCTATCGCCCGCTGCTGCGCCGCCAAGGCGCGATTCGTCCTCGCCGACGAAAAGGAGACCGGAGTGCGCGCCCTGCTCAACCTGGGCCACACCTTCGGCCATGCGCTGGAGAAGGCGACCGGCTATTCGCAGCGCCTGCTGCACGGCGAGGGCGTGGCCATCGGCATGGTCCTCGCCCATGCCTTCTCGGCCCGGCTCGGGCTGGCGCCGAGCCAGGACACCGGCCGGATCGCCGCGCATCTGAGTGCCGCCGGCCTGCCGACACGGCTGGCCGACATCCCGGGCGAATTGCCGGGGACCGACGCGCTCGTCGAGGCGATCGGACAAGACAAGAAGGTCGTACGCGGCGCCCTCACCTTCATCCTCACCCGCGGCATCGGCCAGGCCTTCATCGAGCGCAACGTCGCGCCGGCCGAGGTCGCCGCTTTCCTCGAGCAGGCGCGCACGGCCTAGCCAGGCGGCGTGGCCGCGAGCCCCCTGCCGACCCCTCCGGGCCGCACCCGAGCCGAGCGTCTGCCCTTGCCGTCCAGGGACAATGCCCTAGATACCGGGAGCCGAGGCCGCGCCGGACGGCAGCACTTCGACGGTGAGGGCGTGCACCCCGGCCTTGAGTTCGTCATCGACGGCTGTCATGACGGCGCGGTGCTGCGCCACGCGGCTGAGGCCGGCAAGGCTGTCGGCGGCGATGCGGACCCGGAAATGCGTCGAGCCGGTTTCGCGCCAGCCCGAGTGGCCGCGGTGTTTCTCGCTTTCGTCGATCACTTCAAGATGGCTGGGAGCGAATTTGATCGAAAGTTTCTGTGCAATCGAGTCGCGAACGGACATATGGATACCGGTTCCACTGGGTTGACTGGTGACGAGTAACTAGGACTGATGAAGCTGGAATCCAAGCTTTTTGACAGGATCAGGATCAAGCCGCGGCACGAGGAAAAGCCTCGCGTCGTGCCGACGCCATGCGCCTGGGAAGGCTGCGACCAGCCCGGCGAATTCCGCGCCCCCAAGGGCAACCGCGCCGAGGGCCAGTACCACGTGTTCTGCCTCGAGCACGTCCGCCACTACAACAGCACCTTCAATTTCTTCGCCGGCATGAGTCCGGGCGAGATGGAGGACCATCTCAAGCGCTCGGCCGAAACCGACGGCCGCCCGAGTTGGGGATTCGGGGCCAAACCGGGGACGCAGGGCCCGCGCATGCCCCGGGCCGACGGGCGCGACCCGGGCGCGCGCCGCGTCTCGGACCCGCTCCATATCTTCGCGCGCTACGCCCGGGCCCAGGCCCGCGGGCCGCAGAAGGAGCATGTCAAGCCGCTGCACGAGCCGGATCGGCGGGCGCTGGAGACGCTGGGCCTGCACGGCCACGCCCCCGCGGCCGAGATCAAGAAGGCATACAAGGGCCTGGTCAAGCTCCACCATCCCGACGCCAATGGCGGCGACAAGACCTCCGAGGAGCGGCTCAGGGCCATCATCGCGGCCTACGCCCACCTCAAGACCCGCGGCTTCGTCGGACGCTAGCCGGCAGCTACGCCGTGCGGCCGTCGACCACCCGGATCTGGCGACGGCAATAGGCGGCAATCTTCTCGTCATGGGTCGAGATGAGGAAGGTCGTACCCTGGTCGCGGTTGATTTCCTCGATGAGCTGCATCACCCGATCTGCCGACTCGCGGTCGAGGTTGCCGGTCGGCTCGTCGGCGAGAACCAGTTCCGGCGTGTTCATCAGCGCCCGGGCGATGGCCACGCGCTGCTTCTGGCCGCCGGATAGCTCGGTGGCGAGGAAATCGATGCGGTCGGCCAGTCCCACCCGCGCCAGCAGTTCGCGCCCGCGCCCGCGCATTGCCGCCGTCTCGCGGCCCGCCTCCACCGCGGCGGGGAAGATGACATTCTCGAGCGCGGTGAAATCGGGCAGCAGGTGATGGAACTGGAACACGAAGCCGATATGGCGGTTGCGGAACTCGGTGAGTTCGCGGTCGCCGGCCTGTGTCAGGTCGCGGCCGAGCATCTCGTGCTGGCCGGAGCTCGGTTGCATCAGCGTGCCGAGGATGGTGAGCAGCGTGCTCTTGCCGGAGCCGGACGGCCCGAGCAGGGCGCACAGTTCCCCTGCTTCGAGCCTCAGATCGAGCCCGTGCAGCACGTGCGTGGCGGTGCTGCCCTCGCCATAGGTCTTGTGCAGGTTGCGCACCTCGAGCAGCGTCTCGCTCATTGCGTGATCACCGTGACCGGGTCGACTCGGGCCGCCGCCCGGGCGGGCAGGATCGAAGCAAGGATGGCGCCGAGTGCCGTCAGCCCGATGGCGAGGCCATAGGCGCCCTGGCGCACGTCGATCGGCAGGTCGCCGGCGGTCGCCAGGTCAGGGGGTGGAAAAGGCGCCAGCAGCAGGTAACCCAGCCCCGCCCCCGCCAAGCCGCCGAGAATGCCGATCAGCGCCCCCTGGATGACGAAGACGGCGACGACGAAACTGCGGCTGGCGCCCATCGCCCGCATGATGCCGATTTCCGAGCGCCGCCGGTAAGTCGAGAGCAGCAGCGCGCTGGCCACGCCGATGACGATGCTGATCAGGGCGAAGGCCTTGATCAGGTTGCTGGAATTCTCCTGCGCGCGGAGCCCGGAGAGCAGTTGCGCGTTGCCGGCGGTCCACGGCGTCGCGGCGAGCCCGGTATCGGCGGCGATGCGCGCGGCATAGGCGTCGGCCGCGTCGAGGTCGTCAAGCTTGATCTCGATGCGCGAGATGCCCTGCGGCAACTCGAACAGGGTGCGGGCCGCCGCCAGGCTGACGAAAGCGGCCCGGCTGTCCAGCGCCTCGAGCCCGAGTTCGAAGATGCCCCCCACCAGCAAAGGCCGCTCGATGTCGCGGTCGGAAAGCAGGCCCACCACCTGGCCCACCTCGACCCCGATGTCGCGGGCCAGCGTGCTGCCGATCAGCACCGTGGTGTTGGTGAGCGCGGCGCTGCCGGCGACGAGGTGGCCGCCGATGTCGGCAATGGCGGAGACCTTGTCGGCCTCGACTCCGGTGACGCCGACCGGCGCCCGCTGCTGGCCGCGCACAAGGAACCCGTTGCCGACGATCTGCGGCGACACCGCCCGCACGCCCGGCAGCGCCTCGATGAGCGGCAGGAAGGCGGCGGCCGTCCGCAACTGTTCGCGCCGGGTGGCGGCGCGCTGCTCTGCCAGCAGAATCCGGCCCTCCCCGCCCGGCAGCAGCAGCCCGGCCTCGCGGTCGGGGGCCTCGACGCTGACATGAGCGATGTCTCCGACCGTGCGCTGCACCAGGAACAACCCGAGCCCGCCGATCAGGGCGCTGATGAAGACGAAGACGAAGACGCCGACGGCAACGCCGGCGATCAGCAACCCGGTCTGCGCCTTGCCGGCGGTGAGATAGCGCAGGGCGATCTTGAGGCCGTAGGGCATGGCGCTAATCCGCCGCCGCGACGGCCTGCCCGGGGCGGACCGCCGCGGGGTCCAGGATGGCGACGTCGCCGGCAGCGAGGCCGGCGGTGACGATGACCCGCTCGGCCGGCCAATCGATGAAGTCGATCTCGCGCCCCGCCGCCTTGCCCCCTTCGATCACGAGCACCGTGTTCCTGCCCCCGGCGGTGACGATCGCCCCACGCGGCAGCGACAGCGCCGCATGGTCCTCCGAGACGATGATGTTGGCGCTGACCGTTAGCCCCACCGGCAGCGCCACCGGCTCGTCGAAGGCGATGCGGATGGCGCGGCCGCCGGTCGCCGGATCAACGGTCGGGGCGGCAAAGGAAACCGAGCCGGTGCGGGTGATGGTGTCCCCCGCCGGCTTCAGGATCGCCCGCAGCCCGACGCGCACGCGGGCGGAGTAGATCTCGTCGACGTCGGTCTCCACGACCAGGGTGTCGAGGTCGGCGATGGTGAAGAGCTGGGACTGGGTGTCGACCAGCTGGCCCTGGTCGATAGTGCGCTCGAGCACCACGCCGGAGAGCGGCGCGGCGATGGTGTACTGGGCCCGCTGGCTCTCGGCCTGCTCGAGCACGCTGCGCAGCCGCGCCACCTCGTTGCTGGCCGCGACGAGCGCGCGTTCGGCATCCTCCCGCGTCGCCCGCGGCGTGTTTTCGCCCAGCGCCCGGGCGCGGTCGAGCGTCGCCTGCGCCTGCTGCTCGGCCACGAGACCGGCCTCCAGCGCCGCCTGCGCCTGGCCGACCAGCGCCTGCGGCTGGGCCGGATCGAGTCGGACAATGACCTGTCCCTCTGCAACGCGGTCGCCCTCGTCGGCGAGCACCTGCACGGCCTGCGCCGACACTGCCGAGCGCACCTTGACCTGCAATCGCGGAGCGATGCGGCCGGTAACCGCGAGTACCTGGGTGACGGTGCCGGGGCTGAGGGTCTCGGTGGCCACCACGAGCGGGCGACTCTGCCAGGGTCGGGTGGCGACCATCCAGGCCGCGCCACCGACCAGCGCCAGTCCGAGCACCCAGAGCCAGAGTCGGAGGCGCGCCTTGCCCTGCCGTCGAATAGCCATCGCTCCGCCCTGTCGCCAAAGTCCCGTCAATAGAACACGAATGCCGGCGCCGCACATCCCGGCCCCGGGCCGATCCCATCAACTCCTGAACTTGCGGATCTTGAGGGCAAACAGCACCAGCAGCATGCCGTAGACGATGGCGCTGATGCCCACGACCCAGATGAGGGCGAGGGCACCGGCCCCGGGCATGAGGAACATGGCGAGACCGAAGACGACCGCCAGGGCGCCCTGCAGGACCAGCAGCCATTCGTTGTCGATTTCCTTGCGCAACTGGATGGCGCCGATGATCTGCGACACGCCGATGGCGATCGCCCAGCCGGCAATCAGGTACAGCAGCACCAGTGCCGTGATGCCGGGCCAGACGAAAGTGAGGACGCCGGCCGCGATGCCGAACAGTCCCACGGCGACCAGCCACCAACGGGAGACCGCAACACTCCGGCCGGCGATCCCCGCGACCAGCGCGATGACGCCGTCGACCAGGGCGTAGGCGCCATAGAGGATGACCAGCATCACCAGCGAAAGCCCGGGCCAGATCAGCGACACCACGCCGAAGCCAATGCCGGCGAGGCCGCGCAGCAGGAACAGCAGCCAGTTGTCGGCAAGCACCTGACGCAGGGAGCGCGGAGCGATGCCCTCGCCCGCCCTGGCGGTTTCATCAATCTGGTTCGTCATGACAGTCTCTCCTTCTTACCCCATGGACCGCAAAGCGCCGCACCCTCCGCCCCCCGCGGATGGCACGGCACCGGGGGGCAACGCTTGACCTGCATCAATCAGGCCGACCGCTGCAGGGATTCGTCCGCCTTCCGCGCGGCAGCGGGAGTCCGGCCGCCGCCGCGGCCGCCGCGGGCGGCATGCCTCAGCCGGCGAGCCAGCGGGTGAGAAGGTAGCCGCCGGCGGCGGAGACCGCGGTGAGCGCCGTGCCCCAGGCCATGTCGACGAGACTGACAGTCAGCGACCAGTTCCTCAGCGTCGAGAGGTTGGTCATGTCGTACGTGCCGTAGGCCACGAGTCCGAGCACGGCGCCGGCGAGTGCGGCATTGACCCAGGTGCCGCCATTGAGGGCCGGGACGATTGCGAGCATGACGATGCCGGCGACATAGAGCAGGTAGAAGCCCGCCGCATAGCCGAGGTTCGGCTTGTCGAGCAGCAGGTCCCCCAGCCGCTCGCGATAGAAGCCGACGGCGTTGCTGAGCCAGATGAAATCGATGGCGAAGAAGATGACCGCCGTGGCGGCGTAGGCAACAAGGTATCTGAGCACTCTTTCACTCTCCCGTCGGGTGACTGTTGCCAGCTACGAAAAAAATCTTCGCCGAGTTGCACCAAAAATGCCGGCCGACTCGTAGCTGCCCTTCGAAACGCGTTTTCGGAAGGGACATCCGTGCTTATCGAAGATCTGGGAGGGGGGCCTCAGCTTCCCCGCACTATCGCCGTGGTCGGCTCCGGTATCGCCGGGCTTGCCGCCGCCTGGCTGCTCAGCCGGCGCCACCGCGTCACCCTCTATGAAGAGGCGGCGCGGCCGGGCGGCCATTCCAACACGGTGACGGTCGAGGGCCCACGGGGACCCGTGGCAGTCGACACCGGCTTCATCGTCTACAACGAACGCAACTATCCCAACCTGACGGCGCTGCTGGCGCATCTCGAAGTGCCCAGCGACGCCTCGGACATGAGCTTTGCCGCCTCGCTCGACGGCGGCCGGGTCGAGTATTCGAGCGGCGGCCTGGCCGGGTTGATCGGGCATCCCGGCAACTTGGTGCGGCCCGGCTACTGGCTGATGCTGCGCGACATCGTGCGCTTCTACCGCGAGGCGCCGCAGGCGGTGGTGGTCGAAGGCGAGACGCTGGGCGCCTATCTCGACGCCAACGGCTACACCCCCTCGTTCATCGAGGAACATTTGCTGCCGATGGGCGCGGCCATCTGGTCGACCACGGCGAGGGAAATGCGGGCCTATCCGTTCGCCTCCTTCGTCCGCTTTTTTGCCAGCCACGGCCTGCTCGAGCTGGTGAACCGGCCGAAATGGCGCACCGTCCGCGGTGGCAGCCGGAGCTATGTCGCGGCCATGCTCAGGGACATCGCCGAGGTGCAGCTCGCCACCCCGGTCGGCGCGATCGTGCGACGGCCGAGCGGCGGCGTCGAGATCTTCGACCGGCTCGGACGCGGCCGCGTCTTCGACAACGTGGTCATCGCCGCCCACGCCGACCAGGCGCTGGCCATGCTGGCCGACCCCGACGCCGACGAGCGCCGGCTGCTCGGCGCCTTCGCCTATACCGACAACCTCGCCGTGCTGCATTCCGACCCGGCGCTGATGCCGCGCCGCCGCCACGTCTGGGCAAGCTGGAACTATATCGGCCAGCGCGACAGCGACGAGGACAGGCAGCTCTGCGTCACCTACTGGATGAACCGGCTGCAGAATCTCGACCCGTCGCAGGAGCTGTTCGTGACGCTGAACCCGACGCGCCCGGTTGCCGCCGGGCGCCTGCACCAGGCGATCGGCTACACCCATCCGCTGTTCGACCAGAAGGCCATCGCCGCCCAGCAGCAGCTGTGGCGGCTGCAGGGCAGGCGCAACACCTGGTTTGCGGGCAGCTATTTCGGCCACGGCTTCCACGAGGACGCGCTGCAGGCGGGCCTCGCCGCGGCGGAGCTGGCGGGCGGGGTGCGGCGGCCATGGACGGTTGCCGGCGAATCGGACCGCATCACCCTCACTCCGCTGCTGGAGGCGGCAGCATGACCCGCTCGGCCATCTATACCGGGGACGTCGTGCATACCCGCACCCGCCCGCGGAGCCACCGGCTGCACTACCGGGTGTTCGCGCTGCTCCTCGATCTCGACGAGCTGGACGCGCTCGACCGCGGGCTGCGGCTGTTCAGCCACAACCGCTGGGCGCCGCTCGGCTTCCGGGACCGGGACCACGGCGACGGCGTGACGCCGCTCAGGGAATGGGCCGGCCGCCTCCTCGCCGAGGCGGGCGCCGGCTATGACGGCGGCCGCATCGAGCTGCTGTGCTACCCGCGCGTCCTCGGCTTCGTGTTCAATCCGCTCAGCGTCTATTTCGGCTACACAAGGGCGGGTACGCTGGCGGCCATCCTCTACGAGGTGCACAATACCCATGGCGAGCGCCACACCTACGTGATTCCTGCCAAGGCGGACGGGGATGTCGTACGTCATGGCGCGCGCAAGCAGTTCTTCGTCTCGCCCTTCATGCCGATGGACTGCGTCTACCGCTTCCGCATCCGCCCGCCGGGGGAGCGGGTCGGCATCCTGATCCTCGAGGACGACGCCGAAGGGCTGCTGCTCACCGCCTCGTTCACGGGCCGGCGCCAGGCGCTCTCGGATAGGGCGCTGTGGCGGCTGCTGTTCGCCTATCCGCTGATGACGCTGAAGGTGATGGCCGGCATCCATCTCGAGGCAGCCAGGCTCCTGCTCAAGGGCCTGCCGTTCCATCACCACCGGCGCGCCGCACGGCCTATCGACAGCGTCGTGGTCGCCGCGGAAGCGGCCGCCTCAAGGCCGGACCATGCGCCGGGTCACGGCGAGGCGGAGCGGGTGAGGTAGCAGGGCCAGCAGCCTGATGAGGACGCTCATGCGGCGGGGGAAGGCGATCTCGAAGCGGCCCGACTCGAGACCGGCGACGATCCGGTCCACCGCCTCCTCGGCCGGCATCAGGAACGGCATCGGAAAATCGTTCTTGCGGGTAAGCGGCGTGTCGACGAAGCCGGGGTTGACCAGCGACAGCCTGACGCCCTCGGCCTCGAGTTCGGGATGCAGCGCCTCGCACATGTTGATGAGCGCCGCCTTGGTGGCGCCATAGGCGGCGGCGCTGGGCAGCCCGACATAGCCGGTGAGTGAGGAGACGACGGCGATGTGGCCGGCGTGGCGCCGGATCATCTCCGGCATCACCGCAGCGAGACAGTTGACGGTGCCGATGAGATTGACGTCGACCATCTCCCGCCACGCCTCAAGCGAGAACGACCTGGCCGTCACCGGCTTGTAGGTGCCCGCATTGAGGACGACGAGGTCGACCACGCCCAGCCGCGCCTCGATGGCCGCAGACGTCGCGGCGACGGCGGCGCTGTCGGTGACGTCGAGCGGGAACGGGATGACCCGCCCTGCCGTCTCGGCCGCAAGCGCAGCAAGCTCCCCGGCCGAGCGGGCGCTGGCCGCGACGCGCCAGCCATCGGCGGCGAGCCTGAGCGCCAGAGCGCGGCCGATACCGCGGCCGGCGCCGGTGATCCAGGCGCGGCGGGCGGGGGCGGTTGTGGCGGGCACGATACGGTCTCCTCAACGGTCGGTCGATGAGCAGCTACGACACCGGCCGGCGGAAAGTTTCGCTCCCCTGCGCCTGCTCGGCGCTGCCAGCCTCCCCGGCGGTGGCAGCCCTTGCGCGCGGCGACCGCGCTCCCCATTTCTGTGCGATCTCCGCCCTACCCCCGGCCAAGCGATACTGCTATAGAGCGGCCAACCCGCGAGGCAGCAGCCTTGACCTATTCCTTCCGAGCCTGAGTCACATGCCTGAGTTCACGAACCTGCCCAACCAACAATTCTCCGTGCGCGAACTGTTCGGGATCGACTCGGACATGCAGGTCATGGGCTACGCCGAGCCCGATCCGCACGTGCCGCCGCTCGATCCCGACTACCTGTTCGATCGCAACACCACGCTGGCGATTCTCGCCGGCTTCGCCTTCAACCGCCGCGTCATGGTGCAGGGCTACCACGGCACCGGCAAGTCCACCCATATCGAGCAGGTCGCGGCGCGCCTCAACTGGCCGCTGGTGCGCGTCAACCTCGACGCGCATGTGAGCCGCATCGACCTCGTGGGCAAGGACGCCATCGTGCTCAAGGACGGCCAGCAGGTCACCGAGTTCCGCGACGGCATCCTGCCCTGGGCGGTGCAGAACAACATTGCCCTGGTCTTCGACGAATACGATGCCGGCCGTCCCGACGTGATGTTCGTCATCCAGCGCGTGCTCGAATCGCAGGGCCGGCTGACGCTGCTCGACCAGAACCGCGTCATCACCCCGCACCCGGCCTTCCGCCTGTTCGCCACCACCAACACCATCGGGCTGGGCGACACTTCGGGCCTGTATCACGGCACCCAGCAGATCAACCAGGGCCAGATGGACCGCTGGTCGATCGTCACCACGCTCAACTACCTGCCGCACGACAAGGAAGTCGGCATCGTCATGGCCAAGGCCAAGAGCTACCAGACCGACAAGGGCAAGAAGCTGGTCGCCAACATGGTGCGCCTCGCCGACCTGACGCGCTCCGCCTTCATCAACGGCGACCTCTCGACGGTGATGAGCCCGCGCACGGTGATCACCTGGGCCGAGAACGCCGAGATCTTCGGCGACGTCGGCTTCGCCTTCCGGCTCACCTTCCTCAACAAGTGCGACGAGCTCGAGCGTCCGGTGGTGGCCGAGTTCTACCAGCGCGTGTTCGGCGAAGACCTGCCCGAATCGGCGGCCAACCTCGCCATCACCGCCTAGACCCGGGACGCCGAGCGGCGCTTATCGCACCATGGTCCAGCCCCCGCGCGCCAAGAACAACCGGCCCGACAGCACCGCGGCGTTCAAAGCCGCCGTGGGTGCGACCGTGCGCGCCGTCGCCGGCAAGCCGGGGCTGGAAGTGACCTTTTCGGCCGACCGGCCGATCCTGACCAGCGACAAGGCACGGCTGGCCAATCTGCCGCGACTGCCGAACAAGCGCGATATCTCGATCGCCCGCGGCCAGGGCGACGCCATGGCCATGCGGCTTGCCAGCCACAACCCCGAGACGCACCGCCGCCGCGCCCCGGCCGAGCCGCTGGCGCGGGCTGCCTTCGACGCGCTCGAGCAGGCGCGCTGCGAAGCGCTGGGCTGCGTGCGCATGCCGGGCATGACCGGCAATATCCACGAGATGCTCGAGGACCGCCTGTTCCGCGCCAATTACGCCGAGGTCACCGACCGCGACGACGCGCCCCTGGCCGAGGCGCTCGGGCTGATCCTGCGGCAGCGCGTCGCCGGGGTGGCGATCCCGCCCTCGGGCAATGCCATCGTCGAATTGTGGCGCAGCGAAATCGAGGAGAAGGCCGGCAACTCGCTGACCACGCTGCTCTCCAAGTTCGAGGACCAGGATCTGTTCAGCCGCGCCAGCCGGCAGTTGCTGCGCGACCTCAACCTCGTGCCCGACAGCGAGCTCGACGACGGCGAGGACGGCGGCGACGAAGGCGGCGACGACCAGCAGGCGGACAAGGGCCGCGACGAGAGCAAGCCGCCGGAGCAGGCGCAGGGCGAGAGCGAGGACGCCCAGGCCGAAGAGGACCAGTCGACGGGCGACAGCGAGGAAACCGGGGAAACCGAAGGCGCCGAGGCCGATCTGGCGGAAAGCGACGAGGACCAGGCCGCCGAGGCCGGCGAGGAAAGCCCCAACCCGCCCCCGGGTGCCAACGCGCGGGAATTTGCCGACAGTTTCGCCTACAAGATCTTCACCCAGAAGTTCGACGAGGTGGTCAAGGCGGCTGAGTTGTGCCCCGCCGAGGAACTGGAGCAACTCCGCGCCCTGCTCGACAAGCAGCTCGAGAACCTGGCGGGCGCCGTGGCGCGGCTCGCCAACAAGCTGCAGCGCCGGCTGATGGCGCAGCAGAACCGCAGCTGGGAGTTCGACCTCGAGGAGGGCCTGCTGGATACGGCCCGCCTCACCCGCGTCGTCACCGACCCGCTGCAGGCGCTCAGCTTCAAGGTCGAGCGCGACACCGAGTTCCGCGACACCGTGGTGACGCTGCTGATCGACAACTCCGGCTCCATGCGCGGCCGGCCGATCACCATTGCGGCGATCTGCGGCGACATTCTCGCCCGCACGCTCGAGCGCTGCGGCGTCAAGGTCGAGATCCTGGGCTTCACCACGCGCGCCTGGAAGGGCGGCAAGAGCCGCGAGGCCTGGCTCGAGGCCGGCCGGCCGGCCAACCCCGGCCGCGTCAACGATATCCGCCACATCATCTACAAGGGCGCCGACGAGCCGTGGCGGCACGCCCGGCGCAACCTCGGCCTGATGATGCGCGAAGGCTTGCTCAAGGAGAACATCGACGGCGAGGCCCTGCAATGGGCACAGAAGCGCCTGCTGGCCCGGCCCGAAAACCGCCGCATCCTGATGGTCATCTCCGATGGCGCCCCGGTCGACGACTCGACCCAGTCGGTCAACGCCGGCAACTATCTCGAGGCCCATTTGCGCCAGGTCATCGAAGACATCGAGACGCGCTCGCCCATCCAGCTGGTCGCCGTCGGCATCGGCCATGACGTGACACGCTACTACCGGCGCGCCGTCACCCTGCTCGACGCCGAGGAGCTCGCCGGCGCCCTGACCGACGAACTCGCGGCGCTGTTCGACGAGGAGCCGCCGACCCGGTCCCGCAAGAGACGGGTGGGATGACGCGGCGGGCGCTGGCCACGCGCCTGCTGGCGGCGGCGCTGCTGGCGGCAGGAGCGGGGTTCGCCTGGCTGGCGGTTGACGTGCCGCACCGCGCACTGGCGCAGGACCAGGGAGAAACGGTCATCGCCCTGCCGCTGCACAGCTTCGCCGGCGTCGCGGCGGGCGGCAGGGTGCAGGGGCTCGTCTGGCACGGCGGCATCGAGATGCAGAGCGCCGTCGACACCTTCGGCGGCCTGTCCGGCCTCGGCTTCACCGGGCCCGACGGGCGCCTGGCGATGGTTACCGACCGCGGCAATTTCGTTTCCGGCCAGCTCATCTACGACGAACGGCACCGCCCGCTCAGCCTCGTCGGCGTGACCATCGAGCCGATCCAGAATTCCAAGGGGGCCGAGCTGCCGCGCGCCTTCGCCCGCGACGCCGAGGCGCTGGCGGTGATCGAGCGCGGCGGCGTCCCGGCGGCGGTCCGGGTGGGCTTCGAGAACTTGACGCGGGTCGCGGACTTCGAACTCGTCGACGGCAGGCCGACCGGCCCGGCCAGGGAGGTCGCCATCCCCGCCTGGCTCACCGGCACCCGCACCAACGAGAGCCTCGAGGCCGTGTGCATTGCTCCCGCGGCCTCGCCGATCGCCGGCTCCACCCTGCTGCTGACCGAGGGCGTCGTCGATGACGACGGCGAACACTCGGCCTGGCTGCTCGGCCACAACGACAAGGGGCCGCTGAGCTACCTGTCGAGCAAGGGCACGGACCCCTCCGACTGCGCCTTCCTGCCCAACGGCGACCTGCTGGTGCTGGAGCGCGGCATCGCCTTCCTGACCTTCACCATGACGCTCAAGCGCGTTCCCGCCGCCCAGGTGGTGCCGGGCGCCCGCATGCGCGGCGAGGTGCTGCTCACGGCCAGCGGGCCGGACGTCGACAACATGGAGGCGGTGGCGGTACACTCCGGGCCCGACGGCACGACGCGCATCACCCTGGTCTCCGACAACAACTTCAACGAGTGGGAACGCAGCCTGCTGCTCGAGTTCTCGCTGCCGCCCCAGTAACCCCGGACGGCCGGATCGCGCCGCCGTTGCGGGCCAGGACTGCCATCCCGGCAAGCGAGGTGCGCATGCCCCATATCGTCCATGTCGATATCGCCGCCGACGATCCGAAACGCGCCACGCGCTTCTACGAGGCCGTATTCGGCTGGCACATCCAGACGCTGCACGGCGCCACCTCGACCTCCATCCAGCTGATCAATACCGGAGCGGCCGAGGCGGAGCCGATCAGCGCCAGCATTGCCGAGCGCGGCGAGGACTGGCGCTCGATCACGCCGCTCATCGACGTCGACTCGATAGACGTCTACGCGCAGAGGATCGTCGCCGCCGGCGGCGGCATCGTCCACGCCAAGCGGCTGATCCCGGGGATCGGGTATCTGCTCATCTTCCGCGACACCGAGGGGAACGAACTGGGCCTCGTCGAGGAGCTGCCCGAAACCATGTTCGCCATGCCCGGCGGGCGCGCCTGAGCGCCTGCCCGGCTTGATCCCCGTCAAGGCGCCCGCCGCCGCTGGGCGCACCCTGCCGCTTCGCTCGAGCCGCGAGGTCTCCCATGCCGAACTTCGTGCATATCGACATTGCCGCCGACGATCCCGAACGGGCCACGCGCTTCTACGCCCGGGTCTTCGGCTGGACCATCAGCAAGCTCGAAGGGCCAGTGCCCTACTGGCTGGTCAGCACTGGTGCGGCGCCGGCGACGCCCAACCCGCCGATCGGGGCCGGCGTCGCCAGGCGCGAGGCCCCGTGGCAGGGCGTCACCCCCACCATCGGCGTCGACTCCGTCGACGCCTACGAAAAGAAGATCGTGGCGGAGGGCGGCACCGTGGTGGTGCCCAGGACCGAAATCCCCGGCATCGGCCACTTGCTCACCTTCAAGGACACCGAAGGCAACGTCTTCGCCATCCTCGAGCCGGTGGCTGCAAACCCGTTCGCCGGGGACACCGGCAGCTAGGCCGCCGCCGGGCGGGCGAAGCGGTCGGCGAGCACCCGCCTGAGCGCGCCGTAAGGCGCAAGGCAGAGGGCGGCGAGCACCAGCTTGACGAGGAAATCCCCGGCCGCCAGCGACACCCACAAGTCGACCTCGGGGCCCACCCCGAGCAGCGGCGCGGGGAAGGTGAGCGAGCCGTCGGCGCGGCCGAGGCCGGTATCGAGGACCGCGAAAGGCGCGGCGAAGGCCAGCGAGAAGAACAGCGCCGTGTCGAGCGCGGAAGATACCAGCGACGAGAAGAGCGGCGCGTGCCACCACGGCTTCAGGCGTAGCCGGTCGAAGATCGAGATATCGAGGAACTGGGCGAGGAGGAAGGCCGTGCCCGAGGCGATGGCGATGCGCGGCGTCGCCAGCCAGATCGACAGCACCACGGCCACCGCGAAGCCGGCGACCACGACCACCCGCGCCCGGCCCGGGCCGAAATGGCGGTTGGTGAGATCGGTGACGAGGAAGGCGACCGGATAGGTGAAGGCCCCCCAGGTCAGCAGGTCGGCAAGCTCGATGGGGCCGAGCCGCGCCTGGACGGGAAACTGGACGAGGAAATTCGAGGCCGCGACAACGGCGACCATCGCGGCGACGGCCGCGGCAAAGCGAGCGAACATGACGCACCTTCGGTTAACCGCATTCCGGCATGAGACCGGCGCGGACGCCGAGGGCAATAGCAGATGCAGGCGGCGCTGTCATCGGGGCGGAGCGGGTCCAGATGCAGTACGCCTCAACCGCGCCGCCCAAAACCAAAGCCGCGCGGCACGGTGTGCCGGCGCGGCCTCAGCAATCACTGAAGAGATAAGGCCTTACGCGGCGAGGGCGGCGCGGATTTCCTTGCGCAACGCCTTGGCGTTGGTGCTCAGTTCGCTTTCGTCGGCCTTGAGCAGGAAGGCGTCGAGCCCGCCGCGATGCTCGACCGTGCGCAGCGCATGGGCGCTCACCTTGAGCTTCACCGAACGGCCGAGCGCATCGGAGATCAGCGTCACGTTCACCAGGTTGGGCAGAAACCGCCGGCGCGTGCGGTTGAGCGCGTGGCTCACGTTGTTGCCGGTCATTACGCCCTTACCGGTCAGTTCACAGCGGCGTGCCATTCTTGCATCCTTGCACAAAATTCCCTTGGCGGAAGGGTTCTCCCGCAACGGGCTGAAGTCTGTTCTTGATTGTGGCGCTTCCATAATGAAAGCGGCCGCACCCGTCAAGCCGGGCCGGCCGGCACACGGCACGCGCCCCCGGCTAGAACTTGTAGCGGATGCCGCCGGTGATGGCGTTGGAGGCGTCGATGTCGGCGATCACCCCGTAGCCGCCCGAGCGGTGATGCACGCGCACGAAGGTTTCCCACTGCGGCTGGTCGACCAGCGAGACGTTGAGCTCGGCGCCGAGATAGACGAGCACCGGCTCGAACTCGCCCCAGGCGTCCATGCGGTCCCCTTCCCATCCCTGGGTGCCGCTGGTGACGGACAACCCGGTGGTCCAGGCCGGCGAGATGCGCAGCGTGTCGAACAGAACCAGCCCGTCGTAGCGGGCAAACAGGCCGGCCCAGACTTCGCCCGACGCGCCGTCGCCGCTGAAGCGTCCGGAAACGCCGATCTCGGCACCCAGCCGCAGGTCGTGCCAGTCGACCAGCGTGCGCTGGTAGCCGGCCCCGACGATCCAGGTATCGTCCCAGGTGAGCTGCCACGGCTGCAGGCTGGTGCCGAACCAGTCCTGGTGGAAGCGTCCGCCGAAGAAGAACACGGCTTCGTCATATTGCGACAGCTCGGTCTGCTGGCCCAGGGCGGGTGCGGCCGGCGCAACCGGCGCCAGGGCCGCCAGCACGGGCAAGGCCCAACGCAGCAGGCAGGAACGATAGTGGCGAAGCATTGCCGACCCCGGATATATCACGCACCCAATGTCGGCAATTCCTTTCACGCGCGGGTAAAAATGTCGATACCGCCGGACCGGGGCCACCGACACGCGCGCGCGACTGTGGCCGGCAGGCACCGCGGTGGCCCTCGTCCCAGGCTCCTTCCGCCCGCCCTTGCCAGCGCCGCATTGCGCGGGCAGTTTCTGGACGACGTGATTCGGCCACAGCGCCGGAAGGAAAGGCCGCCGACCGAGAATGCGCCTGCTCAGGAGAGTCGCCGCCGCCTGCGGCATTGCGCTGATGGCCACGAGCGCCGCCGCCGCGCCGGTCTCCGCCACGGCGCAGTACCTCATCAGCCTCTCCGGCACGAGCATCGCCAGCGTCACCATCCGCCTCAACGACACCGGCAAACGCTATGCGATGGCCCTCGATGCGCGCATCACCGGTCTTGCGCAACTGGTGGCAAGCGGCGTCGCCAAGGTCGACTCGACCGGGGTTTCGAACGGCCGCGAGTTGACGTCGGAGAAGTTCGCCCTGCTCACCCGCGCCGGCGGCGAGGACTTCACCGTCTCTGTGGAATACGCGCAGAAGGACGTGACGGCCTTCATCGTCACGCCGCCACTGATCAACAATATCGACCGGGTAGCACTGGAACGCCGGCACCTGCACGGGGTCAACGACATGGTGGCCGCCTTCGTGCTCAAGGGCGGCGGGCTCGACAAGTCGCTGTGCGACCGGCGCCTGCAGATCTTCACCGGGCTCGAACGCTTCAACGTCACCATGCACTTCGCGCGCGCGGACGTGGCCACTTCCAAGCGCACCGGCTACCAAGGGCCGGTGATCCTGTGCAACATCCGCTACACCCCGGTATCGGGGCACTTCACCACGTCCGAGATCACCAACTTTCTCGCCGAGAGCGATCGTATCCTGATCTGGTACGCGCCGCTCGCCACCCCCGGCTACTTCATCCCCTACCGCGTGCTGCTCACCACCAGCATGGGGGATTTGTCCATGGTGCTCACCGACCTCGAGCAGTAGCGCACCCTGCCCCGGCGCCGGGAGGGGAAAGCGCGGGGCAGGGACCGCCCGTCTCGGGCGGGCGTTCGACTGCGACGCGCCCGGCGGGCTGCGACAAGCACCCTGGCGGCGAAAAGTGGCAATTTCCGCGCTTTCCATCCTCGTTGGGTTAACGAAACATGAAGCGCGCCGCTGTGCCGTTGTGGGACGGTCAACGGCTTTTTTGTCAACGCGAGCCGGGCTTGCGCCCGGCCCGCGGCGGCGCGATCGTGAACGGGTCAAGGAAATTGCCGAGGGAGGCGTTTACCGCCCGTTCACGAAGTCCTGATTCGACGCCGAAAAGGCCCGCCGGCAACGCTTTGGCAAGCTTCGTGAACGCTTTTCGGCCCGGATCAGGGCCTTGGCCGATTGGCTGGTAGGCCCGGCCTGGCGGCCCCACCAGATGCTGTAGGGAACAAAGCAGGGACGCCCGAGTCGCCGCCGATTCGGTTCGCTTTTGTTCCCGTTTCGTGCGCATCGTAAAGGCGCCCGCAGATACAGGCCGACAAACGTTTCGAATTGACACGCTCGCATCTGCCGGCGGGGACGCCTAAATAGGGAGCCGATGACCCCCGACTTCTCCCCCTCGCTCAAGGCCATCCTCGGGCCGACCAATACCGGCAAGACCTTCTTTGCCATCGAGCGCATGCTGGCGCATCGCTCGGGCATGATCGGCCTGCCGCTCAGGCTGCTGGCGCGCGAGGTCTACCACAAGGTCGCCGACCGCGTGGGCGCGCAGCACGTGGCGCTGGTCACCGGCGAGGAGCGCATCGTTCCCCCCAAGGCGCGCTACTGGGTGGCGACGGTGGAGGCGATGCCGCTCGAGGTGCCGGTCGAATGCGTCGCCGTCGACGAGATCCAGGTGGCGACCGATTTCGACCGCGGCCACGTCTTCACCGACCGGCTTCTCAATGCCCGCGGCCGCAGCGAGACGCTGCTGCTGGGCGCCGCCACCATGGCCCCGGTCATCCGGGCGCTGCTGCCCGGCGCCGAGATCATCCACCGACCGCGCTTCTCGGAACTGACCTATGCCGGCAGCCGCAAGATCTCGCGCCAGCCGCGCCGCACCGCCATCGTCGCCTTCTCGGCCGCGCAGGTCTATGCCATTGCCGAACTGATCCGGCGCGAGCGCGGCGGCGCCGCGGTGGTCATGGGGGCCCTGAGCCCGCGCACGCGCAACGCCCAGGTCGACCTGTACCAAAGTGGGGACGTCGATTTCCTGGTCGCCACCGACGCAATCGGCATGGGGCTCAATCTCGACGTGCACCACGTCGCCTTCGCCGACGACATGAAGTTCGACGGCCACCAGAGCCGGCCGCTGACACCCGCCGAGTTCGCCCAGATCGCGGGGCGCGCCGGGCGGCACATGCACAACGGGACCTTCGGCGTCACCGGCAACGCCGCCGAGTTCGACACCGAACTGGTGCAGCGGCTCGAGAGCCACGATTTCGAGCCGGTCAGGGTCCTGCAGTGGCGCAACCCCGAGCTGGATTTTTCCTCCATCGAGGCGCTCCGCAACAGCCTCGACGCCTCGCCGCAGCACCGCAGCCTGACGCGCGTCCCGGTGGCCACCGACCAGCACGCGCTGGAGTTCCTCGCGCGCAACGAGGCGGGCCGGCTGGCGCACGGGGCCGAGGCGGTGCGGCTGTTGTGGGACTGCTGCTCCATCCCGGATTATCGTGACATTTCGCCCGCCCTGCACGGCGAGATCGTCACCCGCGTCTACACCGACCTGATGCGGCGGGGCACGGTCGCGACCGACTGGATTGCCGAGCAGGTGGGGTTCTGCGACAATACCTCCGGCGACATCGACACGCTTTCCAACAGGATCCGCCAGATCCGCACCTGGACGTTCGTCGCCAACCGCAGAAATTGGCTTGAAGACCCGGCATATTGGCGCGAAAAGACCCGTGACATCGAAGATCGGCTGAGCGATGTCCTGCACGAGCGGCTCACCCAGCGCTTCGTTGACCGGCGCACCAGCGTCCTGATGCGGCACTTGAGGGACAGATCCATGGCGACGCCTGAAATCAACGAACGGGGCGAAATCAGCCTCGAAGGTCATCTTATCGGCTCGATCGAGGGGTTCCGCTTTACCCTCGCGCGCTCGGAGGACGGCGACGCCAGGGGCCTGCGCGCGGCCGCCGGCCAGGTGGTGGCGCCCGAGATCGCGCGCCGCGCCGACCGCCTTGCCGGGGCCCCGAACGAGGAATTCGTGCTTGCCACGGACGGCTATGTGCGCTGGCGCGGCGAGGTCGTCGCCATGCTCGCCGAGGGCGAGACGCTGTTCGCCCCGCGCCTCATCGTGCTTGCCGACGAGAGCCTGTCCGGCCCCGACCTCGAGCGCGTGCAGGAGCGGCTGAACCTGTGGCTGCGGCACGGCATCAACACCCAGCTCGAGCCGGTGATCGCGCTCAGCGAGCCGGCCGATCTCGAAGGCGCCGCCCGCGGCATCGCCTTCCAGCTCTCCGAGAACCTGGGCTTGCTGCCGCGCGCCGCGGTGGCCGAGCAGGTCAAGGCTCTCGACCAGGACGTGCGCGCCAAGCTGCGCAAGCTCGGGGTGAAGTTCGGCGCCTACCATATCTACGTGCCGGCGAGCCTGAAGCCCGCGCCGCGCGAACTGGCCATCATCCTCTACGCCGTCAAGCATGGCGGCGTGCGCCAGCCCGGCGTCGGCGAACTGCCCCAGATCGTGCTGTCGGGTCGGACGTCGTTCCTCATCGATCCCGAGGTCAGCCCCAAGCTCTACGAGGTCGCCGGCTTCAAGGTGGCGGGCCGGCGCGCGGTGCGCGTCGACATCCTCGAGCGGCTGGCCGACATCATCCGGCCGCTGATCGCGCTCGACGCATCGCGGCACGCGGGCGACCTGCCGCCCGGCGCGGCCGAGGGGAACGGCTTCCGCGTGACCGTGGAGATGACGTCGCTGCTCGGCACCGCCGGAGAGGATTTCGCCTCGATCCTCACCGCCCTCGGCTACAGGCTCCGCCGCACGCCCAAGGCTGCGGGGCCGGCGGTGGCTGCCCCCCTGCCCGAGGCCGCCGCCGACGGCGTGGCGGAGGCGGCCGGCAATGCCGCCGCGCAAGACGCAGTCGAAGGGACGCCGGCGCCCGAGGAGATACAGGCCGAAACGCTGGAAGCCGCGGCCGTGGAAGCGGCCGCCGCCGACCTGGGCGCGCCCCCGCCGGAGGCCGCCAGCCAGCCGGCCGAACCCGAATATGACGAAGTCTGGTTCCCGG
>NZ_DASWVV010000158.1:0-2381 GCF_036406155.1 Devosia sp. | reverse complement strand
GACATTGAGGATCTTGCCGCGCAGCGGCAGCACGGCCTGCACCGAGCGGTCGCGCCCCTGGGTGGCCGAGCCGCCGGCGGAATCGCCCTCGACCAGGAACAGCTCGGACTTGGCCGGGTCCTTTTCGGAGCAGTCCTTGAGCTTGCCGGCGAGGAAATTGACGTCGAGCGCCGACTTGCGCCGCGTCAGCTCGCGCGCCTTGCGCGCCGCCTCGCGCGCGGCGGCCGCCTCGGCCACCTTGCCGACCACGACCCGCGCCTCGGCCGGGTGCTCCTCGAACCATTGCTGCAGCTTGTCGTTGACGACGCTCTCGACCACCGGCCGGACCTCGGAGGAGACCAGCTTGTCCTTGGTCTGGGACGAGAACTTGGGGTCCGGCACCTTGACCGACAGCACGCAGGTCAGCCCCTCGCGCGTGTCGTCACCGCTCAGCTGCACCTTCTCGCGCTTCAGGATGCCGCTCTGCTCGGCGTAGTTGGTGACCTGGCGGGTGAGCGCGGCGCGCAGCCCGGCGAGGTGCGTGCCGCCGTCGCGCTGCGGGATGTTGTTGGTGAAGCACAGCACGTTCTCGTGGTAGCTGTCGTTCCACCACATGGCGACTTCGACGACGATGCCGTCCTTGTCCGCCCTGAGCATGATCGGGTTGGCGATGAGCGGCGTCTTGACCTTGTCGAGATAGCGCACGAAGGCCTCGAGCCCGCCCTCGTAATGCAGCTCCACCGTCACCGGCTCGGGGTGGCGGTTGTCGTTGAGCACGATGCGCACGCCGGAATTGAGGAAGGCCAGTTCGCGCAGCCGGTGCTCCAGCGTGGCGAAGTCGAACTCCGTCATGGTGAAGGTCTTGGGCGACGGCAGGAAGGTGATCTCGGTGCCGCTGCGACCCTCGTAGGTGCCCGGCCGGAGGTCGGGCTCGTAGCTGCCGGTGACCGAGAGCGGGCCGTCGGCGTTGCCGTTGCTGAAGCTCATCTCGTGGATGTTGCCGTCGCGGCGGATGCGCATGCGCAGCCATACCGACAACGCGTTGACCACCGAGACGCCGACGCCGTGCAGCCCCCCCGAGACCTTGTAGGAATTCTGGTCGAATTTGCCGCCGGCGTGCAGCTGGGTCATGATGACCTCGGCCGCCGAGACGCCTTCGGACTGGTGGATGCCGGTGGGGATGCCGCGCCCGTTGTCGGCGACCGTGCACGAACCGTCGGCATTGAGCGTCACCGTCACCAGGTCGGCGTGCCCGGCCAGCGCCTCGTCGATGGCGTTGTCGACGACCTCGTAGACCATGTGGTGCAGGCCCGAGCCGTCGTCGGTATCGCCGATATACATGCCGGGGCGCTTGCGCACCGCGTCGAGGCCCTTGAGGACCTTGATCGAGTCGGCGCCGTAATCGCTCGGTTGTGACGGAGTTTCGGAGGTGCTCAAAAGGGGTCCCGAATCAGTGGATTTTCCGCTCCCAAGGGTCTAGCGGATCACCCCCGGATACCCAAGGGAAATGGCTATTTCGGGCCGGTTTTTCAAGGGTTCGCGGCCGTTCAGCGCGGCCCGGTCAGGCGCCCGTCGCGCACCGTGATCAGCTGGGCCCGCCCGTCCAGCGCCTCGAACAGCACCGGATCGGTGCCGGTCATGAAGCACTGCGTGCCGAGCCCGTCGAGGGCGGCGAACAGTGCCGCGCGGCGGGCGGGGTCGAGATGGGCGGCGATCTCGTCGAGCAGCAGCAGCGGGGCGATGCCGGTCATGCGCCGGACGAGGCGGGCATGGGCGAGCACGAGCCCGATCAGCAGCGCCTTCTGCTCGCCGGTCGAGCCCAGCGCCGCCGGCATGTCCTTCTGGGCGTGGCGGACCTCGAAATCGACGCGGTGCGGGCCGACCAGGGTGCGGCCGGCGGCGCGGTCGAGCCGGCGCGTGGCGGCCCAGCGCGCCTTGAGTTCGGCCTCGAGGGCGCGCGAGGAGGCGGGCTCCGGCCCGTCGGCAAACAGCGCCGTCAGCGCCAGCCGCGCCGCCGGGAAGCTGTCGTCGCCGACGGCCTCGAGCAGCAGCGCCTGCAGCTGGGCGAGGCTGTCGGTACGGGCGAAGTGGATGGCGCCGGCATGCTCGGCCATCTGCGCCTCGACGGCGCTCAGCCAGAGCGGGTCGGCCTCCTCCTCGAGCAGGCGGTTGCGCTGGCGCATGGCCTTGTCGAAATCGGCGACCGAGGCGGCGTGGCCGGGGATCAGCGTGACCACCAGCCGGTCGAGGAAGCGGCGGCGCTCGCCGGCCGGGCCGGTGAACAGCCCGTCCATCGCCGGGGTGAGCCAGAGCAGGCGCAGATAGGCGCTCATCTCCTCGACGGCGCGGGCGGTGGCGCCGTTGATACGCACACGCCGGCCGGCCTCGCCGGGGCCGCATCC
>NZ_DASWVV010000157.1:0-4823 GCF_036406155.1 Devosia sp. | reverse complement strand
AAGGCGCCGGTGTTGCCCGCCGAGACGCAGGCGTGGGCCGGCGCCCGGCCGTCAGCGTCGGGCTTGACCTGGGTGATCGCCACCCGCATCGACGAGTCCTTCTTGCGGCGCAAGGCGACTTCGATCGGGTCGTCCATCTCGACCACCTCGGTGGCGGCGACGACGGTGCAGCGCGGCCAGGCGGCGGCGGGTGCCAGCGCATCGGCGCGGCCGACGAGGATCAGCTCAGCCTCCGGATGGGCCGCGAGAAAGGCCTCGCAGGCCGGCAGCGTGACCGACGGGCCGTGGTCTCCGCCCATGCAATCGACGGCCAGGCGCATGGGGGGAAGCGACGGGAGGAGGCTCATGTCAGTTTTCCAACCGTTCGCCCTGAGCAGGGGCCTGAGCTTGTCGAAGGCCCCGTGTCGAAGGGGCAGCGCCGGCAGCTTGCCCACGGGGCTTCGACAAGCTCAGCCCGAACGGATGTCGCGGGGCGGACTGCGGGTTTCATTTCAGCGAGGGGACTGCACAGCAATGCATGGAGGCCCATGCCTCAAATGCGAACGCCCGGCACTGCTGGCGCAGGCCGGGCGATGAGGCAGCAGGAACATCGGCCGTGATCGAAACGATGCAACGGCTTCGCCGCGAACCCCGGGTCAGGCGTCGGCCTTGGTCTTCAGGACCTTGCGGCCGCGGTAGAAGCCGGTCGGGCTGATGTGGTGACGCAGATGCGTTTCGCCGGTCGTCGGCTCGACCGCGGTGCCCGGCGTGGCCAGGGCGTTGTGCGCGCGGTGCATGCCACGCTTCGAGGGCGACTTCTTGTTCTGCTGAACGGCCATGGGATTCTCCTGGGTCTCCGGCGGCGGGCGGCACTCCGACATGAGGCCGCGGCGCTCGCGCCGGGAGGTGGGGCTGAACGCCGTCCGGACAGGTATCCGGGCAGGGCGCCAGCCGAAAAGCCTGCAATTCTAACATCACGCGCTCGGGCGGCGGGTTGGGCAGTAAGCCGCCTGGTCAGTTGGGCGGGCCGCGCTTGAGGGCCGCCAACGCCGCGAAGGGGTTCGGCTTGTGCTCCTCCGCATCATCGTCGTCGGGCAGCGGGAGTGGTTGCGGGCACAGCTCGTGGCGCGGCACCAAGGGCATGGCGAGCAGCAGTTCGTCTTCGACAAGGGTCCGCAGGTCGAGCGAGCGCGTCAGCGCCAGCACGTCGTCCTCGGTGTCGGCGTCGAGCTGCGCCGCCGTGTCTTCGCCTTCGACGAAGAGGAAGCTGCGCTCGGCCTGCAGCGGCGTGGCGACCGGTCCCAGGCAGCGCTGGCACACCAGCGACAGCTGGGCCGACGCGCGCAGATGCAGCCAGGTCTGCGGTGCCCCACCGCGCACCGGGCGGCTCTCGCCCTCGGCACGCCAGGCGGCGAGGTCCGTGGCAGCGGGCTTGGCGTCGGCATGTGCCGCGTCGGCCAGGCGATCGAGCGCCGCGAGCGGCCATTCGCCTTCGAGCACCGAGCCCTCCTTGGCGAAGCTTTCCACGTCCAGGTGCCGCGGGTCGGCAGGGCGGGTTTTCATGGGCCTGTTCATGAGGGCGAGTGTACGTTTCGACCCTGTCCGACACGCCAATGCGCACATCGGCGGCAATGGGAGAATCGCCGGCATGACCCTGCCGCCGGCGCCGCTGATCCTCGCCTCCACATCGCGCTACCGGCGCGAGCTGCTCGAACGGTTGCGCCTGCCGTTCGAGGTGCGGTCGCCCGAGGTCGACGAAACTGCTCTGCCTGCCGAAGCACCGGCCGCGATCGCCTCGCGCCTGGCCCTGGCGAAGGCGCACGCGGTGGCGGCACAGGCGCCTGCCGCCGTGGTCATCGGCTCCGATCAGGTGGCCGAACTCGACGGCCGGCCGATCGGCAAACCGGGGACGCATGAACGCGCGGTGGAGCAGCTGCGTTCGATGAGCGGGCGCAGCGTGGTGTTCCACACGGCGGTCGCCGTCGTGCATGCCGGGGCGGGTTTCGAGGCGTCGGTGCGGGTGCCGGTCACCGTGCGCTTCCGTGAACTCAGCGATAGCGAGATCGAGCGCTACCTGCGGCTCGAGCAGCCGTATGACTGCGCCGGTAGCGCGAAATGCGAGACGCTGGGCATCGCCTTGCTGGCGGCCATCGAGTCGGACGACCCGACCGCGCTGGTCGGGCTGCCCCTGATCAAGACCTGCGAGCTGCTGCGCCGGGCCGGGCTCGACGTGCTCTCTGCATGACCGGCACGTTGTATCTGGTGCCCAACACGCTCGACTTCGGCGTGGGCGGCGAAGGCACCCAGGCCTCATTGACCGACGTGCTGCCCGATCGCGCGATCCGCATCGCGGCGCGGCTGCCCTGCTGGGTGGCCGAGAACGCCAAGACGACGCGGGCGTTCCTCAAGCGGGTGGATGCCCTGGTGCCGCTTGCGCAGCCGCTGCAATCGCTGCAGATCGCCGAGCTGCCGCGTCCCAACAAAGGCGGCAAGCCGGGCGCCCCGGTGCCGCCGCTGGATGCCCTGCTCGCGCCCGCATTGGCCGGGCAGGACATGGGGCTCATCTCCGAAGCGGGCCTGCCGGCGATCGCCGACCCCGGCGCCGCGCTGGTTCAGGCGGCGCACCGGCTGGGCGTCAAGGTGGTGCCGCTGTCGGGGCCCAGTTCCTTGCTGCTGGCGCTCGCGGCCAGCGGGATGAACGGCCAGAGCTTCGCATTTGTCGGCTATCTGCCGGTGGACGCCGCCGAGCGAGGCGCCCGCATCCGCGAACTGGAATCCCTGTCGCGGCGGCTCGGGCAGACGCAGATCTGCATCGAGACGCCCTACCGCAACGAAGCCTTGCTAGGCGCGCTGCTCGGCACGCTGGCCGGGCAGACGCGGCTGTCGGTGAGCTGCGGTCTGACGCTGCCGCAGGAGTGGACGCGCAGCGACAGCGTGGCGCGCTGGAAGGCCGCGCCGTCGACCATGCCGAAGGACGTGCCGGCCGTGTTCAGCCTGCTCGGTTGAAGACCTGATTCCACGCCCCAGCCGTGCGCGGCGTTCGCGAAGAAGCGCCCAAGAAGGGTTAGGCCGCGCCGAGTCTTGCTTTCCAGTAGCCTGGCCGTCGGCGGAACCGAGCGACTGCAATGACGAAGACTTCTTGCTCAGAGTGGAGGTACACCAACGAGAACTTGAACTTCTTGTCCAGGATCCGGCGCGTGCCGTGGCTGTAAGGTGAGCCAAGATCCGGCTCTTCGGCCGCGCGAACTTCAGCGGCTTGAACAGCCCTGTCAAAGCGCTCCCCAAGACGAGCGCTGAGGCCCGAGTAGTACTGCACTTCGTGAAGGAAGTCGGCCCGAGCCTCCTCGTGGTATTTGATGAGCCTCACCGCCCGTGGATCAGTCGTGCCGCGGCATGCACATCCTCTGCCGGAATGAGCTGAGCGGTGCCCGCCTTGACCTCACGGACGCGCCGTTCGATCTCGTGGTCCCAAGCTGCCTCAGCCTCGGTTTCGGAGTCTTCTTGCAGCGACTCCAACAGATCCTCAGCGAGCCGAGCGCGATCCTCGGGCGGCAGCGCGCGAGCTCGGGCTGACAGTTCTTCAACGAGGGTAGACATACTCATCTCCAACTTTCGGCTGGACTCGCAGTTTACAGAGGTGGCGCGGGACATCTGGACACGCCTGGGGTCTGTCGAAGTGTCTGCAAACCCGGTGCGGGGCTTCGACAGGCTCAGCCGAACGGTTGGCGAATGCCCGATCTGAGCGCAGCCCCAGCCGCCGTCACTCCGCCTTCTTCGCCCCAAACAGCGCCGCCACCTTGCGCTTGGGCTTGATGTTGGGCGACAAGCCACGCGGCGCCGGAACGGACTCGGCGGACTTGGTCTTTTCCCACGCCGGCTCGGCGGACTCCTTCGCCTCGTAGGGGCGCTCGAAGAACGGATCAGAAGCGGGTTTCGGCGGCGCGTACGCGTAGGTGCTGCGCGGCACGCTCCGGCTCTCCCGGCGATCGTCGTCGTCGCGGCGGACGCGGTCTTCACGCGGCGGACGCCGCGGGCGCTCGTCGTCGAGCTCCAGCGGCTCGAGTTCGATCTTCTTCTTGATCAGCTTCTCGATGTCGCCGATCAAGCGGCTGTCTTCACGGGCGACCAGCGTGATCGCCAGCCCCGAGGCGCCGGCACGGCCGGTGCGGCCGATGCGGTGCACATAATCCTCGGCATTGAACGGCACGTCGAAATTGAAGACGGCCGGCAGGTCGGCGATGTCCAGGCCGCGCGCCGCCACGTCGGTGGCCACCAGCACGTCGACGTCGCCGCGCTTGAACGCGTCGAGCGCCTTCAGCCGTTCGTCCTGCGACTTGTCGCCGTGCAGCGCGTTGGTGCGCAACCCGTCGCGCTCGAACGAACGCGCGAGTCGGGCGCACCCGAGCTTGGAGTTGACGAACACCAGCGCCTGGCCCAGCGAGCGCTCCTTCAGCAGCTTGAGCACCGCGGCGCGTTTCTCATCGGTGGTGACGCTGTAGAAACGCTGCTCGACGTTGGTGGCGGTCGCGTTGGGGCGCGCCACCTCGACCAGCACGGGGTCTTGCAGATAGCTTTCGGCGAGGCGCTTGATCTCGGGCGAGAACGTGGCCGAGAAGAGCAGCGTCTGGCGCTGCTTGGGCAGGTAGCTCAGGATGCGCTGCAGGTCGGGCAGGAAGCCGATGTCCAGCATGCGGTCGGCCTCGTCGAGCACGACGTACTCGACCTGGTTGAGCACCGCGTTCTTGGCCTCGATGTGGTCGAGCAGCCGGCCCGGCGTGGCGATCAGCACCTCGACGCCCTTCTTCAGCTCGGCCGTCTGCGGCTTCATGTCGATGCCGCCGAAC
>NZ_DASWVV010000156.1:0-16015 GCF_036406155.1 Devosia sp. | reverse complement strand
CTCCCTGCGCGTCGCCCCCCGCGCGGGGGCGTGGATAGAAACGGGGAGCTTGTGTCGGTGTGGCCGTTTGCGCCGTGTCAGGCTCGCAGATGGTCGGTCATTGGGGTCCGGACCCAATCGCGCCGCCCCGCTGCTTGGGATCAGTGACCGCTGTTTGGCGCAAACCGAACGTCCAAAACCTGGCATGCCAAAGGACTATAATGGGCCCTTCCCACAAAGACTGCAACACGTCGCAAAGCAGGCCGGTCGCCGCCCGTACGGGACGGCGTTTCGGGCGGGCCCGCCGCCCGCCCCGCTGTGCCCGATCGCACGCCTATCCTGGCCGAGGCGGACCGGAGCCGTTTCGGTGCTGCTGGAGAAGCTTCCTGTAGTCGCGATAAGCCTCGAGTTCGACGACGAGGTGCTCGCGCCGCACCGGGTCAGCGACCAGCTCGACTATACCGGGATCGTCGGCCAACCGGGCGAGGAGCGCCAGCGCCACCTTCCTTGGGACGGACTGCTGTTCCACCGCTGTTGTCGCGAGCGCCGCACGGATCCGCCACCAGCGCTGGAGGAGCTGCTCGCGAGCCATGAGCACGCGTTCGGCCTGGGCGATGCCCTGTAGCTCTGCATCCGCAACGGCGAAGCCCGCGCGGGTGGCTGCTTTGGTCATCGCCTGTCGCCACGGTGCCGTGCCGCCCGTTATGGTCACTCTCTGCCAGCCCCGCCCACGGGCATGGGCGATCATGATGGCGATGACATCAGTCGTGGCCTGGTTCGACCGCGCCTGCGTGGGCGCCAGCGTCACTGTGGCGCCACTCTTCAGCACGACGCGGCGGCGCTCGGCGTCGAGTCGGTCGACCCATCTGAGATATTCACCATATCTCTTCGGCAGGCCGGCCAGCTCAGCACGATAGGCATCGCGCCAGCCCACGACGCCGATGCTGGGCAGATCCCAGGCGGCGGTCTCCTTGGAGACGCGCTGCCTGAGGGGTTCCGCCCGCTGGCGGCGGGCGATAGTTTCCAGTATCTCGGCTTCGATTGCCTCGCGAACGGCCTTTGCCCGGGCGGCGGCCGTGTTGTGGAAGGCGTTGTCGAGCGCTAGCAACGCCGCATGCTGTTCTATGGTCAGCAGGCGAGGTTGTTCAACCGGCGGGGGTGAGGCTTTGTCGAACTCGGCATCGTCCGGCGCCTGTGGCTGGTCCGGCAAGGGCAAGCGATCCAGATTGATGATGGCGAAGAGCCCCGGCCCGAAGCCCGGCATCGGACCGAGCTCACCGGCGGCGGGGAGGACCAAGCCGTGCAGTCTCGCCGCGAGTTCGGCCTTGCGCACAGCGTGTCCACTCTGTCGCTCGCCACCCTTGTTGATGGCGCGGAGTAGCGGAACGATAGCGCCCGCCGGTGTAACGACGACGGGGCATTTCTCGCCCAGGGCCAGTCGCAGGCCCGACTCCGCCAAGGCGGCTAGCAGCGAGGCGCCATCGTCGGAGCGCCGCCAGGCCGCGCTCGCCCGCCGCCACACCTCGTCGGGCGCCACGTCATTTCGCCGTTCCGCCTCGGCCCGCTCTGACGAGGTCGATGCCGATACTGCATTGGCGTCGCCCAGCCCGGCCCGCTGCATTGCGTCGGCGACATCGTAGCGCCCATCGCGCCGCAGGCGCGCCACGACGGATTGGTTGAAGCACCCGCTGGTCAGTCTCTCCCCCGCCTCGAACTCGGCGATGCGGCTCACCTTCTCCTGCCGGATTGCCGAATGGCTGGTGCGAACCGCGTTGCCGTCGGCATCGATGCGCAGGTAGACGCGGTGTCCGTGGCGAACGGTGCGGCCGCCCTGGCCGAGCTTGTGGTGGAACACCTCGAGGCACGGGAAGCCCTCGAGGCCGAACTCCCGCTCGAACGCGGTGCGGTGGTGTTCCCAATCGGTCTCGGCATAGACGACGCTCGGACTCGCCCAGGCGTGGATCAATGGTTTTCGGGTGCTGCGGCCAAGTCCCATCAGCCGCAACTCGGCGATGGCGTCGTCGATCGTGTCGGCCGACAGGCCATGCGTGCGGATCGTGATGGTTTCATTGTCGCCGAGCTTGCCGAGGTGAGCCGCCAGCGCCGGATCGCCATCGTGCTCGGTCATGCCACCGATCATCCCCGACGCTCCAGCAGGTCCCGGATCTGGCGCTGCAGCGCCTGCAACTCGTCGGGATGGGCGTCAAGGATCGACTGCAGCCGTGCGGTTCGGCCGAACGCGGGGGTCTTGAGCAATGCAACTTTCAGCAGGCCGGCGAGATGACCCATCGATCTGGTGGCACTGGCCAGCAGGATACGGTCAGCTTCGGAGAAGGCTGGCAAGGTGTAGGGTCTCGAAGCGGAAGTGCCCGCCGGTTCCGCGATGCGCCGCCGCAGATATTCGGCGCGGTTCGTACCCTCCCGCTCAGCCAGCATGGTCAGACGCCGATGGTCGGCCTCGGTCAGCCGAACCAGCACGGGTTTCGTCTTCTGTCGGCTCTCGCTGCCGCGCCTTGCCATCGCCGTCTCCGCGACGGCAGGGGTTCGACAGGGGGCTCGCCCCCTTCGCCAGCTGCAGATGATGTCCGGGCCCGAAGGGCGCGGATATCAGATGCACCGCTGGCTCTGATCGCCGTCACCCAGACCAGTTACAGGCAAGCTTAGCAAGAGACTACGAATTCGACATCGCGCATGCAGATTCCATAGTCTCGCTTGCTGGGTTGCGTGATTGTTTCCGGGAGGCCACCAACCGGAGACCTCACCATGACCAACGCTTTCAACCCTGACGAGACCGATACCGACTATCCCCCGCCCGATGCCGACAACATCGGCCACGCGTCGGTGGACTTGGGGGCCGGGACCGAACCCGAGCCCGTGATTGCGCCCGTGCCACCGGCCGCTACGCCCTCGCTCTCCGTGCCCCGCGTCCGCCGGCACCTGAAGGACATGCGCGAGGCGGTGAAGGACGCCATGACCGGGCTGACAAAGCTCCGGCTGGACGAGCAGGTCACGCTCGATGCCATGGCTATCGATGCACTGATCTGCGGCGCCGTTGAGCGTCAGTATCCCCTGGGCGACGCCCCCCGGATCGACCAGCTGCGCGACCGGGCCCGAGCCGGGGAGTTCTCAAAATATGTTCCGCTGGCGCTCGACGAGCTCGAGGACGTGATCGCGGTGCTCGAGGCGGCGCTATCCGCTCTGAAGGCCATCTCGCTGCTCGGCGAACCGATCCCCGCGAACTGGGGCAACCTGCATCCGGTGCATCTCGCCCGCAAGCTCAACGTCCTCGGCCACACGCTGCTGCGCGGCCGTATCGCCGGGGTGAACCTCTGGTGGTGCACCCGGCAACACAACGTGCAGTACGGACTGCCATCAACGCGCTCGGCGCGCCGCTCGACATCGGCTTCGTGTTCCCGCCGAAGCCGGGCGAGAAGCGCGGCTACGGACAGTGGACCAATCGGGCCCTGGAGCCGAGCGAGATCATGGCGCTGCTGCCCCACGCAGCTGCCGCCAATGCGCGGGGCGGCAACGTCTACATGCGCCTCGGACCGGGCGTGAAGGACAGCCACCCCGGGGTCGTCATGATCGACGACCTCGCTGCCAACACCGTCGAGCAGCTGTCAAAGGACGGGCTCGAGCCCTGCCTCGTCGTCCAGACCAGTGCCGGCAACTTCCAGGCGTGGATCCGGCTGGTCGCCTCTGGAACCGTCCCCTATGCCACCATGGGGCTGGTGGCGCGGCACCTCGCTCATGCCTATGGCGGCGACGAACGCGCCGTCTCGCCGCGTCAGCCGGGGCGATTGCCTGGGTTCACCAACCGCAAGCCGAAACATCAGCTGCAGGATGGACGGTTTCCGTTTGTGAAACTGAACCACGCCGAGCCGGGCCGAGTTGCCAATGCTGGGATCGCGCTGCTGAATCGGCTGGCATCTTTCGACACAGCCGGGGCGGCGGCGGGCGCCGGGCCCCAAACGCCGCGAGGCGCGGCGGAAGCAAGCACCAACATCGACCCTGAAATCGCTTTGGTGCTCGATGCCATCCACTCGGAACAGCGCGAGCGGATCATGCGCGAGTTGGCGGCCAGCCGCCGGGCGCCACATGCCGCATCGGAATCGGAGGTGGACTTCGCCGTGGCGAGGGCGGCTACCCAGCGGGGCATTGCCCCAGAGCAGGTCTCTGCCTGGATCGCCGCTCGCCGGCCGGAAAAGGGGCGCAGCTACCCTGAGTCGACTCTGGACGCGGCCATGGTGCCGCGTTATTGCAGGTAATTTCGTTCCCGACGCGGGACGCTGGCGCCAGGCGAAGCGACCTGAGCGGCATCGGTACGGATGTAATTACTGGCTGGCCGACATTGGCGCTTCGGCGCGTTTTACGAGACACTTGGGATAACGTCCATGACTAAGAACGGGTTACGCCTCGGCGCCGGGGAGCAGCCATCTGGCTAGCCCGTCCCGGGACAAGCGGGCCGATGGCCGATATCGATCAGGACATCGCGCAGCAGCTTGACGCTATCGGTGCCGGGCAACGGGAGCGGATCGTGCGAGAGATGGCCGCTGGTCGCAGGCCGCCGCATGCGGCGTCTGTTTCGGAGGTGGGTTTCGCGGTTGCATCGGCTGCCTTCGCTCAGGGAATCGCATCCGAGCAGATTGCCGTCTGACTGGCGGCCCATCGGCCGGAAAAGCGGCCGCCATACGCCGCCCGTACCGCTTTCGGCCGCTCAAGCCAGCAAGGTTCCATCCGAGCTTAATGGACTGCTCGCAGGTAATCGGCGCTGAGGCGTCGCAGCCCTCTCCATCGGGGCGGTAGCCTCGCGACAAGAATCTGGCGCCAGCCGGCACCTCGCGCTCGGCGAGGATGTGCCGGGGGCGAAAGCGCATCATGATGGACCGCGCACTCCGCCTCTTCCGGCTCGCCGTCGCGGTTCTGGAATGGACAGACTTATGAACTAGACGGCGAGGCGGTGGTGGACGTCTGTTTCATCTGTGTCCGCCGCTCGCAGCGCAGGTGCGGGATGACGTGTTCGGTGATCGCCTCCGCGGTCAGCAGACCCGCAATCTCTTCGAGCCTCGCTCCCGTATATGCCAGGATCAGGGGAACCCAGTAGAGTCCATCCTTGATCACCGCAGTGCCAGGGAGATTGCGCCTCGCGACACTTTTGCAGCCCGACCATATTGTGTGGGCGAAGAGGCGCTGCAGATCATGAAACGCGAATGGAGGCCGGTCGGCACGGGCGCGCTTCTTACGCTTCATGCGAAGCGCGGAGGGATTAAGACCCGCCGCGACCTTGTGGCCGCGCGCGCGGGCCAGTTCAACCACGCGCGACAAGTTGTCGAGGTTGCGATTCACCGTTCCGCGGGCGAGCCCGACCTGATCCTCAGGAAGGGTCTTGGCAGCCTCGACAAAGTAGAAGATCGGCAGGTGCTTCTGCTTCGGACTCTTGCGGTAGTTGATGGGCAGCGACCGCATCGTGTCGAAGAACCTGGAAACGTCCCCCTGGACCACCTCCTCGATGCGCTCCTTGCCGGTGATCTCGCAGAACAGTGCTATCGACTGGCGCATCTGCTTTTCGGTCTTCGCCCTCAGTTAGTCGTCGTCCTCGCGATCGGTGATGAGCCGCTGGACAAGATCGCGAATATTGGCGGCGCCGAAGTCCTCGACCGGAATCTCGCGCTTGGCGGCGGTAGCGGTTAGGCTAGGCGGTTCCCGCTCGACAGCCGGTGCGTCAG
The DNA here is from genome assembly GCF_036406155.1 of Devosia sp. GTDB lineage: Bacteria > Pseudomonadota > Alphaproteobacteria > Rhizobiales > Devosiaceae > Devosia_A. The sequence goes on along the minus strand of NZ_DASWVV010000156.1, from coordinate 10,310 downwards.
CCGGCGCCTCCGGCGATCGCTTAGGCGCTGCCCCGCTGGTGACATTCTGTAATTCGGCTGCGACAGCTGCGAGCGCCGCAAGGTCAAATGGATTACGCACCTCGGAGGCAACCGCGCCAGAAGCCATCGCGAAAGCTCTGAGCTTCAAGCGACGACCTTCATCGATGTCCGCGGCGGAAACTTCACTCCCGAACCGGTCCGAAAGCTGACGCTTGAGCTTCAGCGTCGCACTGTCGGACCAGTGCATCGCGCGGTAGCAGTCAAGCGAGACCTCGACCTGCCGTAGCAACGCCCGGCCATCCGGATGCCCTGCCAGGTCCGCCGCCTCGTCTTGAGTAAGCTGGGCGCTGCGTCCCCGATCCGCAAGCAGGCTGAAGGCGATGGCAGCTGCGCGAGTAGCGCGCCGCTCTTCTTCCCAAGCTTCCCCGGCGTCGATGCGGACGCGCTCGATATTGGCGACGCGCTCCCGCTGGGCAACAAGAGCCTCGCGCAGGAATGTCTGCGCCTGGTCGTGGTTCATGCCTGCGAATCCATTTGCTGTAATAATGGTCGCCGAAGCACCTGCAAGAATCAAACTCAGGGTTTGCGCGAGCCGCGGATCAGCTGTTCCAAGGCTGATGGTGATCGGCTCACGAAGCCCCGGAACCCGCCGACGCCAATAGTAAATCGCGCCGCGCCTGTATGTGTAGGGAACGCGCGCCATGGAACCTCCTCGAACGGATTCCTCAGCGCGACAGTGCTGTGCGACACTTATGTGCTACAGCGCCTCACCTAGAAAGCGAGGAACCCAGGTGGCACGGGGCCTAGAGGGGGAAACTGGCTGGGGCGCCAGGATTCGAACCTGGGAATGGCGGTACCAAAAACCGCTGCCTTACCGCTTGGCGACGCCCCAACGCGCGCGTTCGTACACGGTTTGGCCAGGGGGCGCAACCGAACGCGGGCGCCCGTTTCCGCGCTTGATCCGCGCCAGCCTCCCGTCTATAAAGCGCGCCGACCGGGCACGAATGCGGTGGCCCGAGCCCCTATCGGAGTATAGCGCAGCCTGGTAGCGCACCTGCTTCGGGAGCAGGGGGTCGCGTGTTCGAATCACGCTACTCCGACCAATGGAAGACCCGGCCTCCCGAGGCCGGGTCTTTTCGTTTCGGGGCAACGCCCATGCGCGTGGCCGGCCCGCGTGTAGCGCGAGGCCGGCCCAGTTGGACCGGCCCCCAGCCTCAGCGCAGATCAGGCCTTGCTGCCCAGAAGCTTCCAGGCGCCGGCCACGGTGATCGCCGCGAAGGCCATCTTGACCGCGTCCCACACGATGAACGGCTTGACCGCGCCGTCGAAGGCGGAGGCCCACAGGCTGGTCGCATCGAGCCAGCCCGGGACGGCGCCGCCCTGGGCGACGATGAGGTTCACCACCACCAGCAGCCACGCGAAACCGAAGGCGAAGGCGACCGCGTCCGCCGCCAGCATGGCAAGAAACATCAGCACCGGCCTGCCCGACAGGCCGGCATCAGCCGCGCGGCCGATGATATAGGCCATCGGCAGCAGGCCGACGAGGAAACCGAAGCTGGGGCGGAAGACATAGTCGAGACCGCCGCCGGTGGCGAAGACCGGCAGGCCGGCGAGACCCTCGAGCAGGTACAGCGCGACCGTCGCCACGCCGATGCGCCAGCCGAAGCCGGCGGCGAGAGCCGCCACCGCGAAGGTCTGCAGCGTCACCGGCACCGGCAGCACGGGGACGCTGATCTTGGCCGAGAGCGTGAGCAGCAGGGTGCCGAGCACCACCGTCGCCAGATTGGCGAGCAGCCGGTGGCTGCCCTGCCTGGAAAGCAATACGCCCAAGACGGTATTCTGGGTGGTCAAGTTGGCGGCCATTCATGTACCTTCCGGCAAGAGGGGAAATCCTCGCGTTTCTAGTCTCTCGCCCATCCGAGCGCAATGGTTGCCGCCCCAAACCCGCTGAGCTTCGACACCGCCTTTTCGCCGCCGACCGGCGTACCGGAACCGGTGGCACCCGGGGTGGTCCGTGTCACCGCGCCCAATCGCGGCCCCTACACCTTCACCGGCACCAACAGCTTCCTGCTGGGCGGACCCGCGAGCGTCGCCGTGCTCGACCCCGGTCCGGACGACGCCGCCCACCTCGCGGCGCTGCTGGCCGCGATCAGCGGGCGCCGGGTCGAGGCGATCCTGCTCACCCACACCCATCGCGACCACTCGGCGCTGGCGCCGAAGCTGCAGGCGGCAACCGGCGCACCGCTCTGGTTCGCCGGGCGGCACCGGCTGAGCCGCAAGCCGCGACCGCTCGAGCGCAATTCCGTCGACAGCCACAGCGACTGGGACCTGGTCCCCGACCGCCACCTCCGCGACGGCGAGTCGATCACGGTCGCCGGGCTCGACCTCACGGTCATCACCACCCCCGGCCACTGCGCCAACCATATCTGCCTCGGCCTCACCGGAAGCGGGGACGTCCTCACCGGCGACCACGTCATGGGCTGGAACTCCACCCTGGTCTCGGTGCCGGACGGCTCGATGGCCGACTACCTCGACTCCCTGCGCAAGCTGATCGCCCTGCCCTACCGGCGCTATCTGCCGGCGCATGGCGGCCCCATCGGCGACGGCCCGGGCTACGCCGAGGCGCTGCTCGCGCACCGCCTCAGGCGCAACCAGCAGATCGTCGCCGCCGTCGCCGGCGGCGCCCGGCGCATCGGCGATCTGCTGCGCGAGCTCTATCCCGGCCTTGCCCCCACCCTCGTGCCGGCGGCGCGCATGGTGCTCGCGGCGCATGTCGAGTACCTCGAGGCGCACGGCGCCATCGCCGTCCGCCGCGGACTTGCCGGCCTGACGCTGGCCCCGTCCTAGCCGTCCTGCTCGGCCGGCGCCGGGGCCGGCGTCGGCGCCACCGGGGCGTCGCGCATGAACAGCGTGATCTGGGCGTCGAGCGCGGCGAGGAACTCCTCGATATGGCGCCCGTTCTCGCCCAGATCGTGCAGGCCGTGCAGCGCGGTGGCGCGCATGGCAACGGACGATCCCTGCGGATCGCCGGTGACGCGGATCACCACCTCGTCGCGCCAGCCGAGCAGGGTCGTGGCGATGGCGTTGATCTGGCCCTCGGCGAGGGCCGATTGCGGGGCGCGCCGGGCCCTGATTTCCCCGCCCTTCTGTTCGGCCAGCTGCGCGGCGAAGGCGTAGATCTGGGGCGCCTCGATGGGATAGCGGCGGGTGCGGGCATTGGGAAAGGCGGCCTCGATGGCGGCGCGCTCGGCGGCGGTCCACGGCGCCGTCGCGACCGGGGAGACGAGGCCGGGCGGCCGTTCGAAATCGGTGGTGACGTCGCTCACCGGCGGATAGCGCAGGGCCAGCACCACGACGAAGGCGAGCGGCAAGAGGCAGAGCAGGCTGAAGAACAGCCCCATCGTCGCCTTGCCCCAGCCCTCGTCGCCGGTCACCCACAGCCGCGCGAAGGCGCCGACCGCCAGCAGCAGCGCCGCCACGGCGACGCCCATGGCGATCGCCTCGACGAGGTGGAATTCGGCGCTGGTGATCAGCCGCTCGCGGTGCATGAACACCGGCACGATGGCGAGCGGCAGCGCCAGGCTGCCGAAACGGCGGGCCCAGATCGCCCATTTCGATGTGCGGATGAGAATGCGCATTGGCCCAACCCTTCCGGACTCGCCGGCATGGCGTCAAGAGGCTGAAGGCCATTGCCGGCAGGGACTTGGCTATTCCCGTCGCTGGCGCCGCGGGCGCGGCACGCCGAGGCGCCGGCCGGCCGCGTGGCCTCCGGGTTCGGGGCAGTCGAGGGACGGCGCCGGCGGGAACTGGCCCCACGCGGTTGGTCCGCAAAGAACGAGGCGCTCGCCCCGCCGGCACGACCGGGATTTTCGGCCTATGGCGCGCCGGGCGGGGTGCATCCCCTGCCGCATCGCGAGGACGGTGGGCAGCTTGGTCGACCGGGGAGAGCCCCCGCATCGCCTCGCCAGCCGGGCGGGCGAACCCGCCACGGCCGTTCCCCGCCCCGCGACGGCTCCGGCGGAGCCGTGCGGCCGCAGGGGAACTCCCGGCCGCCTCAAGGGTGGCGGCCGTCGTCCCTTGGGAGGCGCCCATTGCCGCCTCCCCCCGCGTTGGTAGCGGCTTGACCGGCTAACCGGCCCACGCCGACACGCTTTCAGCCTGGCGCGATGCGACCACCGCGCCACCCGGCCCCCCGCCACGACCGCTCGTATCGATCCGTCCGATTGCGGCGGGGTGCGGCCATTCTAGCGGCGCCGCCGGGCACGGGGATTACATATTTGAAGCCGCTGTTCTGGCGCCGGTTTCTGGCGGCAGGATAGCCCGTCAGGAGGGGGTAGGTCTTCTTACGGATAATTCCGCAAATGGGACCTATTTGCAACACGCGAGGCGACGGTGGTGGGGGGGTGGCGGTGATTGGGGGCGGGTGGAGAAGGGGGGAGTAATCCCGGGGGCGGGCGGGGGCAGAAAACGGTAGAAGAGGGGCCGGAGGGAGGGAGGGAGAGGGGGGGCACCGGGCGGAGGAAATCGGGGTCGGGCCGCGCGTTGTGCGCTCGCCGCGCATCCGGTCGAGGCACGTGGTTGCGGGGCAGTGGCGACCGGCCTGAAATGGGTCACTCAGGAAAATTCCTTTCCCGAACAAATCCGACCCCGTCCATTGCGTTGGGACGAGACAGCCGACCGGGAGTGGATGTGTCTATTCGCGGGGCTTACGCGAATGGTGGGAGCAAATCTTTTGCCCGCTGTGCAGTGCGCGACGACCTCGCATCGCCCTACAATCCCGACGGGTCGGAGTCCAGACCGGTCAGCTTCGAGGACAGCGCGACTCACGCTCGAAATCTCGGGCCCACACCCGCACGGCATCGGACGTGTCGCTGCCAAATCCCGTTCGCGCACCAAAGCGGCGCAGGCGCTGCCCCTATTGCCCAGCCTTCTTGGCGAGCAGCCTCTTTCTGCGGTGTTTGACGCGTTCCTCTGCCACGCGCCATCGCTCCTCTTCAAAGGATGGAAGGCCAAGGTGAATAGCGACCGTGGATTCGGCGATAGCGTGCAGGCCGTGCGTGAATCGGTAGTCTGCGAACTTCGCGTGTTCGCCGCCTTTGTCCTTCCAAGTGCGTTCGAGCGTGACATAGTAATTCAGCAGCTCCGTGCCAGTTAGAAGTAGAAGGGGATTCCGGTGCTCACCTCGCTCGTCAAGCTTTCGCCCCCACCTGGCTAGATCGGTCAATACCGTCTTTTCCGCGTGGGTGAATTCGTCTCGAAGAACAGAGACTGCTAGTGTTGCGCCGGGAAGTTTTGCTGCGGCTTTTTTCAGCTGGTCAACGTCGCTGGCCTTAATGAGCTCGCCTCTGCCGAAGGACTTTGCTTCGCCAAGCACCAAGCGCGGATACTCGTACGGCAAATCGCCGATCGTGTCCTTGCCAATCCAAGCCACATAGTCGGCCTCAACTATCGCCCCATCGAACTTCATCGTTAAAGCCGTTGAATAAGTCATGGGTGTCATATGCGCTGCCATCGACTTGAGGGCGTGGAGCGCCAAAACCGCCCCGTATGATCCTTTCGCATAGTCCGGTACGGCAAATGGACCAATCGCGCGATAAGACCACTGCCGAGCGACGTTGCCCTGCGGAAAGGGGTACATCTTCAGGCATCTCTCGCAGCGCAGCGAGTAGTTGGCGTCGGAGATGCTATGCCAATTGCTGTTTTTGCAATGAGGGCACGTGGTTTCCACGCCGAGCCTTAAGACGTTGGAGTCCGTAAGGTGGTCAAGGGTCGTTTCGCGAAAGGATCGCTCCTTTGCCCGGCGCGACAGAATCGCCTTCCAATCCGCGAACGACTTCGAGTGGCGACCGAACACCTCCTCTGTTTCAGGTTCGTCGCCACCCGTTCTAACCCGAATTCCGCCGGCCATTTTGTTAAGCGTCTGGAGCGTTTCGGCATGCGCGATAATATTGGCGCTCCGCAAACCCCCAAGATGCGAAAGAACCTGCTTAGCAATGTACCCGGGCTCAGATGCCGTCGCCTGTACGCCCAGCGTGCCAAGCCAACCGATGATCGCTTCCTCCGGGCTCATAAGGTCTAGACTCGTTCCTAGGCCGCGATAGTGTTGGCCAACAGACCAGCCCTCGCTCCCGACCATCACTGAGTCACCGCCTAGAGCCAATCGGGGCCACTTCCGGTCGATGATGTTGAATGGCAGAACCGTCGCAACCGCCTCGTCATCGAATGTGGAGACGCGAATTGAGTTGACCCATCTAAGGTCATGGGCACCAAAGCGCTCGGCGAAGTCAGGAAAGATCGAATCGACGTGCGCGATCATGTGCTTGGAGTCACGGTCCACCTGAATGGTCGCCCGGTTGCTCTTAACGCTAAGCTCGATTCGCGTCGGTCGCTGCATGCCGTTCTCGTCTCCACGGCGGACCCACACCTGGTTGCGCCACGGCTTCACGACCAAGGGACCCTGCCCCTTCTTAGCTGCATCAGCATCAGGAGGTGGCATGAGTGGGCGCACGGCCTTCACGACCTGCTCTATGTCTGCCTCTGCCAAGGACCGCCCGAATTCAAGCGTAGCGTGATGCATCACGCCATATGGATTGCCAACGACCGGCCGATGTTCTTCCTTCAGAATGTTGGCGATGTCTGGGGCAAGGTCCTGTGCCCACCCAACTGGCACAGGTAAGACCGGATTTGGCTCCAGCCGCATGTTCCAGAGATCGATCAGGTCAGTGGGCCGCTTCGGGTCGAAAACATAGATAACAAGATCGTCATTCCAACTGCGGCTCGCCTCAATACTGTAGCGAGTGATGCGCAAGGGAGTGGGCGCGCCAGCGCCGAAGACCTTTCTCCATGCCGCTGGTCCAGCGGCGACTATCTCCGGTCGGAATACGTCCTTGTAGCCTTTTTCGAAGTAGGTGGACGCCTTTCCGGTGGGGTAGGCCCCGAACAGGGCCTCGACGGCAGCTGAGCCTCTTTCCGGTTTGACGAAATATGCCGGCGACTCTTGTCGCAAGGCAAAGCGTCTCTCTGATTTGTAGATGTCCCGCAGCACGTCGATGACGCTCAGCCCGACGCTCAATTCAGCGAAGTTGCGTCCGTCCTGCTTCTTGAGCAGGTCACCCAGCGGGAGAACACGGCTGTGAATCTCGTATTGTCGTCGCACACCCTGAAGTCCAGCCTCGTCCAACAGCCCGGCTTCGGCCTCCACAAAGGCGTCAGGCTCAAAGAACTCGACATACCCCTTGGCGACGTTGCGGCCCTTTGAGAACCGCCAATGTTCTTTGCGCCACTCCTTCGGGCCGACGGGGAAGACGGGGATTATTGGGTTATAAATCCCACCCCACATACAGGCGCAGACGCGCATGAAGCGTCGGATGGAAGATAGGTCCGAGGGGCGGACCAAAAGTGCCAGCCGAGTCGGCCGCAGTTGTGTATCGACCGTTAGATCGACCAAAGTCCTTCCTCCCGGGGCCTCGGCATGTGTGCGGGGAACAATACCCTATTCGAGCCTCGAAAGTCAGAATTCCGGGCTTCGGGTCCGCCGTTACTCGCGGACCGCTTGCGGGTCGGACTCCGAACGTCCGCCGGAAGTCCCGGTTTTGTGGCACTCTCGGACGACTTTCCCCCTGTCACCGGCTTAGAAAGCAGTGAGTTCCGGGACCGACCAAGCGGCCCCAAGCTAAGGCGCGGGATGGTAAAACCGAGACGCCAAACAAAAGCGGTGTGGAGACGCAAGGTCTGCTCCCCTTAGGCGGGATCAATGGCCTATCCTCCCCTGGCCGAAATCCAGCAAGACTCGGGCAGCCAAACGTAGAGCCGGGCGATAGCTTTGACCGCTACACCGCTTGTGGCGCGAAGCAGTCATGCCGAGACTCGGCCCAGGCGCGACGCGGCCAAGCCGGCCACCGTTGATGCAGCGGCCGACACAGTCTGCTGCTCCGCGCCCTCACGCGCGGCCGGTGCTTGCCGCCAGCGTTGCGAGGAGCGCGTCGAGCTGTTCGAACTGCTCGGGCAGCATGCCGCCTTCCATCGCCTCGAGGGCTGCCTTCGAGGGGTAGAGCTCGTGCAGGGTCAGCAGCGTCTTGCCGTCCGTTTCCTCGAAGGTCACGGTGGTCACGGCGCCGTCCGCATCCTCTTCATTGGTCCAGACGAGCCGCGCGTTCGGGATCACCTCGAGATATTTGCCGAAGAACGCCCAGGAGCCGGCTTCGTCCTCGCCGAACTCGAGGCGGTAGCTGCCGCCGGTGCGCACGTCCATCTGGCAGGAGCGCAGGGGAACGCCGAGCGATTTCGGCGCCCACCAGCGCATGAACAGCTCGGGCGTGGTCCAGGCCTTGAAGACAAGGCGGGCCGGGGCGTCGAAGAGCCTGGTGACGACCATTTCGCGGTCGGACGTCCGATCCACGCGCGTGAGCCTTTTTGCGGAGGCATCTGCTTCACTTTTCGCGTCCATCGCTCTGCTCCTTGCGCTTGAGTTCCTCGACGATTTCATCCAGCCCCGCGAAGCGGGCTTCCCAGAGCCGGCGGTAGCCCTCGATCCAGGCCGCCGCTTCCTCCAGCCGGCCGGACCCGAGCCGGCAGGTGCGCACGCGCCCCACCTTGCGCGTGGTCACGAGCCCCGCCTGCTCGAGCACGCCGACGTGCTTCCGCATGCCCGTGAGGGTCATGCGGAACCTGCCGGCGAGCTCGGTGATCGAGGCGTCCGAACGCGCGAGCTGCAGGAGAACGCCGCGGCGGGTCGCGTCCGAGAGGGCGGCGAAGGCGGCGTCGACACGGGTGTGGGCATGCTGAACCATGTGGTTCAGTATATACCCGGACGAGCGGCGTGCAAGAGGGCGGAGCGCATGAGGAACCCGGCGCCATCCGTGGGCGCGGCACGACCCCCTCCCCGACCCTCCCCGCGCTGCCGCGGGGGAGGGTGTTCTGTCCGGCGCAGCTGGCATGATCTCGCCCCGCCCAAAGGCCGGCCCCCTCCCCCTTGCGGGGAAGGTTGCGTGGCCCGACTGCGGCTACGGAGCCGTCAAACCCGCCCGCTCGAGGTCGTCGACGGCGAGCGTCAGGACGGAGATGCGCGGCTGCATGGCCGCCTCAGGGGTAGAGGCGCTGGCGGGCCCAGTCCGTGTCCGCGTCGGGCCGGGTGAACAGCACCCGATCGTGCAGCCGGAAGGCGCCATCCTTCCAGAATTCCATCTGCAGCGGCACGAGGCGGAAGCCGCCCCAGTGGTTGGGGCGGGGCACCGGCTCGCCGGCCGGCAGGCTCTGCTCGAGCGAGTCGACGCGGGCCATGAGCGCTTCCCGGCCCGCGAGCGGCTGCGATTGCAGCGAGGCGTGGGCCCCGATCTGGGAGATGCGCGGCCGCGTGGCGAAATAGGCGTCGGCCTCGGCCGGGGCCACGGTCTCGACGGGGCCGCGCAGGCGGACCTGCCGGCGCAGCGACTTCCAGTGGAACAGGAGCGCGGCCTGGGGATGGGCGTGCAGCTGGGCGCCCTTGGCGCTGTCGAAATTGGTGAAGAAGACGAAGCCGCGGCGGTCGCGGGCGTTGAGCAGCACGATGCGGGCATCGGGAAGGCCTGCGGCGTCGACGCTCGCCAGCGTCATGGCGTTGGGATCGTTGACTTCGCCGGCCTGGGCCTCGGCAAACCACTCCTCGAACAGCAGGAAGGGATCGATGCTGCCCGTGTCGGCGTCGTCGAAGAGGCGGTCGGAAAGCGTGGCTGTCGGCATTTTCGCTGTGTCCCGCAATGTCTTGGCCGCACTGGACAAGGCCAGGGGCCGTCGCCATATAGGATGCGAAACGACGGCGTGGCAACCGTGTGCGGACTTTCCGCAGCACGGCCGGGCGCCGGATGCGTGCGTGCCGCGGGCGGAATGATGCTAGATCTTGCCATGGGGCACGTCCCGATTCGACAGGATTGACATGCGCGACCCTTATACCGTGCTCGGGGTGCCGCGGTCCGTAAGCGACAAGGACCTGAAGTCCGCCTATCGCAAGCTGGCAAAGGCGCATCACCCCGACCAGAACCCGGACGACCCGAAGGCCCACGCGAGATTCTCGGAGATTTCGTCGGCCTACGACTTCCTGTCCGACCCCGAGAAGCGGGCGCAGTACGACCGTGGCGAGATCGACGCCGACGGGCAGCCCAAGTTTGCCGGCTTCGCCCGCGGCGCCGGTGGAGCGCGGCGCGGCGCCGGCGCGCAGGCGGGCGGGTTCTCGGCCGAGGACATCCTCAAGGAGTTCATGAGCGGCTTCGGCGGGCAGCCGCGCGGCGCCGGCCGCGCCGGCTCGCAGCAATGGGACCCGTTCATGGGCACCAGCG
>NZ_DASWVV010000155.1:0-14264 GCF_036406155.1 Devosia sp. | reverse complement strand
TGAGTAATCGACAGGACGGTCGGGAAGTAGCCGGCCCGGCTCAGCGAGAAGATCTGGCGGCCCTGCGCATAGATGATGGTGTGGAACGAGGCGACGAGCCCGATCACCGCCACCAATGCCAGCACCTTGGCGGTGCCGCCGCCGAAGATGGCGCGGAAACCGTCGAGCAGGGGCTCGGTCGAGCGGCCCAGAGCGAAGGCACCGACTCCGGCCACGGCGGGATTGAGCCAGAGGATCATGGCCGCCGAAATCGCCAGCGTCAGAAAGCCGGCGATGATGCCGCGCGGCATGTCGCGCCGCGGGTCCATCGACTCCTCGGCCGCCAGCGGCAGCTGCTCGATGGCGAGGAACAGCCACACGGCGAAGGGCATGGCGGCGAGCGCCCCCCACAGGCCGGTGGGCAGCAGCGGGCCGCCGCCGCCGGGAAGCTCCACCCCGCCCGGGCCGATGTTCAGCGCCCAGCGCGCGAAATCGACGTGGGGCAGGGCGGCGATCCAGAACACGAGGAGGCAGGCGGCGGCCATGAGGGTCACGGCCAGCGTCACCCGGAAGGACAGCGCCACCCCGAAGATGTTGAGCCCGAGAAAGGCGGCAAAGCCCGCCACCCACCACAGCGGCTGCCACTCGGCAGGGGTCTCGAAAATGCCGGTGAGGTAGGAGCCGATGAAGAACACGATCACGGCCGGGGCCAGCACGTATTCGACGTTTTCGGCGAGGCCGGTGAGGAACCCGCCCCACGGGCCCATCGCGGTCCGGGCAAAGGAATAGGCGGCGCCGGTATGCGGCAGGGCCGGGCTCATTTCGGCGATGGAGAAGGTGAGCCCCAGATACATGGTCCCGATCAGGGCGGCGGCGATCAGCATGCCGCCCCAGCCGCCGGCGGCGAGGCCCAGGTTCCAGCCGGAGAAGTGGCCGGAAATGACGGCGCCGACGCCGAGCGCCCACAGATGGGCGACATTGGCGTAGCGGTTGAGCCCACGTTTCTCGAAATAGGAGCCGTCGCGCGCGGCGTAGGTCACGCCGGCCATCGTTGCTGCTGTCCTGTGTGCGTCGGCCACCGGGCTCTCCGGGAGAAGGGAGCCGGCCGCGGCCCAGGGCCGCGGCCGGCGCGTGCCGGTCAGGCGCCGTAGCGGTAGGGCGCTCCGGCTTTGACCATGTTGGCGTTGTAGGTCTTGATGATCTCCACCACGCGGGCGCTGCGCGGGCTCTGCGCCGCGATCTCGTCCCAGAACTTGACCGCCTCATCCTCGACCGTCTTCCACTCGGCCTCCGGAATCGTCGTCAGCTCGAGCTTGCCGTTGATGCGGTAGTCGGCCTCGCCCGCCCAGTACCAGTGCTGGCGGTAATAGTGCGAGGTGTCGATCGACATGCGGTAGAGCTGCTTGAGGTGATCGGGCAGGGCGTTCCACTTCTCGGAGTTGACGAAGTAGGACCCGGCCCAGGCACCGGACAGCGGATTGGTGAGGAAATACTTGAGCACGTTGGCCCAGCCCACCGTATGCATCTCGGTGATGCCGCACCAGCAGACGCCGTCGAGTTCGCCGGTCTGGATGGCCGGCTCGACGTCTTCATAGGGCAGCGATACCGGCACCACCCCGAAGCGGCTGAGGAACTGGCCGCCGGTCGGGAAGGTGTAGACGCGCAGGCCCTTGAGGTCGGCGAGGCTCTTGATCGGCTTGGTGGTGCCGAAGTTGCACGGATCCCACGCCCCGGTCGACAGCCAGGTGACCTCGGGAATGTCCTTGTAGGCTTCTTCCCAGATCTCGTTCAGCCCGTGCCAGTGCCAGAGCGCCGGCACGTCCAGCGAATAGCGGGAAGCGAGCGGGAAATAGGCGCCGAACACCTTGACGTCCACCGGCGCCGCCGCCGAGTCGTCGTCGCTCTGCGCGGCGTCGATGGTGCCGTTCTGCACGGCGCGGAACAGCTCACCGTGCGGCACCAGCTGGTCGGCGGTGTACATCTCGATTTCCATCTCGCCGTTGGCGGCCTTGTTGAAGGCGTCGACACCCGGCTTGCACACGTGCTCGGCCAGGGCCGGCCCGGCATAGGTCTGCAGGCGCCACTTGATCGGCGCCTGCGCCTTGACATAGGGCATGGCGAGGGCCGTCGATCCAACGGCTCCCGCGGTCGCGAGACCCGCCTTCTTGAAGAACTCGCGCTTGCTGATCTTCTTGACTTCGCTCATCTACTCCTCCTGCTTCCTCCGTCGATCCGCCCCGGCCGGGGCGGGATTTCATTGTTCTGCCCGCCGGCCGCCGCGCCCCTGGCGGCGCGGCGGCAAGCCGCCTCTCCCCGCTCAGCGCCCCGTATACAGGTTGGGCAGCCACATCGCGATCTGCGGAAAGATCATGAGCAGGATGATCGACAGCACCATCATCAGCGTGAATGGCAGGATGGAGCGGTAGATGTCGCCCAGCGTGATCTCCGGCGGCGCGAGCGCGCGCATCAGGAACAGATTGTAGCCGAAGGGCGGCGTGATGTACGCCACCTGGCAGGTGATGGTGTAGAGCACGCCGAACCAGATGAGGTCGAAGCCCAGTTGCTTGACCAGCGGAATGTAGAGCGGCGCCACGATCACCAGCATGGCGGTGTCGTCGAGGAACATGCCCATCACCATGAAGCTCAGCAGCATCAGGATCAGGATGCCCCACGGGTCGAGGCCGAAGGTGTTGAGCAGCAGGTTCTCGATGGCCCTGACCGCGCCCAGCCCGTCATAGACGGCTGAAAAAGTGAGGGCGCCCAGCATGATCCACAGGAACATGGAGCTGACCTCGAGCGTGGCCCGGGTGCTGACTTCGATCACCTTGCGGTTGAGCCGGCCGCTGACCGCGGCGGCGAGGGCCGCCAGCGTCGCCCCGACGACCGAACTCTCGACCAGCGAGGTCACGCCGGTGAGGAACAGGCCCATCATGGTGCCGAACACCACGATCGGCAGGATGCCGGCGCGCAGGACGCTGAACTTTTCGGCCCAGGTAATCTGGTCGCGCTCCTCCTTGGGCATGGCCGGCCCGAGCTCGGGCTGGATGCGGCAGCGGACATAGATGTAGATGGAGAAGATCGTCGCCATCATCAGCCCGGGCAGGATGCCGGCCAGCCACAGCTGCAGCACCGGCTGGCGCGCGATCATGGCGTAGAGCACCAGCACCACGCTGGGCGGGATCAGGATGCCGAGGGTCGAGCCGCCCTGGATGACGCCGGTGACCATGACCTTGTCATAGCCGCGCTTGAGCAGTTCGGGCAGCGCCACGGTGGCGCCGATCGCCATACCGGCGACGCTGAGCCCGTTCATGGCGGAAATCGCCACCATGAGGCCGATGGTGCCGAGGGCCAGGCCGCCGCGCACCGGCCCGAACCAGACGTGGAAGGCGCGGTAGAGGTTGGAGGCAATGCCGCTCTCGCTCAGCACGTAGCCCATGAAGACGAAGAACGGCACGGTGATGAGGGGATACCAGTTGAGCACCTGGAAGGCGGCATTGAACGGCAGCTCCGCCGAGCCCGAGCCCCACAGCCACAGCGCCGCCAGCGAGCCGACGAAGCCGATGACGCCGAAGACGCGCTGCCCGGTGAAGAGCAGCACCATCATGGTGGCGAACATGAAGAGTGTGATGAGTTCCGAGCTCATGCGATCGGCGTCCCGCGCGCTTCGGCAAGATCCTTGAAGAAGGTGGAGATGGTCTGCAGCAGCATCAGGAACACGCCGAAGGTCATGACCACCTTGATCGGCCACAGCGGCGGCGACCAGGCAGTATAGTTCTTCTGGTTGTACTGGATGGCGTAGTTGGTGGCCGACAGGCCGCCATACAGCAGCACCCCGAGGAAGAAGATCACGCACAGGATGGTGATGGCGTCGGTGATGGCGCGCTGGCGGGGGGCGAGCCGACCGTAGAACAGGTCCATGCGCACATGCGCGCCCTTCTGCAGCGAATAGGCGCCGCCCAGCAGATAATAGGCCGAGAGCAGGAACTGGCTCATCTCGAGGGCCCAGTTGACCGGCTCGTTGAACAACAGGCGCGACAGGGTCGACCACAGCAGCACGGCGGCCATCACGAAAAGCAACTGCATGGCGACGCGGCCCACCCACAGGTTGAAGGTGTCCACGGCCTTGACGAACACGCGTATCGGCTTAGGCACGCTCCTGCCTCCGCGGGTTGGGGGGTGGGACGTCGTCGCCGCCGCTGCGCAGCGCCGCGCGCGCCACCTGCAGCGTGCGGGCCAGCCGGGCCGCCCAGCGCTCGACGCCCGGCGGCTCGAGGATTTCGTCGTGCCGGATCTCGATCATGGTCGCCGGCAGGCGCCGGCCGTCGCCGTGGTGATCCAGCGTGTAGGTGACGCCGTTGCGCGCCGAATAGGGCTCGTTCCAGCCCACGTTGAGCCCCGGGTCCTCGGCCTTGAGGGCGGCGAACAGGGCGCGCGTGAGGGTCTCGTCGGCGCCGTGGATGAGACCCACCGGCCAGGGGCGCGCGACGTCCTTGTAGGTCGGCGTGAAGGAGTGGACGGCCACCAGGATGGTCTCCCGCCCCGCCGCCCCGCGCGCATCGAGCACGGCATCGATGGCGGCATGGAAGGGCGCGTGGAAGGCCTGGATGCGGTAGTCGCGTTCGGCCTGCGAAATGCCGACATTGGCGGCGATGTCGGTGCGCTCGCTGATCGTGGGGATGAGGTCGACGGCGTCGATGTCGCGGTTGCAGTCGATGACCAGACGGCTGACCGTGGAGTGCACCAGCGGGGCGTCGAGCAGGTCGACCAGCCGCAGCGACACGGCGAGCGCCCCCGGATCCCAGGCGATGTGCATCAGCCGCTGGTGCGGCGTCAGCCCGTGGTCGCCGTAGCGCTCCGGAAAGCGATTGGACGCATGATCGCACACGAGCACGAAGGGCGACGCGCCGCTCGCGTTGATGGTTCGTACGGAGTCCACCCCGGAACTGCCCATATCCCCCCGCGCAGTCCTGTTAACCTCTGTTCCAGTAGCTCCGGAAATGCGATATCTGTCAATATTGAAATGCACGTTTCAGAGGCGGGGAGCATGGAGCCGGGCAGTGTCGAGGCGCGCATCCATGAGGCCATGCACCGGCTGACCGCCGCCGAGAAGCGGGTGGCGCGCGGCCTGCTGGCCAATTATCCGACCATCGGCTTCGCGCCGGTCGCCGAGTTCTCGCGGCAATCCGGGGCCAGCGCCGCCACGGCCCTGCGCTTCATCGCCCAGCTCGGCTACGGCTCCTACGCGGAGTTCCAGCGGGCCCTGCGCCAGGAGCTCGAGGAACGCGTCAAGTCGCCGCTGCAGCGCAGCCTCGCCCGCCCGCCGCGCCCCGACCACGACGCCGATTTCCTCGATCGCTTCGTCAGGCAGGCCGTCGACAACCTGCTTGCCTCGGCGGCCCGCATCCCCAGCTCCGAGTTCGAGGCGGTGTGCGCCCGGCTGGCAGACAACAAGGGCGCGTGCCATCTGTTCGGGGGCCGCTTCACCGACGCCGTGGCCGCCTACATGGAGGCGCACCTGCGCCTGATCCGGCCGGGCGTGCGGCGGCTGGAAGGTCGCTCGGCGAGCCGCAGCGACCAGTTGCTCGACGTGCGCGCCGGCGACGTGGCCATCGTCTTCGACGTCCGCCGCTACGATCCGGAACTTGCCGAGGCCGCGGCCGGCCTCGCTTCCCGGCGCGTCTTCGTCGTCCTCGTGACCGATGCCTGGATTTCGCCGGTGTCGCGCCATGCCAAGATCGTGCTGCCGTGCGAGACGGCGATGGACCGCATCTGGGACGCCAACGTCGCCGTGTTCGCCATGGTGGAGGCCATCATCGCGCGCACCACCGAGCTGGCCTGGAGCACCGCCAGCAAGCGCATCGGCTCAAGCGAGGTCGCCTGACCGCCCGGCGAGGCGGGGCGGCCGGGACGGCGCCCGCGGGTGGGCCGCCCGCCGCTGTCATCATCGTGCTATGAAATCGCCTACACTGCGGCGGGCGGCGAATCGCCGGCGGCCGTGCGGGCGCGGCGGGCCGGCCCCGGCTGGGAGGTGAAGGCGGCATGACGGCGGGCCCCGGAGACGTTCACGATGGCGGGCCGCTCGACGACCGCACCCTCGGCCGCTTCGCCGACGCCCTGCCCGATCCGTGCATCGTGCTCGACCGGCGCGCCGCCGTGCTGCACTGCAACGCGCTGGCCGCCCAGCATTTCCCCGGCGTCAGCACCGGCGTCCCGCTGGCTTTCTCGCTGCGCGCGCCGACGCTGCTCGCCGCCATCGACGCGGCCCGCGTGACCGGGGCGGCGCAGACGGTCGAGCTGCACCAGACCATCCCCACCGAGACCTGGCACAGGGTGTCGATCGCGCCGCTCGCGGACGGTGGCCGGCTCGTGGTCGTGCTGCAGAGCCTCACCGAACAGAAGCGCCTCAATGCCATGCGCACCGATTTCATCGCCAATGTCAGCCACGAGTTGCGCACGCCGCTGACCTCGCTGATCGGCTTCATCGACACGCTGCTCGGGCCGGCCGCACGGGACGAGGCGGCGCGGCTCAAGTTCCTGTCGATCATGCGCGGCCAGGCAGCCCGCATGAGCAAGCTGATCGACGACCTGCTGTCACTGAGCCGCATCGAGATGCGCCAGCACGTGCGGCCGACGGGCAGCGTCGATGTCGGCCGGCTGCTGCGCGAGGTGCGGGACGGGCTGCAGACGCAGGCCGAGGCGGCGGGCGTGGCCCTGGACCTGGCGCTGCCCGAGGAGGCGGCCGTCGTCACCGGCGACCGCGACGAATTGTACGAGGTGTTCGAGAACCTGTTCGACAACGCCATCAAGTATGGCGGCGACGGTGGCCGGGTCGAGGTGGTGCTGGCCCCGGTCAGCAGCCGGCCCGGCTACGCTTACATGGTCACCGTCGCCGACCACGGCGCCGGCATCGAGCAAGAGCACGTGCCCCGCCTGACCGAACGCTTCTACCGCATCGACGCCGAGTCGAGCCGCCGCAAGAAGGGAACCGGCCTCGGCCTCGCCATCGTCAAGCACATTCTCAACCGCCACCGCGGCGCGCTGGCCATCAGCAGCCGGCCGGGCGAAGGCACGCGGGTCGAGGTGCTGCTGGCGCGCTGAGCCGGGCGGCGTCGTAAGAATGCATTCTGAATCAGTGGCTTGCAATGTCACAAAACTGTCGCCTGCCCGTCATAAAAGCGATGGCAGAGCGTCAATAGGTTGCGCCGCGTCAAGGCGGCATGGCCGGGCCAGCGCCGCCATCTTGGGCCTTGCGCCTGTGTTCCGGAAGGAAAACCGCACCATGAAACTCGCACTTTTCGCCAGCGTCGCCGTGCTCGCGCTCGGCGCCACCGCCGCCCACGCGCAGACGCGCGACCAGATCCGCATCGTCGGCTCGTCGACCGTCTTCCCCTATACCCAGGCCGTCGCCGAGCAGTACGCGGCCATGACCGGCAATCCGGCGCCGGTGGTGGAATCGACCGGCACCGGCGGGGGCATGCAGATCTTCTGCGGCGGCGTCGGGCCCGACTTCCCCGATATCACCGGCGCCTCGCGGGCCATGAAGAAATCCGAATTCGACCTGTGCGTGCAGAACGGCGTCGACAGCGTCACCGAAGTACTGATCGGCTATGACGGACTGTCCATCGCCCACGCGCAGCAGGGCCCGGACATGAACCTCACCAAGGCGCAGCTGTTCCAGGCGCTCGCCGCCGAGGTCGAGATCGATGGCCAGATCGTCGCCAATCCCTACAAGAGCTGGAACGAGATCGACCCCACGCTGCCGGCCGCCGCGATCACCGTGTTCGGCCCCCCGCCCACCTCCGGCACCCGCGACGCCTTCGTCGAACTGGTGATGCAGGCCGGCTGTGACGCCTTCCCGGCGATCAAGGCGCTCGACAAGGACCGCAAGGCCGAAGTGTGCGAGCGCATGCGCCAGGATGGCCCGTTCATCGAGGCCGGCGAGAACGACAACCTGATCGTGCAGCGCCTCAATGCCGACGCCAATGCGCTCGGCATCTTCGGCTACTCGTTCCTGTTCGAGAACTCCGACACGCTCAAGGCCGTCTCGGTGGACGGCGTCTCGCCCTCGGTCGAGACCATTGCCGACGGCAGCTACTCCGTTTCGCGGCCGCTCTATTTCTACATCAAGAACGCCCACAGGGGCGTCATCCCCGGCCTCGACGAATTCGTCACCGAATACGTCTCCGAGGAGGCCTTCGGCGAGGGTGGTTACCTGTCCGAGCGCGGCCTGATCCCGCTCGCCGCCGACATCCGCGAGGCCACCCGCCAGGCCGTTGCCGCCGGAACGCCCATGGCCGCCCCGGCGAAGTAAACCATCAATCGTGGACGAGGCCGGGGCTACCCGGCCTCGTTCTTCCTGGAGGCTTCTGCCGGTGTTCGGTTACCTGCTGCTCGCGATCCTGGTGCTGTCGACGGCCGCCTTCTATGTAGGGCGCGCGGCGGGACGACGCTTCGTTGCGGCGGGCGGCCCCAATCCGCACTCGCTGCCGGGCTATCACGGTCTGTTCGTCGCCATCTGGGTCGGCGTTCCCGCCCTGGTGCTGGTGCTGCTCTGGGTCGGCTTCCAGGGGGCCGTGATCGATGCACTGCTGGTGGCGAGCCTGCCCCCGCCGCTGACCGGGGGCGCCTCGCCGGCGCAGCTGCAGCTGCTGCTCTCCGAGATCAAGAACGTCGCGGGCGGCCTGATCTTCAAGGAGCCGAGCGCCGAAATCCGCGCCGCCGCCGACACCTGGCTGCGCTGGAGCGAGATCGCGCGCTGGGCCATGGCGGTGGTGGCGCTGGCCGCCATGACGCTCGGGCTGTTCATCGGCCGCTCCCGCCTCGCCCCCCGCTTCCGGGCGCGCCACAGCGTCGAGCGCTTCACCTCGGCGGTGATGATCCTGTGCTCGGTGATCGCGGTGCTCGTCACCGTCGGCATCATCGCCTCGCTGGTGTTCGAATCGCTGGAATTCTTCCGCTTCGTGCCGCTGCACGAATTCCTCTTCGGCCTGCGCTGGGAACCGCAGATCGCCATCCGCCCCGACCAGGTGGCCGGCAGCGGCGCCTTCGGCGCCGTCCCGGTGTTCCTCGGCACGCTGCTGATCGCCCTCATCGCCATGGTGGTCGCCGTGCCCATCGGCATCTTCACCGCCGTCTACCTCGTCGAATATGCCGGCGAACGGGTACGCAGCATCGTCAAGCCCGCCCTCGAGATGCTGGCCGGGGTGCCGACCGTGGTCTACGGCTTCTTCGCCGTGCTGACCGTCGCCCCCGCCATCCGCGAGGCGGGCGGGCTGCTCGGGCTCGCCACCTCGCCCAACAGTGCGCTGGCCGCCGGGCTGGTCATGGGCATCATGATCATCCCCTTCATCTCCTCGCTCGCCGACGATGCCATCCGCGCCGTGCCGCGGGCCTTGTGCGACGGCTCGCTGGCCATGGGGGCGACGCGGGCCGAGACGATGACCAGGGTGGTGCTGCCCGCAGCGCTGCCCGGCATTGCCGGCGGCATCCTGCTGGCCCTCAGCCGCGCCATCGGCGAAACCATGATCGTGGTCATGGCGGCCGGGCTCATCGCCAGCCTCACCGTCAATCCCCTCGATTCGGTCACCACCGTCACCGTGCAGATCGTCACGCTACTGATCGGCGACACCGCCTTCGACAGCCCCAAGACGCTGGCCGCCTTCGCGCTCGGCCTGGTGCTGTTCCTCGTCACGCTCGGGCTCAATGTGTGGGCCCTGTCCATCGTCCGCAGGTATCGGGAACAATATGACTGACGCCGCTGCCCCCGCCGTGCCGCCGCTGCGCTCCGCCGCCGCGCGGGCCGCCCTGCGCCGGCGGCGCAATGCCGCCGATTTCAGGCTCCGCCTGTACGGCGTGATCGCCATCTCGCTCGCCATCGGCCTGCTGACCATTCTCGTCGCCACCCTGGCGGCGGGCGGCTACCAGGCCTTCGTGCAGACCCACATAAGGGTGGATTTCCCCATCGGCGCCGACAATGTGAGCCCCGCCGATCCCGCCAAGGGCAACTACCGCCACGTGGTCAAGGAGGCCGTCGCGGCGCTGCTGCCGCCCGCCGCCAATCCGGCCGAGGCCAGGCAGATGGGCCAGATCCTCACCGCCAACACGCAGTTCTTCGTACGCGACGCGGTGCTGGCCAATCCCGCCGTCATCGGCGGCACGCTCACCCTCGAGGTTCCTGCCGCCGACATTTTCGACCAACTCAACAAGGGGACCATCCGGCGCGACACGCCGCAGGCCAACCGCCGCGTGAGCGATGCCCAGATCGCCTGGTTCGACGCGCTGGTCGCGCAAGGGCGGGTGTCGACGCCGTTCAACTGGGGGCTGTTCTTCAACGCCGACAGCCGCTTCCCCGAGATCGCCGGGCTCTCCGGCGCCATCGCCGGGTCGTTCTATGCCCTGCTCGTGTGCTTCGTCATCAGTTTCCCCACGGGTATCGCCGCGGCCGTCTATCTCGAGGAGTTCGCGCCCCGGAACCGCTGGACCGACCTCATCGAGGTCAACATCAACAACCTCGCCGCCGTGCCCTCGATCGTCTTCGGCCTGCTCGGCCTCGCCGTCTTCATCCAGAGCTTCGGCCTGCCGCGCTCGGCGCCGCTGGTGGGCGGGCTGGTGCTGGCGCTGATGACGCTGCCCACCATCATCATCGTCACCCGCAACGCGCTCAAGGCCGTGCCGCCCTCGATCCGCGAGGCGGCCTACGGCATGGGCGCCTCGCCGCAACAGGTGATCCTGCACCACGTGCTGCCGCTGGCGCTGCCGGGCATCCTCACCGGCACCATCATCGGGCTGGCGCAGGCACTGGGCGAGACGGCGCCGCTGCTGCTCATCGGCATGAACGCCTTCATCACCAGCCCGCCCGGCGGCGTCCTCGAGGCGTCCACGGCACTGCCGACGCAGATCTATATCTGGGCCGACAGCCCCGAGCGCGGCTTCGTCGCCCGCACCTCGGCCGGCATCCTCGTGCTGCTCGGCTTCCTGCTGGTGATGAACGCCATCGCCATCTTCCTGCGCCAGCGGCTCGAGCGGCGGTGGTAGGCGCCATGACCATCCTCCAGACCAGGGAAAGCCAAGCCATGCACGCCACCATGACGCCGGAGCCCGCCGGCGACGACGCCGCGCTGCCGCCCGAACCGGCCGGGCCGGCCATGTCGGGGCGCAATGTCAACGTCTTCTACGGCCAGAAGCAGGCGCTGTTCGGCATCGACCTCGACATCGAGCGCCACGAGGTCACGGCCCTGATCGGGCCGTCCGGCTGCGGCAAGTCCACCTTCCTCAGGTGCCTCAACCGCATGAACGACACCATCGACGGCTGCCGCGTCGAGGGCACGATCACCCTCGACGGCGAGGACATCTACGACCGCGACCTCGACGTGGTCGAGCTCAGGGCCCGCGTCGGCATGGTGTTCCAGAAGCCCAACCCCTTCCCCAAGTCGATCTACGAGAACGTCGCCTACGGCCCGCGCATCCACGGCATGGCACCGTCGCGAACCGAACTCGACGACATCGTCGTCTCCTCGATCCGCCGCGCCGGGCTGTGGGAAGAGGTCAAGGACCGGCTGAAGGAGCCCGGCACCAGCCTGTCGGGCGGCCAGCAGCAGCGGCTGTGCATCGCCCGCGCCATCGCCACCCGCCCCGACGTGCTGCTCATGGACGAGCCGGCCTCGGCCCTCGATCCCATCGCCACGGCGGTGATCGAGGAACTGATCGACGAACTCAGGGAGAACTTCACCATCGTCATCGTCACCCACTCCATGCAGCAGGCGGCGCGCGTCAGCCAGAAGACCGCCTTCTTCCACCTGGGCAAGCTCATCGAGCACGGGGTGACCGAGGAGATGTTCACCAATCCGAGGCACAAGCAGACCCAGGACTACATCACCGGCCGCATCGGCTGACGAGAGGATCTTTCCCGCCATGCCCCAATCCGAGCACATCGTCACCTCCTACGAAGACGAACTCATCAACCTGCACAAGGCCATCTCCGAAATGGGCGGCCTCGTCGAGCAGGCCATCACCGATTCCACCAAGGCCCTGCTCACGCTCGACCACGTGCTGGCCCAGCAGGTGCGCGAGGCCGACAAGCGCATCGACGGCATGCAGCACCGCATCAACGACATGGCGGTGTCGATCATCGCCCGCCGCCAGCCGATGGCGGCCGATCTGCGCCTCGTCGTCACCGCCATCCAGGTGGCCAACGACCTCGAGCGTACCGGCGACATGGCCAAGCAGCTGGCCAAGCGCACGGTGCAGATCGAGAGCATGAGCCTGGCGCCCAAGTTCTACAACGGCGTCAAGCATATGGCGGACCTCGTGGCGCGCCAGCTGAAGGCCGCGCTCGACGCCTATGCCGGGCGCCGGCCGGAGGACGCGATCGAGGTGTGTAACCGCGACGACGAGGTCGACGCCATGCACACCTCGCTGTTCCGCGAGCTCCTCACCTACATGATGGAAGATCCGCGCAACATCACGCAGTGCACGCACCTGCTGTTCTGCTCCAAGAGCCTCGAGCGCGTCGGCGACCACGCCACCAACATCGCCGAGGCGGCCTACTACCTGCTCACCGGGCGGCACCTCGCGGCCGAGGAGCAGCAGCGCCACCAGAGCTGAGGCCCCGCCATGAGCGCCACCATCCTCATCGTCGAGGACGAGGCCGACCTGTCGACGCTGATGCGCTACAATTTCGAGGCCGAGGGCTTCGCCGTGCTGACGGCGGCGAGCGGCGACGAGGCGGCCGAACTGATGCGCGAGACGCGCCCCGACCTCATCCTGCTCGACTGGATGCTGCCGGGGCTGTCGGGGATCGAACTGTGCCGCCGCTGGCGGGCGCGCACGGACACCGCGCGCATCCCCATCATCATGCTCACCGCCCGCGGCGAGGAGGACGAGCGCGTGCGCGGCCTCGCCACCGGCGCCGACGACTACGTGACCAAGCCGTTCTCGCTGCCCGAGCTGGTGGCGCGCGTCAACGCCCTGCTGCGCCGGGCGAGCCCGGCGCTGGTGGCCAACGTGCTCCGGGCCGGCGACCTCGAGCTCGACCGCACCAGCCACCGCGTACGCCGCGCCGGCCGCGACGTGCATCTGGGGCCGACCGAATACCGGCTGCTCGAATATCTGATGCGCCACCCCGGCCGCGTCTACTCGCGCGAGCAGCTGCTCGACGGCGTCTGGGGCAGCGACGTCTATGTCGACGAGCGCACCGTCGACGTGCATGTGGGCCGCCTGCGCAAGGCCATCAACCGCCGCGCCGGCGACGCCGACCCGATCCGCACCGTGCGCGGCGCCGGCTACGCCTTCGACGAGCGCTTCGCCGCGGCGGGCTGAGCGGGCTGGCCGGCGCCGCGCCGCGCCGCTAAGAAGGGGCCGCGGGAGGATGCGATGCAGTTTGCCAGCGACAATTGGAGCGGCGCCAGCGCGGCGGTGATGGAGGCGCTCGCGCGCGCCAATGCCGGCTTCGCCCCGGCCTATGGCGACGATGCGCTGACGGCGGCGGTCAAGCGCCGCTTCTGCGACATCTTCGAGACCGAGCTCGACATCTGGTTCACCGGCTCGGGCACGGCGGCGAACGCGCTGTCGATGGCCGCCGCCGCCCGCCCCGGCGGGCTGATCCTGTGCTCGACCGACGCCCATGTCTGGCACGACGAGATGGGCGCCTCGGAATTCTTCTCGGGCGGCATGAAGCTGATCCCGCTCGCGTCCGTGCACGGCCGCATCGCGCCCGAAGCGCTGGCCGGGGCGCTCCAGCGCTTCGCCCCCGGCAGCCGCACCGGCATCCCCGCCGTGCTGACGCTGACCCAGGCGAGCGAACTGGGCACCGTCTACCGGCCCGAACAGATCCGGGCCCTCGCCGACCGGGCGGCCGCAAGCGGCCTCGTCGTGCACATGGACGGCGCCCGCTTCGCCAACGCCGTGGCGGCGAGCGGGGCGACGCCGGCCGAGCTGAGCTGGCGCGCCGGCATCGACATCATGAGCTTCGGCGGCACCAAGAACGGCTGCCTCGCGGCCGAGGCGATCGTCGTCTTCGCCCCGGAAAAATTCGGCGACATCGCCGCGTTGCGCCAGCGCGCCGGGCACGCGGCGAGCAAGGCGCGCTTCGTTGCCGCCCAGTTCGAGGGTTATTTCGCCGACGGCAACTGGCTGCATACGGCGGCGCACGCCAACGCCATGGCGCAGCGCCTCGCCGCCGGCATCACGCGGAGCGGCACGGCGCGGCTGGCCTGGCCGGCCGAGGCCAACGAGGTGTTCGCGGTGCTGCCGGACGCCGCCCTCGCCCGGCTGCGCGCGGCCGGGGC
>NZ_DASWVV010000154.1:0-5192 GCF_036406155.1 Devosia sp. | reverse complement strand
GTTTTCGCCGAACGAGGCGAGGATCACGTCGAATTCGGTCTTCTCTTCGGCAGCGGCGGCCGGGGCAGCCGCGGCGCCGACGGCGGCGACGGCAACCGGGGCGGCAGCCGAAACGCCCCACTTCTCCTCGAGCATCTTCGACAGCTCGGAGGCCTCGAGAACCGTGAGGGCGGACAGGTCGTCTACGAGTTTGGCGAGATCAGCCATTTTTTTTCACTCTCAGTTTGTTTCGTTTCAGTTCGAACCGTGGAGGTCCAAAGGACCTTGGGGTCCGCCTATGCGGCGTTGCTCTTGTCGGCATATGCGGCCAGCACCCGGGCGATCTGACCGCCCGGCGCCTGCACGACCGAGGCGATCCGCGTCGCGGGCTGCTTGAGCAGGCCGGCGAGCATGGCGCGCAGTTGGTCGAGCGACGGCATCGTCGCCAGTGCCTTGACGTTGTCGGCGTCGAGCTCGGTCTTCCCCATGGCGCCGCCAAGAACCACGAATTTCTGGTTCTTGTCGGCGAACGCGGCCGCGACCTTGGGCGCGGTCATGGGATCCGATGCGTAGGCTACCAGCGTCGGCCCGGTAAACAGGGCCGAGATGTCCGCATTGTCGGTTTCCTTGAGAGCAAGCTTGGCCAGGCGGTTCTTGGCGACCTTGATCTGACCGCCGGCCTGCTTCATCTGCACGCGCAGAGTCTCCAGGTCGGCGACGGTCAGACCGGCATTCTGAGCGACCACGATCGACCCAGCGCCCGCAAAGGCTGCCTGGAGCGACGAGACCAACTCACGCTTTTCCGCTCTTTCCACTCTAGTCTCCACATTGGCCCGGTCTGCCAATGGCTCGCCGGGCTTGCCAATTGCTGCCCCCCGTTGCCGGAAGCCAGCGGGTTAACGCCTGTCAACCGAGCTTCCGCAAGGATGGGACATCCCGAGCGGCAACTGGCCTGGTTCAAACCGAAAACGCCTCGCCTCGCGGCAAATCCTTTTCGGTCGTCACCCCGTCTATTGCAGGCCCCTTGCGGGTTTAGGCGCCCTTGGCGCACCGGCAGTCTCGGACAGGACTTGGCCGATCGTCCCGGCGAACCGGAGCGGACGGCATCCGGGCGGCCGCAGCCGCCCGGAATTCCACGGCTGCGATCTAGTGGATCGTAGCCGGATCGACATGCACGCCCGGCCCCATGGTCGAGGACAGGGCGACGCGCTTGATATAGGTTCCCTTGGCACCGGCGGGCTTGGCCCGGGTCACCGCGTCGGCGAACGCCTTGATGTTCTCGAGCAGGGCCTGCTCCGAGAACGAGGCCTTGCCGACGCCGGCGTGCAGGATGCCCGCCTTCTCGACGCGGAACTCGACGGCGCCGCCCTTGGCGGCCTTGACCGCACCGGCGACGTCAGGGGTCACGGTGCCGACCTTGGGGTTCGGCATCAGGTTGCGCGGGCCGAGGATCTTGCCGAGGCGGCCGACCAGCGGCATCATGTCGGGCGTCGCGATGCAGCGATCGAAGTTGATGTTGCCCTTGAGGATCTCTTCCATGAGGTCCTCGGCGCCAACGATATCGGCGCCTGCCTTCCTGGCCTCATCCGCTTTCGCGTCCTTGGCGAACACGGCCACGCGCACGGTCTTGCCCGTGCCGTTCGGCAGGCTCACCACGCCGCGGACCATCTGGTCGGCGTGGCGCGGATCGACGCCCAGGTTCAGCGCCACCTCGACGGTCTCGTCGAACTTGGCGGTCGCCCGCGCCTTCACCAGCTTCAGCGCCTCGCCCAGCTCATAAAGCTTCTTGCGGTCGATGCCCTCGCGGATGGCGGCAGTTCTCTTGGCTAGCTTGGCCATCTTGTCAGCCCTCCACCTGCAGGCCCAGCGAGCGGGCCGAACCTTCGATCATCTTCACGGCCGCGTCGACGTCGTAGGCGTTGAGGTCCTTGAGCTTCTTTTCGGCGATCTCGCGGATCTGCTGCTGCGTGATGGTGCCGGCGCTGTCCTTGCCGGGAAGCTTGGAGCCCGACTTGATGTTCACAGCCTTCTTGAGGAAGTACGTCACCGGCGGGAGCTTGGTCTCGAAGCTGAAGCTCTTGTCGGCGAAAATCGTGATCACGACGGGAGTCGGAGCGCCCTTCTCCTGGTCCTGCGTAGCGGCATTGAACGCCTTGCAGAACTCCATGATGTTGAGGCCGCGCTGGCCGAGCGCCGGTCCGATCGGCGGCGACGGGGTCGCCGAGCCGGCCGGGACCTGCAGTTTCAGGTACCCAGTAATCTTCTTTGCCATTGGTCGTCCTTACCTTTCCTGCCCAACGTCACTTGGGCGCAGTTGACGCCGTGGTCCGAGGTGTTGCCGGCGGCTGGCTTGCGCCGCCCTCTCCCACGGTTTTCGCGCCGCCTCGGGGCGGCGCCGCGAACGGTCAGACCTTCTCGACCTGCCCGTATTCCAGCTCGACCGGCGTCGGCCGGCCGAAAATCGAAACTTCCACCTTGAGCCGGGCGCGCTCCTCGTCGACTTCCTCGACGACGCCATTGAAGCTCGCGAACGGCCCGTCGGCGACGCGCACCTGCTCGCCGATCTCGAACGAGACCGACGGCTTCGGATGCTCGACGCCTTCCTGCACCTGCTGCAGGATGGCCATGGCCTCCTTCTCGGAGATCGGCATGGGCTTGTCGCCCGAACCGAGGAAACCCGTGACCTTCGGCGTGTTCTTGATGAGATGGTAGGCCTGGTCGGTCAGTTCCATCTTCACCAGCACGTAGCCCGGGAAGAACTTGCGCTCGGTGTCGACCTTGCGGCCCCGGCGCATCTCGACGACCTTTTCGGTCGGCACGATGACATCGTCGAACAGATGCTCGAGCTTGGTCTGCGCCACCTTCTCCTTGATGGCTTCCGCCACCTTGCGCTCGAAATTCGAGTATGCCTGAACGATGTACCAGCGTTTGGCCATGCCGAATGGTCGCTCCTGAGGATGCGGTCCGCCGTCAGCGGATCGACAGCATCTGCGTTACGAGGAAGGAGATGAGCTGGTCCGCGACCAGGAAGAACGTGCTGGCCAGAGCCACCATCACCAGCACCATCACCGTCGAGATCACCGTCTCGTTGCGCGAGGGCCAAGTGACCTTGCTGGTCTCCTGACGCACCTCTTGGAAAAATTTCAGGGGGTTCGTCCTGGCCATCGGCATCAACTTTCAACCGGGCTCTTTTGCCCATAACCAAAAACCGCGCGAGTCGCCTCGGCGGCTGAGATGTGGCTATCTAATGACTCGCGCCACAGTATGCAAGCCCCTCGCACATCCGGGAAGTCACGTTGCCGCGATGGCGGCGGGGCGGCCGTCGCGCACGATCCGGCAACGCCGGGCTCAGCGAATCAGGAGCGTCCCCGGGGAGACATCCGCCTGGCAGGGGCAGCAGGACTTGAACCCGCGACCCTCGGTTTTGGAGACCGATGCTCTACCAACTGAGCTATACCCCTAAGCAGGCGTGGCACGATCTAATCGCAAAGCGGGTGCCGTGCAAGACCCTTGGACGGCCGATCTGCCCGAAAGAGCCCCGCTCCGGCCGCGCCGACGACACCGGGGTGCGGCCGTCCGGTCTGCCCTGCCCTGGCGCATGCGAGACACTTCCGGGCGGCAGGCGTTGGAGCGGGTGAAGGGAATCGAACCCTCGTATTCAGCTTGGAAGGCTGCTGCTCTACCATTGAGCTACACCCGCGCCGGCTCCCTGATAGCGAAGCAGCGTCCGGCTATCAAGGCCGCATGGCGCCAGGCAACCTGGACGCCCGTGGGAGAAAGGGTGGTGGGAGAGGTAGGACTCGAACCTACGAAGGCTTAGCCAGCGGATTTACAGTCCGCCCCCTTTGCCGCTCGGGACACTCTCCCGGCCCGCGAGGACCGCTGGCCCGTGCCAGACGCATGGACAAGGATCCGAAGCGCGTGCGGTTTATCGTGATCCCGGCCGCCCCTGTCAACACCTATTCGTGCCGGCCGCGCCAGTGTCCAGCCGCAAGCCGCGGCCCGGCCGCGCCGACCCTTGCCGCCCCGACGCAAACCGACTACCCAGAGCCATGAGCCGCAACAAGTTTCCGCCAAAGCCGCGCCACGATCCCGATAGCGGTCCGGTCTATCTCTACGGCCTGCACACGGTGCGGGCGGCGCTCGACAATCCACGGCGGGCCAAGCTCGGCCTGCTGGCGACGCCCAACGCCCTGGCGCGCCTGCGGGAGACCGGCAGCATCGGCAACGTCCGCGTTACGGAAACGACGCCCCGGGAGCTCGATCGGCTGCTCGGCGCCGACGCCGTGCACCAGGGCGTGGCGCTGGAGGTGGAGCCGGTCAGCCGCTTCGGGCTGGACGACGTCTCGCCGCTGGCTCTCGTCGTCATCCTCGACCAGGTCACCGACCCGCACAATGTGGGGGCGATCCTGCGCACGGCCTGCGCCTTCGGCGCCGACGCGGTGGTCACGACGGCACGCTACGCGCCGCGCGAAACCGGCGTGATGGCCAAGTCCGCCTCGGGCGCGCTCGACCTCGTGCCGCTGATCGAGGTACGCAATCTGGGCGATGCCATCGAGACGCTGAAGCGCCGCGGGCTGAAGGTCGTCGGCTTCGATTCGGAGGCGCCGGAGCAGCTCAGGCCCCGCACCGACGCGGTGCCGCTGGCACTCGTGCTGGGGGCGGAAGGCAAGGGACTGCGCCAGCGGACCCGGGAGCTTTGCGACGAAATGGTGCGGCTCGACATGCCGGGACCGATCAAGTCCCTCAACGTGTCGAATGCGGCGGCGATCGCCCTGTTCGCGGTGACCGCCGGGCGCCGGGCATAGGACCCGCCGCCCAAGAGGAGCGGCGGGCCAAGGACTTACTGCGCGGTGCAGCGGACCAGGGCGGGGCCGGCGCCGACCTGCAACTGGTCGGCGGCAGGCATCGCCAGCGCGATCGTCTTGTCGCCGGCGGTCAGCGTGGCCTTGCCGTCGGTCAGCGGCACGGCATTGACGATCGTCATGTCGCTGTCCTGGCGGAAGCTGATCTTGGTGATGACCACATAGCCGGTGGCGCCGGCCTGGTCCACCTTGGCGCAGGCAGCGGCGTCGGTCGCCCAGACGCCGAGGTAGGCGATGGCCGAGACGTCGGCCTTGGCCGCCATCACGGTGTCGGGCTTCAGGCCGTCGGCCGGCAGGGTTCCCCGAGTCGCGACGGCCGCCGCGGGCGCCTCCATGGCGCTGGGGGCG
>NZ_DASWVV010000153.1:0-6602 GCF_036406155.1 Devosia sp. | reverse complement strand
TACAAGGTCGGGCAGCTCGCGAAATACGGCCTCGACTACGAAAGCCTGCGCGCGGTCAATCCGGGACTCGTCTACTGCTCGATCACCGGCTTCGGGCAGACCGGTCCCTACAAGGACCGTGCGGGCTACGACTTCCTCGTCCAGGGCATGTCGGGGATCATGGACCTGACCGGCGAGCCCGACGGCGCACCGCAGAAGATCGGCGTCGCCTTCACCGACATCTTCACCGGGCTGTACGGCGTCATCGCCATCCAGGCGGCGCTGGCGCAGCGCGAGCGCACCGGGCAGGGCCAGCACATCGACATGGCCCTGCTCGATACCCTGGTCGGCGTGCTCGCCAACCAGGGGATGAACTATCTTGCCACGGGCGAGTCGCCGCGGCGGCTCGGCAATGCCCACCCCAACATCGCCCCCTACCAGACGTTCCGGGTTGCCGACGGCCACTTCATCCTCGCCGTCGGCAATGACGGCCAGTTCGCGCGGGCCTGCGCCGTGCTGGACCTGGAGGCGCTGGCGGCGGACGCGCGTTTCGCCACCAATGCGGCGCGTGTCGCCAACCGCCCGGCGCTGGCCGCCGCGATCGAGGAGAAGACGCTGGCCTGGACGCGCGACGCGCTGCTGCGCGCGCTCGAGGAAAAGGGCGTCCCGGCCGGTCCGATCAATACCGTCGCCGATGCCTTCGCCGACCCGCAGGTCATGGCGCGGGGCATGCGCATCGAGCCCGCGGGCATTCCCGGGCTACGCACGCCGATCGTCATGTCGGACGCCGCGCTTTCCCTTGCGGCGCGCGCCCCCCGCCTCGACGAACACCGGCAGGAGATTCTGCAGGACCTCGCGCGGCGCGGCTGAGGGCCGCCACGCGTGACGTGCGCAACGCGTGCGTGCAAATCACGCGGATCACATCAATGGCGGCCTTACGCGCCGCCCGTCTTCCATCAACAGTTTGAAAGAAAAGGACAATTTGTCTGAAGCGGGGCGCCGCTCCCGTCTGGCACAGGCTTTGCATAACTATCCCCACCCGGGGCATTCTGGCACGCTGGCCGGCAGCCCCGGATCTCGACAGGGAGGAAACGCAATGATCTCTATCCGCCGCGCCTTGCTGGCGTCAGCCCTCGTGCTGGGCACCGCGCTACCGGCTGCCCACGCCGCCGACCTGATGGTCGGCTTCACGCTCGACGCCGACACGCTCGACCCCGCGAACCACCGCAAGCGGGAGACCGAGACCATCATCCGCAACATGTATGACGGACTGCTCACGCGTGACGGCGACATGAAGGTCGTCCCCGAGATCGCCGAGTCGTTCGTGCAGGTCTCTCCCACCGTCTACGACTTCAAGATCCGCAGCGGCGTCAAATTCCACGACGGCACCGAGATGACCGCCGAGGACGTCAAGTTCACGCTGGATCGCATCACCGTCGAAGGCGCCATGGACGGCCAGACCAGCCCCCGCCAGGGCCTCATGGGACCGGTGGCCTCCGTCGAGGTGGTCGACGACAATACCGTGCGCATCAATCTCAAGGAGCCGTGGCCGATCCTGCCGGCAATGCTGCCGAACCAGCAGATCGTGTCCAAGGCGTTCGTCGAAAAGGGCGGCGCGGGTGCTCTCTCCACCGCGGAGAACGGCACCGGGCCGTTCAAGCTCGTCGAGTGGCGCAAGGGCGACTCCATCATCATGGAGCGCTTCGACGACTATTACGGGGGCTCCCCCGACATCCCGCCGGTCGGCAAGGCCTGCGTCGACCGCGTGATCTTCAAGATCATCCCCGAGTCCGCGTCCCGCGTCGCGGCGCTGCTGGCCGGCGACGTCGACATCATCAACGAACTGCCGGCCTTCTCGATCGAGCAGGTCAAGGCCAATCCCAATACCGACGTGATGACGGTGAACGGCACGCGCAGCTTCTTCATCGCCATGAACATGCAGGGCGAGTATTTCGACGACCCCAAGGTGCGCCAGGCGGCGGCCCACGCCATCGACCGGCAGCTGATCATCGACCGCATCCTCGCCGGCAACGCGGTGGCCATCAACGGCATCCTGTCGCCCGACGCCTTCGGCGCCAGCGAGCTGCCGACCTACGCCTATGATCCGGAGAAGGCCAAGGCCCTGCTCGCCGAGGCCGGCTACCCCGACGGCATCGACGTCACCATGGACGTCGAAGGCGCCTTCAAGGACACCGCCGAGGCGGTCGCTTCGCTGCTCACCAAGGCCGGCATCCGCACCACCGTTGCCGTCGGCGAAGGGGCGCAACTCGTCGAGAAGTGGCGCACCCAGGGCAAGCCCAAGACCGGCGACATGTACTTCACCAGCTGGGGCAACGGCTCGCTCGATCCGTTCGACATCTTCACGCCGACGCACCGCACCAATGACCGCGGCAACTCCTCCGGCTACGCCAACGAGAAGCTCGACGCGCTCCTCGACGCCGCGGCGATCGAGCTCGATGCCGAGAAGCGGGCGGGGATGTATCGTGAGGCCGAGCTGATGATCAACGCCGACCTGCCCTATGTCTATCTCTGGGTGCCGCAGGACATCTACGGCGTCTCCAAGCGCCTGAGCGGCTGGAAGCCGAGCGCCGACAGCCGCATCAACCTGCACGACGCCTGCGTCCAGTAACCGAACCTCCCGGGGGAACGGACATGAGTCTGGGAAAGCTGCTGGAACGCCTTCTCCAGCTCCTGCCCGTTCTCCTCGGCGTCAGCCTCATCGTCTTCGTGATGATGACGCTGACGCCGGGCGATCCGGTGCAGATCATGATCGGTGACCAATCGGTCACCGCCGAACAGGAGGCGGCGCTGCGGCGCGACCTCGGCCTCGACCGCCCCATCCACGAGCGCTTCTTCGTCTTTCTGGGGAACGCCGTGCAGGGCGATTTCGGGCAGAGCTTCTACCACCGCCGCCCGGTCTCCGACGTCATCGCCGAGCGGCTGCCGGCCACCATCGAGCTGAGCCTCGTCGCGCTGCTGGTGGCGCTGGTGACCTCCATTCCCCTCGGCGTGCTCGCCGCCATCAGAAAGAACTCCTTCCTCGACCGCATCGCCACCGTGGGGTCGCTGCTCGGCGTGTCGCTGCCGGGCTTCTGGTTCGGCATCCTGCTGCTGCTGCTGTTCGCGGTGAACCTGCACTGGCTGCCGGTCTCGGGCCGTATCGGCTATTCGAGCGAGATCGCGCCCATTACCCATTTCCTGCTCATCGACACGCTGCTGCGCGGACGCCCCGACGCCTTCCTCGATGCGCTCTCGCACATCATCCTGCCAGCGATCACGCTGGGCCTGCCGATGACCGCCATCCTGATGCGCGTGACCCGCACCTCGATGCTCGAAGTGCTGCGCCAGGACTACGTCACCTTCGCCGAGGCCAAGGGGCTGTCGCGCCGGCGCATCCTGTTCCGGCACGCGCTCAAGAACGCCTTGATCCCGACCGTCTCGGTCGCTGCCATCGAGACCGGTTCGCTCCTCGGCGGCAACATGATCGTGGAGACGGTGTTCGGCTGGCCCGGCCTCGGCCGCCTCGTGGTCGAGAGCATCTTCCTGCGCAACTACCCGCTGGTCCAGGCCGCGGTGCTGTTCTACGCGGTGACCTACGTGCTGCTCAATTTCATCGCCGACATCCTCTATACCGTGCTCAACCCGCGGGTGCGCCTGTGAGCGCCGGCGTCGCTACCGCGCCGCGCGCGGCCGACTCGATCTTCCGCCAGAACCTGCGCAACTTCGCCGGCAACCGGCTCGCCGTGGCCAGCGCCGTGGTCGTGCTGCTGTTCGTGCTGATCGCCGTGTTTGCCCCGCTGATCGCGCCGCACAACCCCAACGAGACCGACCTCTTCCTGCGCCTGCAGCCGCCCGCCTGGCTGCCGGGAGGCGACTGGAGCTACCCGCTCGGCTGCGACGCGCTCGGCCGCGACATCCTCTCGCGCATCATCTACGGCACCCGCATCTCGATCTTCATCGGCGCCGCCGTGATCCTGGTCGCCACCACCATCGGCATCCTCGCCGGCCTCGCCGCCGGCTACCTGCGCGGTTGGGTCGACGTCGTCATCTCGCGCGTCGTCGACATCCTGCTCGGCTTTCCCTATCTGATCTTCGCCATCGGCCTGATGGCCATGATGGGCCCGGGCCTGCTCAACATCATCCTCGCGCTGGCCTACAAGGAATGGGTCATTCCCTGCCGGGTGGTGCGCGGCGAGACGCTGGCCACGCGCGAACTCGAATATGTCGAGGCGGCGCGCGCGCTGGGCGCGTCCCGCGGGCACATCATGATGCGCGAGATCCTGCCCAACATCCTGTCGCCGGTGATCGTGGTGTCGACCATCCGCATGGCGCACGTGATCATCCTCGAGGCCTCGCTCTCCTTCCTCGGGCTCGGCGTGCAGCCGCCCACCGCATCCTGGGGCTCGATGGTCGCCGACGGCCGCGCCTTCATGCTCGAGGCGTGGTGGGTCTCGACCTTCCCCGGGCTGGCCATCCTGTTGCTCGTGCTCGCCATCAACGTCGCCAGCCAGGGCCTGCGCGACGCGTTCGATCCGAGGTTCCAGGAATGAGCGAGACGCTGCTCAGCGTGCGGGATCTGCGCACGGTGTTCGAGACCCGCGCCGGCATGGTGCGTGCCGTCGACGGGGTGGATGTCGAGGTCAGGCGTGGGGAGTGCCTCGGCGTCGTCGGCGAATCCGGATCGGGCAAGAGCGTCACCTTTGCCTCGGTGATGGGTCTGGTGCGCTCGCCCGGGCGCGTCGAGGGCGGCGAGATCGTCTTCGACGGCCGCGACCTGCGGGCCCTCAATCCGCGGCAGATGCGGGCGGTGCGCGGCAGGGACATCGCCATGACCATGCAGGACGCACTGACCGCCCTCAACCCGGCGCTCACCGTTGGCGAGCAGCTGGCGGAGGTGCTGGAGGCGCATGACGACACGCTCGATGCGCGCGGCGGCGGCCGCGCCCGGGCCATCCGCGAGCGCTCGGTGGAAATGCTGGGCCTCGTCGGCATCCCGTCCGCCGACAAGCGGCTCGGCCAGTACCCGCACGAGTTCTCGGGCGGCATGCGCCAGCGCATCATGATCGCCATCGCGCTCGCCTGCCGCCCCAAGCTGCTGATCGCCGACGAGCCGACCACCGCGCTCGACGTCACCATCCAGGCACAGGTGCTGGAACTCATCTCCGACATCCGCCGCAAGCTGCAGATGAGCGTGGTGCTCATCACCCACGACCTCGGCATCGTCGCCGAGCATTGCGACCGGGTGATGGTGATGTATGCCGGCCAGGTGGTGGAGGAGGGCCCGACGGCGCAGGTGATCGGGGCGCCGCGCCATCCCTATACCAGGGGCCTGCTCGGCTCCATTCCGCGCCTGTCGCTGCGTGGTCAGCCGATCCGGCCGATCGAGGGCCAGGTTCCCGATCTCATCGACCTGCCGCCGCAGTGCCGCTTCTATTCGCGCTGCAGCGAGCGCGTCGACGCCTGCCTCAAGCCCATCGCCATGCGTGAGGCGGCCCCGGGCCATCGCGCCCGCTGCATTCACGTTGCGGAGCAGCAGCCATGAGCGCGCTCCTCGACGTACAGCACCTGAGCAAGGACTATCTGGGGCGCCGGACACTCGCCGAGCGGCTGACCGGGGCGCCGCGTTCCGTGCTGCGCGCGGTCGACGACGTCAGCCTGACGATCGAGCGCGGCGAGATCCTCGGACTGATCGGGGAAAGCGGCTGCGGCAAGTCGACCCTCGGCCGCGCCATCTTGAGGCTGCACGAGCCGAGCGCGGGCCGCGTCACCTTCGACGGCACCGACGTGACCGCGCTGGCGCCGGACGTGCTCAAGGCCATGCGCCGGCGCATGCAGATCATCTTCCAGGACCCCTACGCATCGCTCAACCCGCGCCGGACCGTAGCCGAGATCGTCGGCCTGCCCCTGCGGCTGCATGGGCTCGCCGCGTCCGAGGAGGAGATCCGGGCCAAGGTCGGCGCCATGATCGAACGGGTCGGCCTCAAGGCCAACCAGCTCGACCGCTATCCGCACCAGTTCTCGGGCGGGCAGCGCCAGCGCATCGGCATCGCCCGGGCGCTGATCTCCAACCCCGAATTCATCGTCTGCGACGAGCCGGTATCGGCGCTCGACGTGTCCATCCAGGCGCAGATCATCCAGCTCCTCATCGAGCTCAAGCGCGATTTCGGGCTGACCTATCTGTTCATCTCGCACGACATCTCGGTCATCGGCTACCTCTCCGACCGCGTCGCCGTGATGTATCTGGGCGAGATCGTCGAGATGGGGCCGGTGGAAGCCGTCCTGTCGCGCCCCCGCCACCCCTACACGCAGAGCCTGATGTCGGCAGTGCCGGAGGTCGACGCCGTCGGCCAGCACAGCCGTGTGCGGCTCAAGGGCGAGTTGCCGTCGCCGCTCAATCCGCCCGCCGGCTGCAAGTTCCACACCCGCTGCCCGCTGGCCATCGAGACGTGCCGCACCGTGGTGCCGCAGACGGAAAGCGTCGGGGCAGGCCACACTGCCGCCTGCCACCGGCTGGCGGAGCACCTGTCGCTGCTCGACGAGGCTGCGCCATGACCGCATTCGCCCCCGTGGACGGCACCCCGCTGCTCCTGTCGGGCGACGCCGCGGCGCGGGGTCGCGGCCAG
>NZ_DASWVV010000152.1:0-6111 GCF_036406155.1 Devosia sp. | reverse complement strand
GGGCGCGGCAATGCTGCCCTCGACGAGGACTGGGCGGAGTTCTGAGCCCGCGGCGGCGCCAAGGACGCCGCCTGACGGTTGCGGTCGCGGCCGTGCGGTGGTTGAAAGGACCGCAAACGGAGAAACCGCCATGGCCCGCATCGGTCTCGTCGCCCATGACGACAAGAAGGATGAGCTGGTCGCCTGGGCGCTGGCCAACCGCGATCGGCTCAGCCGGCACGAGCTGTGGGCCACCGGCACCACCGGCGGCCGCGTGGCGGACGGGGCGCGGCTCGCGCTCACCCGCCTCAAGAGCGGGCCGCTCGGTGGCGACGCGCAACTCGGGGCGATGATCGCGGAAGGCCGGCTCGACGCACTCGTCTTCTTCGTCGATCCGCTCACGGCGCAACCGCACGACGTCGACATCAAGGCCCTGACCCGGCTGGCGACGCTGTACGACACGCTGTTCGCCGTCAACCGCGCCACGGCCGATGCGGTGCTCGCGGCGCTTTGACCTTTCGGTCAAGGTTGACCGGTCGCCTCGCTTATGAGCAGATGCGGCCAAAACAAGGCAAAGGCCTTTACGCGCAGCTAACGGTCAGGACGGGGTTGGTGCCCTTCGACGCAGTCATCGACGTGCAGAACGTCTCCAAACGCTTTGGCGGCCTGCTGGCCGTCAATAATTGCTCGCTGCGCGTGGCGCGCGGGTCGATCACCGGCCTGATCGGGCCCAACGGGGCCGGCAAGTCCACCCTGTTCAACCTCGTTGCGGGCAACATCGCCCCCGACAGCGGCCGCATCGTTTTCGACGGCGCCGACGTCACCGGCCTCAAGCCGCATCAGTTGTTCCATCGCGGCATGCTGCGCACGTTCCAGATCGCGCACGAGTTCTCGAACATGACCGCGCTCGAGAACCTGATGATGGTGCCCGCCGGCCAGCCGGGCGAGAGCCTGGTCACCACCTGGCTGATGCCGGGCAAGGTCGAAGCGGCAGACCGGGCGGTGCGCCAGAAGGCCCTCGACGTCATCGATTTCCTCAAGCTGGGTCATGTCCGGCACGAGCTTGCCGGCAACCTCTCCGGCGGGCAGAAGAAGCTGCTCGAGCTCGGCCGCACCATGATGGTCGACGCCAAGGTGGTGCTGCTCGACGAGGTGGCCGCCGGCGTCAACCGCACGCTGCTGCAGGACCTGGCGGCCAATATCGAGCGCATGAACCAGGAACTGGGCTACACCTTCTTCGTCATCGAGCACGACATGGACCTGATCGGCCGGCTCTGCGACCCGGTGATCGTGATGGCCCAGGGCGAAGTCATCGCCCAGGGCCCGATGGCGGAGATCAGGGCCAACCCGCAGATCATCGAGGCCTATTTCGGCACCCCCGTGGAGGCCGCATAGTGAGTCTCATAGAGATCCGGGACGTGGTCGCCGGCTACGGCGGCGCGCCCATCCTTAACGGCGTGAACATCGCCATCGAGCAATCCGATATCGGCGTCATCGTCGGGCCGAACGGGGCCGGAAAGTCGACCACGCTCAAGGCCGTGTTCGGCCTGCTCAAGGTGGAGTCCGGCGCCATCAGCTTCGCCGGGGAGGACATCACCAATTCGCTCCCCGACAAGCTGGTGCCCAAGGGCCTGTCCTTCGTCCCGCAGGAGAAGAACGTCTTCACCTCGATGAGCGTCGAGGAAAACCTCGAGATGGGGGCGTTCACCCGCAACGACGATTTCACCGCCACCCTCGAATGGGTCTACGGCATGTTCCCGCCGTTGCTCGAAAAGCGGCACCAGAAGGCGGGCGAACTGAGCGGCGGCCAGCGGCAGATGGTGGCCATGGGCCGGGCGCTGATGAGCCAGCCGCGCCTGCTGCTGCTGGACGAGCCGTCGGCGGGGCTCAGCCCGCGCTACGTCATCGAAATCTTCGAGCAGATCGTCAAGGTCAACAAGGCCGGCGTCGGCATCCTGATGGTGGAGCAGAACGCGCGCCAGGCGCTGGCCTTCGCGTCCAAGGGTTTCGTGCTCGCCAACGGGCAGAACCGCTTCACCGGCA
Organism: Devosia sp.; assembly: GCF_036406155.1. Lineage (GTDB taxonomy): Bacteria > Pseudomonadota > Alphaproteobacteria > Rhizobiales > Devosiaceae > Devosia_A. The sequence continues at coordinate 4,089 of NZ_DASWVV010000152.1, read as the reverse complement.
CGGGAGCGGAACTGATCGCCGATCCGGAAGTGGCGAGGAGTTTCCTCGGGGGCGAGGCCAAGCGATGAACGAACTGGTGTTCTTTTTCAACACGGTGCTCATCTCCGGGGTGGTGCTGGGCTCGATCTATGCCATCGGCGCCATCGGGGTGACGCTGATCTTCGGCATCCTGCGCTTCGCCCATTTCGCCCATGGCGACATGATGACCATGGGCGGCTTCATCGCCTTCCTTTTGGCCATGGCGGCGAGTGCCATGGGCATCGTCGCCCCGGTGCCGACCGGCTTCGTGGTGCTGCCCATCGCCATGGTGATCGCGGCCGGCATCGCGCTCGGCCTCGACAAGGTGTTCTATGCGCCGCTGCGCCAGCGCGGCGCCCGGCCGGTGACGCTGCTGATCGCCTCCATCGGCGTGACGCTGATCATCCAGGGGCTGATCCGGCTGTTCTTCGGGGCGGGCAACTACTCGTTCTTTGACACCGAGACCAAGCAGCTGTTCAAGATCCCCGTGCCGATCGAGGGCGTGACCCGCACCATCAACTTCACCATGCCGCAGCTGCTGATGGTGATCTGCACGGTGATCGCGGTGCTGGCCCTGCACCTGTTCCTCACCCGCTCGCGGCTGGGCAAGGCCATGCGCGCCATGGCCGACAACGCCGACCTGGCCCAGGTTTCCGGCATCAACACCAAGCTGGTGGTACGGGTGACGTGGATCATCGCCGGGGCGCTCGCCTGCCTGGCCGGCACCATGCTGGCGCTCGACGTGTCGCTCAAGCCGGACCTGGCCTTCAACATCGTGCTGCCCATCTTTGCCGCCGCCATCGTCGGCGGGCTGGGGCAGTCCTACGGCGCCATCGCCGGCGGCTTCCTCATCGGCTTCGCCGAGACGCTCGCGATCTTCAACTGGGCGATCCTGCTCCGGCCGTTCAAGGGCATGGTGCCGTTCGAGCTGCCGACGCAGCTCGCCATCGTGCCCACCGAATACAAGCTCACCGTCGCCTTCGTCATCCTGGTGGTGGTGCTGCTGTGGCGACCGACCGGCATCTTCAGGGGAGCCTCGACCTGATGCAACGCCCTCTGGTCCTGTTCGCCGGCCTGTTCGTGCTGTTCGCCGTGGTCGGCTGGCTGCTCGGCGCCGCCAACGTCTCGCTGCTGCTGGTGCAGAGCTTCGCCTACGCGCTGATCGCGCTCGGGCTCAACATCCAGTGGGGCTATGGCGGCCTGTTCAACTTCGGCATCATGGGCTTCCTGATGCTGGGCGGCGCCGCGGTGACGTTTGTCTCCTATCCCGTCAACGCGAGTTTCTGGGGCTCGGAAGGGCCCGCCATGCTGGCGCGGGCGCTGCTCGCCTTCGCCGCCGGCATGCTGCTGGTGGTCGGCGCCCGCAACGCCGACCGCATCGGCATAAGGGGGCGCTGGAAGACGGCGCTGCTGGTGCTGGCCTGGGCCGTCGCCTACCTGGTCTACCGCAGCCAGATCGACCCGGCCGTCGCCTATATCGAGGCGCACGATCCCGGCTGGGTCGGTGGACTCGGGCTGCATCCGGTGCTGGGCTGGGCCTTCGGCGGCGTGCTCGCCGCTGGCGCGGCCTATATCGTGGGCCGCATCTGCCTCGGCCTCAGGACCGATTATCTCGCCATCGCCACCATCGGCATTTCCGAGATCATCCGCGCCCTGCTCAAGAACATGGACTGGCTGACGCGCGGCACGCTGACGGTCTCGCCGCTGCCCTGGCCGACGCCGGTGCCGCAGGACCTGCAGGCGCAGGGCGTCTCCATTGCCGACTCGTTCTTCTATGCGCGCCTGGGCTACCTCGCGGTGGTGCTGGCGGTGATCGCGCTCGTCTTCTTCCTGGTGCAGCGCGCCTATGGCGGGCCGTGGGGCCGGATGATGCGGGCCATCCGCGACAACGACGTCGCCGCCGCCTCGATGGGCAAGAACGTTAACGCAAGGCAGCTCGAGATCTTCATCCTCGGCTCGGTGCTGATGGGCATTGGCGGGGCGATCCTGGCCACGTTCGGCCAGATCTACGATCCGGGCGCGTACCAGCCGATCAACCATACCTTCCTGATCTGGGTGATGGTCATCGTCGGCGGGGCCGGCAACAACTGGGGCGCCCTGTTCGGGGCGCTGCTCATCTACCTGACCTGGATGATCTCGGACCCGGTGGCCCAGTTCCTGTTCAACGCCATCAGCGCGCAGACCACCGAATGGGGCTGGGGCGCCATTCCGGAAATCCAGTCGCGGGCCAGCCAGATGCGCGTCCTGGTGCTGGGCGTCGTCATCACCATCGCCCTGCGCTTCGCCCCGCGCGGCCTGATCCCGGAGGTCATCCGGCGGGAGGGCGAAAGCCAAAGGGGCTGACCGGTCGGGGCGGCACGGGACGGTGACGCCCCGGGGCCTCGGGAACCGTGCCGCAGCCTGCGGTGCGGCGCACCCTTTCATCCGTTGGCCGCCACCGTGGATGCCTGCCGGGCTACCATCAACGACGCCACGGTGTCCCTGAATGACAAGAGGCCCGGGATCGCTCCCGGGCCTCTCGCATGTCAGGGCGGCAACGATTACTTGATCGGGCCGATTTCCTTGAAGGCGCCGTTCTCGACGGCCAGTTCGACGATGATGCCGTCGACGTCGCCGTTGGCGTCGAAGTCAGCCGGGCCGCCGGCACCGTCGTAGTCGATGTCGGTACCGGCCGCGAGCAGCTCGGCCGCCTTGGACCACTCACCGGGCAGCACCTTCTCGCCCGGAGGCGAGGAGACTTCGCGCAGCGCCGCGGAGAGGCCTTCGCGGGCGGCCGAGCCGTTCTTCTGCACGGCGAGCGCGAGCAGGAAGGCGGCGTCGTAGGCCTGCGGGGCGTAGGTCGCCGCCGGGTCCTGGCCGGCGTCGGTGGCCAGCTTGGCGTAGATGCTGGCGGATTCGCCGGTATAGGCGCCGGCGCGGGTGGCGATGATCTTGCCGTTGATCGAGTCGGCGGGCAGGCCGGTCAGCAGGTCGTCGCCCACCATGCCGTCGCCGCCGATATAGGCGGTGGCGTCGAATTCGCCGCCCTCGATGGCCTGCTGCAGCATGGTGCGGCCCGAACCCGAAGCGTAGGCGAGGATCGCGAGGTACTGCGAGCCGCTGCCGGCCAGCTGGCCGAGCTCGGCGCGATAGTCGGCCTTGCCGTCCTCATGGGCGACATTGGCGGAGACGGTGCCGCCGCCGGCCGTGAAGGTCTGGGCGAACACGTCGGCGAGGCCCTTGCCGTAGTCGTTGTTCACGTAGGTGAGGGCCACGTCCTTGATGCCCTTGGAGAGCAGCAGCTCCGCCATCTTGACGCCCTGGAAGGCGTCCGACGGGGTGGTGCGGAAGACGAGGTCGTTGTCCTGGAGCGTGGTCAGGGCCGGGGCCGAGGCCGAGGGAGAAATCTGGACCATGCCGCCCGGGATGCCGGCGGCGGTCGCCGCACCGATGGTGGCGCCGGTGCAGAAGGCGCCGACCATTGCGGTGATCTGGTCGGTATTGACGAGCTTGTCGGCGGCCGGGCCGGCCACGGACGGGTCGCAGGCGCTGTCGCCGACGATCGAGATGATCTTGCCGCCGCCGAGGATGCCGCCCTGGACGTTGACGTGGTCGAAGGCCAGCTGCGCGCCGGCAACGATCGGCGGAGCCAGGCTTTCGATGGGACCGGTCAGGTCGCCCAGGATGCCGAGCTTGACGTCCTCCGCCAGTGCCGGAACGGCGGCGCCGAGCACGGAGGCCGCAACGGCAAGGCCGAGAATATTCTTCAGATTGGTCATCGTTTCCCTCTGCAATGATTGCGTCGCGTTGGCGCCCTTGACGAGACGTCTCCTTGCGCTGCAACAACGGTCGCGGGCACAACCCCATGCCCCGCTGCGCGGGATATTGCATGTTTCCCGGGCGCGAGTCATCCGGTTTTGATCTTTCGGTCAAGACCTTCGCTTTGTTGCTTAACGGGGCAGGCGCCCTGTAAGGTCGAGGGCAGCGTGCTCCCGGAACACCCGCCGATGCCCCGATTGCTTCCCCTGCTGGCGGCCGCCGTGGCCCTGGCCTTGCCGCCCGGCGCGGCGGCGGCCCAGGAGTCCTCGATTC
>NZ_DASWVV010000151.1:0-22091 GCF_036406155.1 Devosia sp. | reverse complement strand
TGCCCGACTGCGACGTGATGGCGAGCGGACGCAGCATAGAGAAACTCGCCGCGATCGAAGGGCTGCAGGGGCTCTACAGCGGGCACGGCGCGTTCACCATCGCCGGCGCGTCGCGTCACGTCGCGGCGGCGCTCGAACATGTGCGCGCGCTGCGCGTGCCGCCGGGGCTGTGACATGAACGGTCCCGATGCCGCGCTGGTGAAGGAGCGTCTGACGCGCTACGTCGCGATCGACTCGACCAATCCGGCGCTCGAGGGGGGTGTCGGCGAGGCGGCGATGGCCGAGGCTGTCGCCGCCGACCTGGCGGCGCTCGGCGCACGCGTCGTGCGCCAGCCCGTGCTGGCGGGCCGTGACAACATCCTCGGCTATTTCGACGTCTCCCCCGACCTGCCGACCATCGTCCTCGACGCACATCTCGATACGGTGCCGGCGAGCGCGACCATGCACGAAGCCGGCTGGCACGGCGAGGTGCTGTTCGGGCGCGGCAGCTGTGACAACAAGGGGTCGCTGGTCGCCATGATCGAGGCGGCGCGCCTTGCGACCTCGGGCGGCCGGACGCCGGAGGCGAATCTCGTTGTCCTCGGCAGCGTCGACGAGGAGGTGGCGGTAAAGGGCGCGGAAACGGCGCTGTCGCTGCTTGGCCACGCCGACCTCATCCTCGTCGGTGAGCCGACCAATCTCGACGTCGGCACCTGGCACAAGGGCACGACGCGCTTCACCATCGACACTGTCGGCCGCTCGGCGCATTCGTCGATGCCCGAGGCGGGGGACAACGCGATCATGCGCATGGGCGAAGTGCTGGCGCGCATCCGCGACGTCATCCAGCCGCAGCTCGGGGCGTTACGCGCCTTGACGGGCGAGACCTGCAGGATGAGCGTCGGTGCCATCACGGGGGGAGGGCCGCTGAACCTTGTGCCGCATCACTGCCGGATCGGCATCGACGTGCGGCGCGTGCCGGGACAGTCGACCGACGACGTGCTCGCGACATTCGACGCGGGTCTTGCCGATCTGATCGCCGCCGGCCACGTGAGGCGCAACGAGCCGAGCATCGCCTCGCCGGCCTTCGAGACGAGCGCCTGGCCCGAGCTCACCGAACTGGCGGTCGCGACGGCACGCGAGCACCAGGCCGACGCCCGCGAGATCGGGCTGCCCTTCGGCACCAATGCCAACCGCATCGCCCGTTACGGCGCGCCGACCTTCATCGTCGGCCCCGGACATATCCGTCACGCGCACACGGACGAGGAGCAGATCGCACTCTCGCAGGTCGTGCAGGCGGCAGCCTATTTCACCGCGCTGATCGAGCGGGCGCCGCGCCTGCTCGCCGCCGCGCCACCACCGCGTCCCGTTTCCGAGGCCCTGCGCCTCGGGCGGGGCTGATACGACGATCGAACGGGAGATCCGACGAATGCCCATGGCCAAGATCAACGGCGGCGAAATCTACTACAAGGTGGAGGGCAGCGGCCCGCCCCTGGTGCAGGTTCCGGGCGCCGCCACCGGCATCCAGGGATACATGCGGATCACGCCGTATCTGCGCGAACACTTCACGGTGCTCGATTTCGACCCGCGCGGCTACGGCGACTCCTCGCGCAGCGAGAGCGGCTACGGGTTCGAGCTATGGTCCCGGGACCTGGCGGCGCTGATCGACCATGTCGGGTTCGACAAGTTCATGTTCCACGGTGCGTCGATGGGGAGCACCTTCGCCCTCGACTTCACCGCCAACAACCCCGACCGCGTGCAGGCCATGGTGCTGAGCGGCTGCACGGCGAAGAACGACATCACCTCCCGGGCCCAGTTCCGCGCGTGGAAGGCGCTGGCGCAGGCCTACGGAATCGGCAGCCCCGAACTCTCCGGCCTCATGGCCACCCATTCGCTGACCCGCAAGCTGCTCGATTCGCCGGAGATGGGCGAGACGTTCATCGCCAATCTCGGCAAGCAGCTCAAGAAGACCGTGACGCTCGAGGCCTATGTGGCGGCATGCGACTACCTCATCAATGTCGACGTCACCGACCGGCTGGCGCGCATCGAGACGCCGACGCTGATCATGGTGGGCGATGAGGACGTGCTCACTCCCGCGGTGCAGGGACCGACCGGGGCCGGGGCCAAACAGATCTTCGACGCGCTGACCAGGGTGAAGTTGAAGGAATATGTCGTCCTCGAGGGGTCGGCGCACAGCAACATGCGTGACGTTCCGGACGTCGCCGCGGCGGCCATCATCGCTTTTGCCAAGAAGGTACTAGGCTGAGCTGGCTGCCGCTGGCCGGAGGCCGGCGGTCATGAGGAGGAGCACCGAACGGCGAGCTGACGTCTCGCCGGCGGGGTGGCGTTTGGCATGCGCTATGACGTTGAAAAATAACCTATTTTTCTTCGGCGTGGCGAACGAAAATCACGCATCTGCGTTGACGGCAGTGGTCGGATATTATAATATATTGGTGCCATGTTGGGGCAATAGGGAGAGGACCATGAGGGATCACGACGAACTTTCGGAGGTGATGGGGGAATATCGTGCCGGCCAGATCGGCCGCCGCGAATTCCTGCGCCGCGTCGGCATTATCGGGCTCTCGAGCCTCGCCGCCGGCACGCTTCTGGCGGGCGCTGGCCGCGCTTATGCGCAAGCGCCGGCAAGCGGCGGGACGCTGATCGAGGGCTACGACCGCGACTTCAGCCCGATCGATCCGGTCAAGACCGCGTGGGCCGATCCGGCCATGAACGCGATCTACGAACCGCTCGTCACGCACGACTATGAAGGCAAGATCGTGCCGTTCCTTGCGCTCGCCTATAACGAGGCGACCGACCGCTGGACCTTCGATATCCCGACCGACCGCACCTATCACTCGGGTGCCCCGGTCACTGCCGACAACGTGGCCCGTGCGCTGCAGGCGATGATCTCGCCCGACACCGGCCAGAACGCCAGCTTCTATTCGCAGGTCGACACCGTCTCGGCCGACGGCAACACCGTGGTCGTCGCGCTGAAGTCGCCCAAGGCCGGCCTCGCCGAGGTGCTGTCGACCGAATACGCCTACATCCCCAACATCGACCGCCGCAACGAGATCGGCGCCGGCACCTTCGGGGCCCAGGAAGCGGACGGGTCGGGGCCGTTCAAGCTCGCCGAGTACACCACCGGCTCCAAGGTTCGCGTCGAGAAATGGGCGGAGTATCCGGGGCAGGGGGCGTCGCATTTCGAGAACCGCGGTCCCGCGCATCTCGACGCCGTCGAATGGGTGCCGGTGCTCGAGCCGTCGCAGCGTGCCCCCGAGATCGAGACGGGCTCCGTGCTGGCGATCAAGAATCCGCCGGCGGCAGACGTCGCGCGTCTCAAGAGCAACCCGGATCTCGTCGTCATCGAGTTCCCCGAACCGTCGAACTTCTTCCTGCTGCCCAGCATGAAGCGGACCGACCTCGAGTTCGACAAGGTCGAAGTGCGCCAGGCCCTTTCCGGGGCCATCGACCGGGCCGGCATTGTGCAGGCGATCCTTGGCGGCGGTGGCGAGCCCACCCAGGGGCCCGCCTCGTCGTCGTGGCGCTTCTACGAACCGGCCGTCGAGCAGTTCAACCAGTACGATCCGGAGAAATCGGCAGCCACGCTGGAGGCCGCGGGCTGGGTCCTCGGCCCGTCCGGCGTGCGCGAGAAGAACGGCGTGAAGATGGAATTCACCGCCATCCACGTCGCCAGCCCGATTGAGATCCAGGTGATGTCGGCGATCGCCGCCATGTTCCAGGAAATCGGCGTCGTCATGCACGTCGAAAGCCTCGAAATCGCGGCCTTCCGCGAGAAGCGTCCGACTGCGGACATGTTCGGGTTCAAGTGGTTGTGGTCCGTGCAGGCCGACATCATCCCGCTGTTCATGCGGCTGTTCCAGCCGAACGACCATCCCGATGTCGCGGCGATCCTCGAGGCGTTCCGCATCTGGGAGAACACCGTTTCCGACGAGGAAATGCGTGAAGTGACCAGCAAGGCGCAGTTGCTCGCGGCCGAACTTGCTGTCACCCTGCCGGTCTACACGCCGTACGCCGTGTGGGTGCACCACAAGAAGGTGCATGGCTGGCGGCCGACGCCGTACGGCCTCTACCCGTTCTACAACGACGTCTGGATCGAACAGTAGTGACCGCCACGGCGCCAAACGATGCGCTGAAAACCTCGGTCGGGCAGCCAAGCTGCCCGACTTGCCGCCTGCTCGTCGGCATCGGCGGCCAGGTCCTGTACTCGCTGCTCGTCCTGCTGCTGGTGGCGACGGTGGCGTTCGTAGGACTGCGCCTTGCGCCGGGTGACGTGACGACGCAGCTGCTTGATCCCGTGCGGACGCCGCCCGAGCAGTTCGTGGCGCTGCGCCGCGAACTCGGGCTCGACCTGCCGATCTGGCACCAGTTCTGGAACTATCTGATCGGGATTTTCCGCGGGGACCTCGGCGCCTCGCTCCTCACGCGCGAGTCCGTCGTCGCCATCGTGGCGCAGGCCGGCGGCTATACGGTCTCGCTGGCGCTTGCGGCGTTCTGCATCATCTATGTGCTCGCCATCCCGCTCGGCATCCTGGCCGCGACCTTTGCCGGCACGCTCACCGACAAGGTCATCAATTTCGTCGCCAGCATGCTGATGGCGACGCCTAACTTCGTCCTCGCCATCCTGCTCGTGAACATCCTCGCGCTCAACCTTGGCTGGCTGCCTGTCGCCGGCACGGGCACGTGGCTCCACCTCATCCTGCCGGCCATGGTGCTGGCCGCGGAGCCGATGGGTTTTGCCACGCGTCTCGTGCGCACCTCCTATATCGAGCAGGCCAATGCGCAATATGTCGATACGATGCGGCTCAAGGGCATGTCGGAGCACGTCATCCGCTGGCGGCACATCATGCGCAACGCGCTGCTGCCGGTGATTTCGCTCGCCGCGGTGCAGGTGCGCACGCTCGTCGGCTACACGCTCATCGTCGAGACCATCTTCCGCTGGCCGGGCCTGGGCAAGCGCCTCGTCGACAGCGTGCTGACGCGCGACTACCAGGTGGCGCAGGGCCTCACGATCCTGCTGGCGCTGGTGGTCGTGGTATCGACCCTGGTTTCCTCCATCCTCTACCGGGTCGTCGACCCGCGGGTGCGGGCGTCGTGAGTACGGACGTCGCCACCATCGGCATGGCGCCGACGCGCAGCGTGCGCTCGCTGCTGCGCAGCGTGCCGCCGCTGCTGCTCATCGCGGTTGGGCTGTTTCTGCTCGCCGGTATCGTGGGCGGCGCGCTGCTGCTGGTCCCCGACCTCAGCAAGCTCGTGTTCAAGCAGTCGTTGTCGAAGGCCTATGCCGCACCCTTCACCAAGGGCACGCTGCTGGGCGCCGATCAGCTTGGTCGGCCGATCGAATGGCGGCTGCTCGCCGGCCTTGGCATCTCGCTCGGTTCTGCCGCCGCCGTTACCGTGATCGCGACGCTGATCGGCCTGGCCATGGGCCTGCTCGGCGGCTTCTTCGGCAGGACTGCGGACCGGATCGTCACGCTGGTCATCGACGTCACCTGGGCCTATCCCACGCTGCTCCTCGCAGTGGTGGTGGCCGGTATCCAGGGACCGGGCGTTTCGACGGTCATCTGGGCGCTGGCCCTGACGCTGTGGGCCGCCATGGCGCGCATCATCCGGGCGCAGGTGCTGGTGCTGCGCGAGCAGGACTTCGTGCTCGCCGTACGGGCGCTCGGCTACAGCCGGTTCTACATCGCGACGCGGCACCTGACGCCCAACCTCATCCCGGCCTGCATCCTCATGGCGACGCTGTTCGTGGCGCTTACCATCGTCGCCGAAGCGGGTCTCAGCTTCATCGGGCTGGGCGCGCAGTCGCCGACGCCGAGCCTGGGCAAGACGCTCGCCGAGGGCTTCAGCTTCGCCTCGTCGTCACCGTGGCCGCTGCTGTTCGGCTCGGCCACGATCATCGCGCTCGTCACCAGCCTCAATGCCTTCGGCGACTATTTGCGCGACGTACTCGACCCCAAGGGACGGGTGGCGCTGCCGCTGCCCGGCGGCGTGCACAAGCGGGCAGTGGCCCAGCCCGCACCAGCCACCATTCCCGCCACCGATACGCTGGTGGTCGAAGGCGCGTCGGTTGCGATCCACCGCCGCGACGGCAGCGAGGTCACCGCCGTATCAGGCTTCACCCTCAGCCTGACGCACGGCTCGACCGTGGGCATCGTGGGCGAGAGCGGCTCCGGCAAGTCCGTTGCGGCGCGCGCTATGTCGAGCCTGCTGCCGAGCGGGCTCGGCCTTTCCGCCGGCCGCATCTACTGGAATGGCGTCGACATCGCCACCATTCCGCCCGACAAACTGCGCGACAGCCGCGGCAAGGTCGTGGGCATGGTGTTCCAGGACGCGCGGGCCAGCATGGACCCGCTCTATTCAATCGGGCGGCAGATCACCGAGGCCTTGCGTGCGCACGTTCCCGGATCCGCCCGCGCCCATCGGCAGCGCGTTCTCGACATGCTGTCCCGGGTCGGCCTCAACGATCCCGCCGTCTATTTCGACCGCTATCCCCACGAACTCTCCGGCGGGCAGATGCAGCGCGCTGCGCTCGCCGCTGCGCTCATCCTCGAGCCGCAGATCCTCATCGCGGACGAACCCACCACCGGGCTGGACGCGACGACGCAGAAGAGGATCGTGACCCTCGTCAAGGGCCTGCAGAGCGAGATGGGGATGACCATCATCTGGATCTCGCACGATGTCGATCTTGTCTCGCAGATCGCGGAGAACATCATCGTCATGTACGCCGGCGAGGTCGTGGAAGCGGGAAAGACGGGCGACGTGCTCGTCCACCAGCGGCACCCTTATACGCTCGGGCTTCTCAAGAGCCGGCCCGACCTCACCATGGAGCGCAAGTCGACCTTGCGCGCGGTGCCGGGCAGCGTGCCGGAACCGGGGGCATGGCCACCGGCCTGCCGCTTCGCGCCGCGTTGTGAACGCGTGCTCGAAATCTGCGGCCGCGTGCACCCGCAACTCGCGCCCGCGGCCGACGGGCGGCAGGTGCGGTGCCACAACCCGGAACCGCCGCAGCCGGAGGTGCAGCGCGAACTCGAGGCGGTGCGGTCGTGACCGAGCCGATCCTGGAAGCAAGCAATCTGGACAAGACTTACCGCGGGCAGGGCGGGCGGCCGGCGCTGCAGGTGCTGCGCGACGTGTCTTTCGCACTGCATGCCGGCGAGACGCTCGGCGTCGTGGGCGAAAGCGGCAGCGGCAAGAGCACGCTGGCGCGCGTGCTGCTGCGCCTCACCGATGTCGACAGCGGCTCGGTCCGCTATCGCGACATCGACCTGCTGCGGCCGACCGGCCCGCAGGGCAGGCAACTGACACGAAAGATCCAGATCGTCTTTCAGGACCCCAATTCCTCGATGACCCCGCGCCGCACGGTGCGGCAGGCGCTGGTCGAAGCGGCGCGCGTGTCGGGCGATCCCGACGCGACCTCGGAACGCGCGCTCGCCTCGATGCTCGACGCCGTCGGGTTGTCGAGCGACAAGCTCAACGCGCTGCCCCACCATCTTTCGGGCGGGCAGCGCCAGCGCGTCGCGATCGCGCGGGCGCTGGCGGTCAATCCGGAGATCATCGTGGCGGACGAATGCGTCAGCGCGCTCGACGTTTCGGTGCAGAGCTCGATCCTCAACCTGCTGCTCGACCTGCAGCGCAGCCGCGGCCTCGCCTACATCTTCATCGGGCATGATCTCTCCGTCGTGCACCACATGAGCGACCACATCATGGTGATGCAGAGAGGCGAGGTGGTGGAGACGGGATATCCCGGCGACGTGTTGCGCAATCCAACCCACCCCTATGTGCGCGAGCTCATCGACTCCGCGCCGGGGCTGCACCCTTGACTCCCGAGCCGGCCGTGCAGGAGCCTGTGCTGACGCCGCTCCATGCCGAACTGCCGGGTGGTGGGGTCGTGGCCGGGGCGTGGATGCTGGGGGAGGGTCGCCTGACCGTCATCTTCCTCCACGATGACGGCGCAGACCTCGACGCGGTCATGCCGGTCATGGCCAATCTGGGCTTGCCCGAGGCACACAAGCTCGCGGTGGATCTTCCAGGACACGGCCTGTCCGGCGGCGGCGACAGGCTCCCGGCGATCGCCGCGCTCTGCGACCGCCTTGCGGCCGCGGGCCGCGGGCCGTTCGTGATCGTGGGCTGCGGGCGCTCGGCCGAACTCGCCTGGGCGCTGGGGGCACGGCCCGACGTCGTGGCGCTGGCGCTGGTATCGCCGGTCGTCGATGGGGGTGCGTTGCCCGGCACCGTGCTGCGCCTGCCGGTGATCGTGTTTCTCGCGGCGGCGTCGCCGACGGTCGTCTCGGCGTGGCGGGCGCTCAGGGGGCGGCTCCGGGCGCGCTGGGTGTCGATCTCGATGCACGTGACCCACGAGGACCTCGCCTCGTGCGCCGACACGTGCAGCCGCCAGACCGCGTCCCATCTCAATGGCTTCATCCGCAACGTGCTGGCCGGCCGCTGAAATCAGGCCCGCCACGCCGCTCTACACGCCGCTCCCTTTTCGTGCCCTGGCCGGGCCCCGCAGGGGCCCGGCTGTCTTGCGGGAAGGCCTCAGGCCGCCCGGACCTGGGCGGCGTCGGGCTGCTTGCTCCACTCCGCATACCAGCTGTCGAACTGCTTGAGCTGCGCTTCGGTATAGCCGCGCTGGCTCTCCGAAAGGGCGTCCGTCGCGTTGAAGTGCAGGGCGTATTCCGGGTTCCCCTTCAGCACCATCATGTGCTTGTAGTAGAGGACCAGGTCCGGCCCCTCGTCGAAATAGGAGAGCACGGCCAGCGCGTCCTCGAGTTCGCGCGCGCGCCGCCACGCCTGCGCATCGCCCTTGGCGGCGGCATGCGACAAAGCGCACAGGTGCAGCACTTCGCGCGGCAGGACGTTGCCGATCCCGGTGATGGCACCGGTTGCGCCGCACTTGACGATGCCGTGGAACACGGACGTGTCGACGCCCACCATCAGGGCCACGTCGTCGTCGCGGCTGGTGATGTGCTCGGCCGCATAGGTCAGCGCGGCGGGGCCGCCGAATTCCTTGAAGCCGACGAGATTGGGATGCTCGGCGCGCAGCGCGAAGAACAGGTCGGCGCGCGTGGCGAAACCGTAATGGGGACTGTTGTAGATGACCGCTGGCAGGTCGGGCGCCGCCTCCAGGATCGCCTTGAAATGGTGGCGCTGGGCCGTCGGCGAGGAGCCGCGCGACAGCACGCGCGGGATGACCATGAGCCCCTTGGCCCCGACCTTCTGGGCATGCGCGGCATGGGCCACCGCCGAGGCGGTGTTGACCGCGCCGGTGCCGACGATGACCGGCACGCCAGCCTCGGCCAGGCGCTGCACGCCTTCCATGCGCTCGGCATCGGTGAGCAGCGGCCAGTCGCCCATCGAGCCGCAATAGATCACCGACGACATGCCCGCGGCAATCAGTTCCTGGCCCTTGCGCACCAGCGCGTCGAAATCGGGTCTGCGATCGGCCGTGCAGGGCGTCATCAGCGCGGGGATGCAGCCGGAAAAGGTATCGGATGTCATGGGGTGCTCCTTCAGATGCGTGGGTTGGCGCCGCGCCGGGGACGCGCGACTCGCCTGTGCTCCATAATCGCCGGCCGCCACAATATACTAAGTATTTTTTTTGTCGACATGGAATTGTGCGCGTGCGCCGTCCAGCGCGGGAGGCGTCGCGGCCGCGGGCGGTCGTCAGACGGCGATGCGTGCGTTCGTACGCGTGTCGGCGGTGATGTAGGCCTGGATCTGGCGCACGATCTGGTCGGCGTGGTCGCTGGCGAGGGTGTCGGCCCGCTCGATGTCGCGGGCGATGATGGCCTCGATCATGTCCTCGTGTTCGGTCACGTAGCGGCGCGGCAGCGCGTCGTCGAACGAGGAGTAGTAGAGCCGGAGGATGCGCCGCCCCTCGTCGAGCAGCTGGGTGAACAGCTCGGTATAGTAGCGGTTCCGCCCGGCCTTGGCGATTTCGAGGTGGAAGTCCCGGTTGGCGGCGATCATGGCGAGGGCGTCCCTGGCTTCGACCGCTTGCGTGAAGGCGGCCTGCAGGCCCCTGATCCTGTCGATGTCCTCGGCCCTGCGGTTGCTGGCCGCGAGCCGCGTGGTCACGCGGTACATCAGCGTCAGCGCGTCGAAGAACTGCGGCAGGCCCAGAAAATCGATATTCGACACGATGGTCGCGCGGTTGGGCAGGGTACTGATCAGCCCCTCGGCCGCGAGCCGCACCAGCGCTTCGCGGATGGGCGTGCGCGACAGCGAGAAGCGCTTCGCCAGCTGCACCTCGTCGATCGGGCTGCCCGGCTCGACGCGCAGCTCCACGATCTCGTTGCGCAGCGTCTCGTAGACGTGGCCGACGCCGGAGCCGCGCCGGTGTCCGTTGGCCTTCGCGGCGCCCTGCCTGCCGGGCTTCTCGGTCATCGGCACTTCCCCTATATCGCTCCCGTTACCGGCCTTCTAACGTGGCGCCGGGGTTGGCGTCAAAAGCTTCTGCCGATCGGCGTTATTTTGAATGTCGACAACCGGACTCCCGCTCCGCGCGGCGGCCGGCCGGGAGTAGGGGGGCCGGCCCGGGGGCGGCGACCCGACGGCAGGGCGCGGGAATGGGAATTGACCGCCGGGATCGGAGGAGTTTGATGCGCATCGGGTTCATCGGAACGGGCACCATTACCCGGGCAGTCGTCGAGGGGCTGCATCATGCCGGCAGGGAGCAGGAGATCCTGGTCTCGCAGCGTTCCGAGTCGGTATCCGCCGATCTCGAGCGGCGTTTCGCCGGCGTGCGCCGCGCCGCCAATGCCGAGGTGGCGGCCGGCTCGGACATCGTCTTTCTGGCGATGCGCCCAGTACAGGTCGAGGACGCCCTGTCCGGCGTCCGCTTCAAGCCGGGCCAGCTCGTCATCAGCTTCGTGACGGGGCTGTCCCTCGCCGACCTCGCGGCGCTGGCGCCGGAAGCAACCGTCGGGCGTGTGCTGCCGCCGCCCGCCATCGCGCGGGGCGAGGGGCCCATCATCTGCTATCCGGCCCTGCCGCCGGTGCTGCAACTGCTCACGGGCCTCGGCCGCCTGGTCGTGCCCGCGAGTGAAGCCGAACTGCTCGCCCTGGGCAGCGTCAGCGGCTTCATGTCGAGCTATTTCGAGCTGCACAATGCCCTCATCGACTGGCTCCGCCAACGCGGCGTCAGCGAGGACAACGCCACGACCTACGTGGCGGCAATGCTGCACGGGCTGGCCGGCACCGCGCAGGCGGCCGGCGCAACGGAGCTCGCCGGGCTGCCGGCGGAGCACGAGACTCCAGGGGGCCTCAACCAGCGGGTCCGCCAGCGACTGCGGGAGCGCGGCTGGTTCCAGCAGCCGGCCGAATGCTTTGCCGAGATCCTGAGCCTTACTCGAGCCTCGCTGGACTGAGCCAGGCCCTGGCAGCCGCGGTTTGATCGTATTTTGGTCCAATAGTGCCCGGATAGTCCCGCTCGACGCCAGCTGAAGTGGCTTTCGGGCGGCGCCCGGCGCTCAAGTTGACGAAGCTCAAGTCTCGGGCGCGCTCTTGCTGTATGGAACGCAGCCGGTGGGTGCTGTTCGGCAATCGGGCGTCTCCCCGCAGACGCCGGCAGCAACGTTGCATGAAGGCCCTTTTCCGGTCGCGGCATGATCGCGGCAGCCATGGTGGCGTGCGGCGGGTCTGAGCCTGTCCGCCGGGAGCATAGGAGATTGACGATGGACGCACTCGAGCGCGACTACAGGACGGTACTGCTGGCAACTCACCAACCGCCGTGCCTGTCGCTGTACCAGCCGACGCACCGGGCGCACCCGGACAAGCAACAGGACCCGATCCGCTTTCGCAACCTGGTGAGGGACCTGGAACTGTCCCTGGCGCAGAAACATGCCGGCCGCGACAGCGCGCCCCTGCTGCGCCCGTTCTACGACCTCGCCGACGACGGCGATTTCTGGAACCACGCGCTCGACGGCATCGCGGCCTTTGCCGCCCCGGGCCTGTTCAAGGTCTACCGGCTGCAGCGGCCGGTACGGGCGCTGGCGGTCGTCGCCGACAGCTTCCATACCAAGCCGCTCCTGCGCCTGCTGCAGTCCGCCGATCGCTACCACATCCTCGGGATCGATCGGCAGCAGGCGAGCGTCTACGAAGGCAACCGCTATGCCCTGGACGAGGTCGAACTGGCACCCGGGTTTCCGCGCACGGCCGTCGATGTCGTGGGTGTCCGGCAGGGCGCGCCGGAAAGGACGAAGCGGGCCTATGGCCCTGAGGGGCCGGGGCAGACGACGCGTCACGGCACCGATGTCCGCCAGGACGAACTGGATCGGGACATGGAGCGCTTTTTCCGAGCGGTGGACGAGGCGGTGCTGGACCAGTACTCCCGGCCGACGGGCATGCCCCTGCTGCTGGCGGCGCTGCCCGAGCATCGCCATCTGTTCCGCGCGGTCAGCCGCAACCCCTTCCTCATGTCCGAGACGATCGATGCCTACCCGGGCGCGTTGTCGATCGACGAACTGCGCGAGCGCGCCTGGCGGCTCGTGCTCCCGCTTTATCTCGAGCGCCTGGGCGGGCTCGTCGACGAGTTCGGAGCGGCGCGCGCCAAGCACCTCGGCAGCGCCGATCTCGCCGACATCGCCCGGGCAGCCGTCGCCGGCCGCGTCGCCACCCTGCTGATCGAGGCCGATCGCGTGGTTCCCGGCCGCTTCGAGCCCGAAACCGGCGCCATCGCGTTCGCGCCGCTGCACGATCCCGGCGTCGACGATCTGCTCGACGATGTCGGCGAGCACGTGCTCCGGGCCGGCGGCGACGTCGTAATCGTTCCGGCTGAGCGCATGCCCGCCGATACCGGCATCGCAGCCATCTACCGGTTCTGAGCCTCGCCGGAGGCGTAGGCGGAAGCATTCCTTCCCTTTTGGACGCAATCATGTTCCGCGCGGATGTATTCTCATCCGTGCGGAACGAGGTCATTTTCCCGGGATCGATGACGCGCTGTCCGCGCCCCTGAGGAGACTTGCAGATGACCTACGCCACCGCCCAAACGCCCGCCCGCCCGTCGCTCGTCGACGGCGTCACCAATGCCGATCTCGCCGCCACGCTCCTGCGGGTGTCCATGGGCATCCTGTTCCTCGCCCATGCCTGGCTCAAGCTCGTGATCTTCACGCCGGCCGGCACCGTCGGCTTTTTCGAGAGCCTCGGCTTTCCTGGCTTCCTCGCCTATCTGGTGATCGCTGCCGAGCTGCTTGGCGGCATTGCGCTCATCCTCGGCGTCGCCACCCGCTGGGTCTCGCTGGCGCTGGTACCGGTGCTGCTCGGCTCGATCTATGCCCCGCACGGCGCGGCCGGCTTCTTCTTTTCGAACGAAGGCGGCGGCTGGGAATTCCCCGCCTTCTGGGCGATAGTCCTGCTGGTCCAGGCCCTGCTCGGCGACGGCGCCTTCGCCCTCAGGCGGGCCCGCGCCTGAACCCTCGGCTCCGGCCGCGGGCCCCGTGCCCGCGGCCACCCCATTTCACGGAGTATCCCGATGACGACCGCGAACGGCTTCTTCGACATGGCCGCCGCACCGCTGCGGATCGGCACCGTGCGCCTGCTCGTGCGTGACGTGCAGGCCGTCTCGGCGTTCTACCAGTCGGTGCTCGGCCTCACCCCGGACGCGGGCAGCGGCACGCGCGTCGTGCTCGACCACGCCGGCACCCCGCTGCTCGAGCTCGAGGGCGATCCCGCGTTGGCGCCGGTAGATCCCCGGCAGGCCGGGCTGTTCCACACCGCCTTTCTGATGCCGACGCGGGCCGATCTGGGCCGCTGGCTCACCCATGCCGCCGCGCAGCGCGTGCCGCTGCAGGGGGCTTCCGACCACATCGTCAGCGAGGCGATCTATCTCGCCGACCCGGAGGGCAACGGCATCGAAGTCTATGCCGACCGCCCGACAAGCGGCTGGCGCGACGCCGCCGGTGCCATCCGCATGAGCACCGATCCCCTTGATGTTGAAGATCTTGTGCAGTCGGCGGGCGGTAGCGCCTGGGCCGGATTCCCCGCAGGCGGCAGCATCGGCCACGTGCACCTGCAGGTCGGCGACACCGAGCTGGCGGACCGCTTCTACCGCGACGTCCTCGGCTTCGACGTCGTCGCGCGCTATCCCGGTGCGAGCTTCTTCGGGAGCGGCGGCTACCACCACCAGCTCGCCGGCAATGTCTGGAACAGCCGCCGCGCCGGCCAGCGTCCCCACGGCATGGCCGGGCTGGGCGCCGTCGGGATCGTCGCCCGTGACGAGGCGGAGCGGGAGGCCATCGTGCGGCGCGCCGAAGCGGCGGGCGTCGCGACCGCTGCCGTGGCCGGCGGCCTGGCCCTGCGCGATCCCTGGGGGACGGAGATTATTCTGAGCTGAGCGGAGCCAACGGTGCTGAACGGCCGGCCCGCCCGTTCAGCGCACCGCGATATAGGCGTGCCAGGTGGCGTGGCCGAGCAGCGGGAAGACGACGATCAACCCGAGCAGCCCGGTCATCAGGCTGAGGCCGAACAGCGCCAGCACGATGGCGCCCCAGCCGATCAGCGGCAGCAGATTGTTCCACACCAGCACCGCGCTCGTGCCCATGGCGGTGAAGGCGTCGATCTTGCGGTCGAGCAGCATCGGCACGGAAAAGGCGCTGATGGCGAAGGCGAAGGCGGCGAACAGCCCCCCCACCGCCGTGCCGACGGCGAGTAGCGACAGCCCCACGGGCGTGGTAAACAGCGTTGCCGCGATATGCTCGAGTCCGGGGAACGGGCGTACGCCGAAGAACAGCGCGTAGAGCAGCACCGCCGCCCGCATCCACAGCAGCATCAGCCCGGTCAGCACGGCGCCGATGAACAGCACCTGGCCGCCGGGGTGGGAATCGATGCGCAGCATCTTGCCCAGCGTCACCTTCTCACCGGCCGCCAGCCGACGGCTCTTCTCATACAGCCCGGTTGCCATGGCCGGACCGACCACCATGAACCCGGCCAGCGCCGGGAACAGGATATAGTCCCACTCCAGACGGAAGATGGAAAACACCATGGCCACCGACACCGCGAACACGGCAAAGCCGTAGGCCAGGCTGGGGAACGGATGGGCGACGAGGTCGCGCCAGCCGGCGCCCAGCCACTGCAGTCCGGCCCCAGCCGGCAGGGCGCGATGCCAGTTGCGCTCGATCGGCAGCGGCGGCACCAGTGCCGGGATCTTGGTCATTCCTCGCTCCTCGTCAGCATGCCGGCTTGGCGGCGCGGTAGGTCCCGTCGACGCCTGCGGTCTTGAGATGGTCGACGCATTCGGGCTGCGACTGCACCGCGACATAGACGAGGTGCGCGTTGGCCGCGGCCAGCCCCAGCACGCCCAGAGCCACCGCCAGCCAGACGGCCCTGAGCCCGGGCAGCCGCCTTGCCTGTGCCGCCGCCCGGCTCATTTCTGCTGCGCCCTGAGATCGAGCACGTAGAGGGCGAGCAGCCGCCGCTCGACGTCGGTCAGCCGGTTCTCCCAGGCTGGCATCCATCCGGAACGGCCGCCATGCACGCTGGCACGCACGCTGGCGGCGTCGCCGCCATAGATCCAGAACGGGTCGGTCAGGTCCGGCGCGCCGGCCTCGGGCATGCCCCGGGCGTCCTCGCCGTGGCAGCCCGTGCAGTTGTCGGCGAAGACCTGCGCCCCGGCCGCCAGTTCCTCCGCCGGCACTTCGGCCGCCACCTCGGGCTGCGACAGCGATCGCACATAGGCGGCCACGCGGGTGACGTCGGCGCGCTCAAGCATCTGGTCACGTCCGAAGGCCAGCATCTGCGACACCCGCGTCTCCGGGTGGTCGGCATTGATGCCGACGCGCAGCGTCTCGAGCAGCGTTTCCTCGTCACCGCCCCACAGCCACGGGGCCTGCGCCAGGTTGGGATAGCCGGGCCCGCCGGTGCCCTTCGCCCCATGGCAGACCGAGCAGTTGTCGCCGAACAGGCGGTGCCCGGTGTCGCGCACAACCTGCATCAGCGCCGGGTCGGCCTGCACCTGCTCGAAGCTCATGCTGGCGATCTGTTCGCTCCAGGCGCTGCGCTCGAGCGCCGCCGCCTTGACCGTCTCGGCCACGCTCTGGCGTTGGTCGACCCCGAGCAGGCCCTTGGTGTAGCTCACCCCGTACGGCCAGGCCGGCATCAGCACCCACCACACCACGGAGAAGCAGAAGGTGGCGATGAGGAAGAACCAGACCGGCTTGGGCACCGGCGTGTTGAGTTCCTTGATGCCGTTCCACTCGTGCCCGGTCGTCATGTGCCCCGTGTAGGGGTCGCGCTCGCCTACAGACATGGCCGGTCATCCTCCGAGACGACGGCGCGCGCGGCCTGCTCGAAGCGCGCCTTGTTCGATGGCCAGAAGGTGTAGACGAGGACCGCGATCGACAGCGCGATCAGGTAAAACAGCCCGAAGGATTTCGAGAACCCCACCAGCATGTTATGCAGATCCATCACTCCGCCTCCGCCAGATTGTCCGCGTGGGCGGCATCGGTCAGCCGCCCGAGGATTTGCAGATAGGCCACCAGCGCATCCATCTCGGTCACCGTGCGTGCGTCGCCGTCGAACAGGCGCACCGACGTGGCCTCGCCGTAGCGCTCGGTGACGCCCGCCGCCCGCGCGTCGTCGGGCAGGGCCTGGCCGTAGGCGTCCTCGGCGGCATGCGCGATCATGTCGTCGCTGTAGGGCACGCCCACGGCCCGCAGCGCCTTGAGGTGCAGCGGCAGGTCGTCGAGCCTGAGCGGCGTGCGCGCCAGGAAGGCGTAGCCCGGCATCTTCGATTCCGGCACCACGTCGCGCGGGTTGATGAGATGGGCGGTGTGCCACTGGTCGGAATACTTGCCGCCGAGCCGGGCCAGATCCGGCCCCGTCCGCTTCGACCCCCACAGCTGCGGGTGGTCGTATTGCGACTCGACGGCGAGCGAGTAGGGGCCGTAGCGGTCGACCTCGTCCTGCAGCGTGCGGATCATCTGCGAGTGGCAGGCGTAGCATCCCTCACGCATGTAGATGTTGCGGCCGGCAACCTCGAGCGGCGTGTACACCCGCATGTCGGCGGTGCTTTCGACGGTCTCGTTGATGGTGAACAGCGGGGCGATCTCGACCAGCCCGCCGATGCTTGCCACCACGATGACGGCGACGACGAGGCCGATGGCGTGGCGCTCCAGCCTGTAGTGCAGTCCGAACATGTTACTCTCCTGCCTGCAGCGCCGCCGGGGCCACCAGGATGGGCACGTCCGTTGCGGCGTCCGCAGCGGCGGGAGCGGGGCTGCGCACCGTCATCCACACGTTGTAGGCGGCCACGATCGCCCCGATCAGGAACAGCGTGCCGCCGAAGGCACGGGCGATGTAGTAGGGGTGCATCGCCACCAGCGAGTCGATGAAGGAGTAGGACAGGGTCCCGGACTCCGTGTAGGTGCGCCACATCAGGCCCTGGATGATGCCCGAGTTCCACATCGCGAAGACGTAGATGAGGCTGCCCGAGAGCGCGAGCCAGAAGTGGACCTCGACCAGCCTGGCCGAGTACATGGCGGGACGCTTCCACAGCCACGGCACCGCCGCATAGATCGAGCCGAAGGTGATCATCGCCACCCAGCCGAGCGCCCCGGCATGCACGTGCCCCACCGTCCAGTCGGTATAGTGCGACAGCGAGTTGACCGGCCGAATGGCCATGAACGAGCCTTCGAAGGTGGACAGTCCGTAGAACACCGCCGCCATCATCATGAAGCGCAGCGTGGCGTCGTCGCGCACCCGGTGCCAGGCGCCGTTCAGCGTCAGCAGGGCGTTGCCCGCCGACGACCAGGACGGCACCAGCAGCATGATCGAGAAGGTCATGCCCAGCGTCTGCACCCAGTGCGGCAGCGCCGTGTAGTGCAGATGGTGGGAGCCCGCCCACAGATAGAGGAAGGTGATGCCCCAGAAGCTGATGATCGACAGCCGGTAGGAAAAGATCGGCCGGCCGGCCTTCTTGGGCATGAAGTAGTACATCATGCCCAGGAACCCGGAGGTGAGGAAGAAGGCGACCGCGTTGTGGCCGTACCACCACTGCGTCATCGCATCCTGCACGCCCGAGAACAGCGAGTAGCTCTTGGCGCTGTCGAGCGCGATCGGCACGGCCAGGTTGTTGACGATGTGCAGCACCGCCACCACCAGGATGAAGGCGAGGTAGTACCAGTTGGCGACGTAGATGTGCGGCTCCTTGCGGCGCGCCAGCGTGCGCAGGTAGAGCACGAGGTAGGTGACCCACACGATCACCAGCCAGATGTCGGCGTACCACTCCGGCTCGGCATATTCGCGCGACTGGGTGACGCCCATGAAATAGCCGCTGGCGGCGACGATGCAGAACAAGTTGTAGCCCAGCAGCACGAACCACGGGCTCAACTGGTCGGGTAGGCGCGCCCGCGAGGTACGCTGCATGACGTAGAACGACGTCGAGATCAGCGCGTTGCCGCCGAAGCCGAAGATGACGCCGCTGGTATGCACAGGGCGCAGCCGGCCGAAGCTGGCCCAGGCGGCATCGAACGTCATCTCGGGGAAGACCAGCAGCCAGGCGACCCAGGCGCCGAAGAGCATGCCGACGATGCCCCAGGCCAGGGTAAGACCGATGCCGAACTTGATCGGGGCGTCGTAATATTCCTCGAGCCGGCGCGGATCGGGCTCGGGCGCCTCGTAGCCGCGGATCAGCACGGCCAGCATCCCCAGGCTGAGCACCGCCACCACCCAGCCCTGGGCGCCCAGCAGGTCGGCGCGGCCCGCCGCGGCCATCGCTAGGCCGCAGGCCGTGAGCGCCACGGTGATGAGCATGGCCACCTGCCGCTCGTTCCGGGTGAGTTGCGAAGTCATGCTTGCCCTCTCGGTTCTGTCAGCCGTGTGCCGCGGACGACACCGTCGCCGCGCCCAAAGATGGATGTTGCATCTATCTTTAAGGGTAGGGTCCTGCAACGCCAATGCCGGGGGATGGGACCGCATGTCGCGCCCGATCGCGCCGCTGCACCGGGTTGCCTCTTGGCAAGGGCAGGGGTTGAAATCATATGTCTGCCCGACACGGCTAGCGAGGATGCGATGCGGCTCACGATCTACAGCGACAATGCCTTGAGGCTGCTCATGTACGTCGCGGCCAAGGGCGAGGCGCGTGCCACCATCCCCGAGGTCGCCGGCGCCTACGGCATGTCGCGCGGCCACCTCGTGAAGATCGCGCACCAACTGGGCCAGGCCGGTTTTCTCGAGACCGCGCGCGGCCGCAGCGGCGGCGTCCGCCTCGGCCGGCCGGCCCACAGCATCAGGCTCGGGGAGGTGGTGCGGTTCACCGAGCCGGACATGGACATCGCGCCGTGCTCCCGGCCGGAGAATACCGACTGCCCGCTGCGCCGGGCCTGCCGGTTGAAGGGTGCCCTCGATCGCGCCCGGCTCGCCTTCCTCGCCGTGCTCGACGAATACACCATCGCCGATCTGGCCGTGTCGCCGGCCCCGATCCGCGCCGCGCTGGGCCTTGCCGTCTAGGCCGGGGCTTTCAGCCGCTCGGCCGGGGCCGGTCCCCCTCCGCCCCGGGGGCGGGCGAGGGCAGGCGCATCTCCTCGATGGCCATCACGCGGCGGACGAGGTCGGCCGTGTTGCGGGCCCCCAGCTTGCGCATGATGTGGCGGCGGTGGACTTCCACGGTCCGGTGCGACAGGCCGAGCCGCAGGCCCGCCTGTGCGTTGGTCTCGCCGTTCACCAGCGCTTCGAGGATTTCATGCTCGCGCGCTGTCAGTTGGGAAAAGCCCAGGAAGGCAGCGCTGATCTCCGTGGGCTGCAAGGGTCGGAATATCGGTTTCAGATTCTCAATGTCGAGTCGCAAATCTACACCTGCTGAAAAGTAGTGGCCGCCGGCCACCGCATTAGAAGGTTCAAGAATATGGGAACGCCAGTAGGCAAAAAAACGCAGCGGACGCTGGCCGCTGTGTGCCCCCGATGCGTGGCCTCCCTCCAGCCGGGGGGCAGAATTGCTGGGCTACTATACCCGATTCCGCAGCGCTGACTCCGGCTTTGCTCGCAAAATCGGGGCATAATCGTATCGGCAGTTGATGCGCACGCCACGAAGACGGGCAAATGCGCGCCGCCGGGCGCGGCCGCACTGTCCGGCTGCGCTAGCGGAGGACCTTCCCCGCCGCATCGAAACGGTAGACGAAGCGCGGGTCGGCGGTGGCGAACAACTCGGCGCCGGGGGCATGGTGGACCTCGCCGAAGGCGCGGGCCGTGAGCAGCCCCGCGGTCTCGGTCTCGACATAGATGTTGGTGTCGGCGCCCAGGTGCTCGAGGTGCACCAGCCGGCCCTTCCAGTCGCCCTTCTCGGCGCTGATGATGAGGTGCTCTGGCCTGACCCCGATGGTCTTGGCGCCGGCGGCGCCGACCGCCTCCGCCGGCAGGAAGTTCATCTGCGGCGAGCCGATGAAGCCGGCGACGAACAAATTGTCGGGGTGCTTGTACAGCTCCATCGGCGTGCCGACCTGCTCGACCTTGCCGCCATTGATGACGACGATGCGGTCGGCCAGCGTCATCGCCTCGACCTGGTCGTGGGTCACGTAGATCATCGTCGCCTTGAGCTCGCGGTGCAGGCGCGCGATCTCGAGCCGCGTGTTGACGCGCAGCGCCGCATCGAGGTTGCTGAGCGGCTCGTCGAACAGGAACAGCTTGGGCTCGCGCACGATGGCGCGCCCGATGGCGACGCGCTGGCGCTGCCCGCCCGACAATTGCGCCGGCCGGCGCTTGAGGTAGTCCTCGAGCGACAGCAACTGGGCCGCCCGGTTCACCCGCGCCTCGATCTCGGCGGCCGGCGCCCCGGCCTGGCGCAGGCCGAGCGCCATGTTGTCCTTGACGCTCAGGTGCGGATAGAGCGCGTAGGTCTGGAACACCATGGCAATGCCGCGCTTGGCCGGCGGCACGTTGTTGACCCGCTCGCCGTCGATCAGCACGTCGCCGCCGCTCGCGTCCTCGAGCCCGGCGATGATCCTGAGCAGGGTGGATTTCCCGCACCCGGATGGCCCGACAAAGACCACCAACTCGCCGTCGGCGACCTCCAGGTCGATGTCGCGCAGCACCTCGGTGGCCCCGAAGCTCTTTTTGATGTCTTTGAGTTGCAGCGAGCCCATCAGGCCTCCAATTCACTAGGGCGGGGCGCGGATTGCCTATCGTTGGACCCCCACCCCCAACCCCTCCCCTCAAGGGGGAGGGAAGCGATAGAACCGAAGCGCTTCAGTCTTCCTCCCCTCCCCCTTGAGGGGAGGGGTTGGGGGTGGTTGCGTTGAAACGCCATGCTCACAGCTTCACCACCTTTCCCGTGCGCACGCTCTCGTCGGCGCCGAGGCAGATCCGCAGCGACTCCACCGCGTCCTGCATGTGGCGCGTGAGGTCCATATCCTCGGTGATGGCGCGATAGACGTAGTCCTGCTCGCGTGCGCACAGGGCGTCGTGCCCGGGCTCGCCCTGCATCGACAGCATTTCGTCGGGCTGCGTGAACTTGCCGTCCGGCCCGGTGGCGGCGCGATGCACGCGGATGCTGTCGGTCCGCGTATGCGTCTCGTGCGCGTCCGATTTCGCCCCCGGATCCATGACGATCGACACCGCGCCGTTGGGGCTCATCACGTCTTTGACGAAGAACGCCGTCTCCGAGATCATCGGTCCCCACGCCGCCTCGTACCAGCCCACGGAGCCGTCCGCGAATAGCACCTGCAGATGGCCGTAATTATACATGTCGGGCGCGATCTCGTCGGAGAGCCTCAGTCCCATGCCGCGCACCTCCACGGCCTTCGCGTCGGTGATCTGGCACATCACGTCGCCATAGTGCACGCCGCAGTCGACGATGGGAGAGGTGGCCTGCATCAGCGTCTTGTGCGTCTCCCAGGTCGGCCCGCTCGACTGCTGGTTGAGGTTCATGCGGAACACGTACGGCCCGCCGAGTTGGCGCGCCTCGGCGATCAGCCGCACCCAGGACGGATGGTGGCGCAGGATGTAGCCGATCACCAGCTTGCGCTTCAGCCGCTTGGCGGTCGCGACCACGCGCTCGGCGTCCTCGACCGTCGCCGCCAGCGGCTTCTCGATGAAGACGTGCGCGCCGGCCTCCATCGCCTTGATCGCATATTCGGCGTGCGAGTCGGTCAGCGTGTTGATGGAGA
>NZ_DASWVV010000150.1:0-6269 GCF_036406155.1 Devosia sp. | reverse complement strand
CATGCGCATGGCCCAGCGCCGAACCGTCCCCGATACATGGCGCCACATCGGCGCCCTCGTCCAATCCATCGAGCCAGAAGAATGCGCAAACTACTTCGCAAATGCAGGATATGCTTCAAACTAAGCCAGAACCGCTCTAGTTCCGGCAGCCCTCGCGCAGCGTATCGATGGCGGCCTGGTTGCGGTCGAGCCGGAAGTCGACGGTCAGCGAGCGCTGCCGCACCGGCGTCATCCGCACCTTGAGGTTGGTGCCGCCGACCAGCGAGTTGAGGAAGGCCTCGCTCTCCGGCGTCGTCCAGAACCCTGCCGCGGTGTTGTCGGGCGAGGCCCTGAGCGTGCGCACGCTGGTGGCATTCTGGTCGACCTGGAAGGTGACCGGGGCGATGTCGCCGGACACCGAGACGAGTTGCCCGGCGAAGCGGAACTGCACGCTCAGCGTGCCGGCGTCGCAGGCGACGACCATCTCGGCGGGCTCGCGGCCGGTGGGCAGGGCAGGAATGAGCCGCTCGGAGGCGATGATGAGGCTGCCTTCCCCACCGGGCAGGGGGCCCTTGCGGAACACCCCGTCATAGCAGGCCAGACGCGCGGCATCGTCTTCGATCGAGGCGCAGCTTGCACCGGTGTCCTGCCCGAGGGCGGGCGCCGACAGGAGGGCGGCGAGCAGCACCCCGAAAATTACCTTGAGCAGCGTCCGACTCCCCGTCGCATGAAATCCCCCCGTATATTGCCGTCCACGCCTGCTCCTGCAACCCGCGGGAGAGAGATTGCCGCCCCGTGCGGCGATAGCGGCGAGCCCAGGTTGTCGGCGTGGCTCCCCCCGGCAAGAAAAAGGCCCGCCGGGCGGGCCTTGAGGCAATACGCTGCCGGTCCCGCTATTCGTCGCGGTAGACCTTCTCGCGGCGCTCGTGGCTCTCCTGCGCTTCGAGGCTCAGCGTGGCGATCGGCCGCGCGTCGAGCCGGGCGATCCCGATCGGGTCGCCGGTTTCCTCGCAATAGCCGTAGGTGCCGTCCTCGATCCGCTTCAGGGCGGCATCGATCTTGGCGATCAGCTTGCGCTGGCGGTCGCGCGTCCTGAGTTCGAGCGCCCGGTCGCTTTCGGAAGAGGCCCGGTCCGCCATGTCGGGATGGTTCTGGCTCTCTTCCTGCAGGCTCTCGAGTGTCTCGCGACTCTCCCGAAGGATTTCCTCCTTCCACCGTTCAAGCTTATGTCTAAAGTATTCCCGCTGCCGGGGATTCATAAACGGCTCATCGTCGGTGGGCCGATACTCAAGCATATCCAAAGACGACATTCGCTGAATCAACTCCAATGCGCCCCTAAGGACGGCCTATATAGTTGGCTCGGCTACGGTGGGCAAGCTTGGAAAGCCCTGCTGTCCCACATGTGAGCCGCGGCGGCGCGCGGCTTCAGGACTGTAAGTAGATTCCGCGCTTGGCCAGTTCGACCTGGACCCGCAGCTCGATGTCGTCGATCACTGCATCCAACCGCTGATCGGTGCGCTCGCGCGCCTCCCCGATCAGCGCCTGCAGCTGTCCCAGGCGCTCGTCGCTCGCGGCCCCGGCGAGCAGGTCGGCCCGCATGTCCTCGAGTGCATCGAGCAGACCGGTCGCCCGCCGCACCTGCTTCCGGCGCCGGTGCGCCGGATCGTCGACGGCCTGCAGCGCCAGCAGCGCGTCGATCCCGGCCGCAGCGACAATCCCCGCGCCTGCCGCGGGGGGCGCTGCCGCTGCCCCGCCCTCGAGGCGGAAACCAGCAGCGGATCGGCCCGCGTGGCTGGTGCCACGCGCCGCCGCGCTTCCGATCCTCGCCTTGCTGTCGACCCGCACGGACTCAGGGCTCCACTTTCGTTCCTCGGCAAAATCTGCCGGCGGCGGTTAACGATTGCTTAACGGGCCCGGCAAGACTTGCTCATCGGGGTCGGTGGGCGCCGGGCTCGCCCCGCCGTTCTTTCCGTATTTTCAAAGAGTTATGTCATCCAGCACGGAGTTGGCATGGTTTTCGCTCCATTGCAGCCGACGTCTCGGCTCATGGGGATGGGCCGGGCACATCGGGGACAAACGGCATGGAATTCCGGCTACTCAGACAATTGCTCGCCGTCGCCATCGCGGGCGCCGGCCTGATGGCGGCGCCGACCGCTGCGAGCGCCAGCGCGGCACGCATCAAGGACATCGTCAATATCGAGGGGGTGCGCGACAACCAACTCGTCGGCTACGGCCTCGTGGTCGGGCTCAACGGCACGGGCGACAGCCTCAACAACTCGCCCTTCACGCGGCAGAGCCTGCAGGCGATGCTGGAGCGGCTCGGCGTCAACACACGCGGCGAGAACATGCGCACCGCCAACGTCGCCGCCGTCATGGTCACGGCCAATTTGCCGGCCTTCTCCACGCAGGGCAGCCGGCTGGACGTCAACGTCTCCGCCCTCGGCGACGCCGACAGCCTGCAGGGCGGCACCCTGCTGGTGACGCCGCTCCTCGGCGCCGACGGCGAGGTCTACGCCATCGCCCAGGGCTCGGTGCTGATCAACGGCTTCAAGGCGGCCGGCGACGCGGCGACGGTGGTCTCCGGGGTGCCGACCACGGGCCGCATCTCCGCCGGCGGCCTGATCGAACGCGAGATCGGCTTCACCCTCGGCGCCCAGCGCACGTTGCGCCTCGCGCTGCGCAACCCCGATCTCACCACCGCCCGCCGCATCGCCCTCGCCATCAACGATTTCATCGGCGTGCCGACGGCGACGCCGGAGGATCCGGCGACGGTCCGGGTCCACCTGCCCCGCGGCTTCAACGGCAACATCGTCGACCTGCTGACCGACATCGAGCAATTGGTGGTCGAGACCGACCAGCCGGCCCGCATCGTCGTCGACGAGAATTCCGGCATCATCGTCATGGGCAAGGACGTGCGCGTCTCCAGCGTCGCGGTCGCTCAGGCCAATCTAACGGTCACCATTGCCGAGAGTCCCGAAGTCGTGCAGCCGGCGCCCCTGAGCATGGGCGAAACCGCGGTGGTGCCGCGCACCGACCTCACCGTCGAGGAGACCAGCAGAAACCTCGCGGTCGTGCCGGAATCGGTGACGCTGCAGCAGCTGGTGGACGGGCTCAACGCGCTCGGCATCAGCCCGCGCGACCTCATCGCCATCCTGCAGGCGATCAAGGCCACTGGCGCGCTGCAGGCCGAGATAGAGGTGCTGTAAGTGCAAGGCTCATCTTTCGTTCATCGGGCGGGTAACAATGCGGCGGAGCCACATGCCCAGTTGCGCCTGCAGGCCCGGGAACTGGAGGGCGTCTTCCTCACCACGCTGATGAAGGAAATGTTCTCCGGCATTGATACCGAAGCAAGTTTCGCCCAGGAGACCTGGCGCGGCATGCAGGCCGAGCACTTTGCCACCGCCATGGCCGAGGCCGGCGGCGTCGGCCTCGCGGACAGCCTCATGGCCGACCTCATTGCGCTCCAGGAATCTGCCGCGCGCTCAACGATTTAGCAAAGGAAGGCTGCAAATTGACCACTGCCAGAGACCGTCTTGCCGCCCTCGACGACCTGCCGGCCGCCGCCCTGTGCGATCGCGCCGCCGCGACGCTCGAGGAACTCGCGGCCGTCATGAACGAGGAGACGACGCTGCTGCACGCGGGCCGCATGCGCGACGCTGGCGCGCTGACGGCCGACAAGACCCGCCTCGCCCAGGACTACGTGACGCTGGCCCGCTCCGTGCAGCGGCAGATGGCCCGGCTCAGCCATGAGGCGCCAGAGGCGCTTGCCCGTCTGCGCAGCGGCCACGAGCGGTTGGCGACGCAGATGGCCGACAACCTCAGGGTCATCGCCACCGCGCGCACCGTCACCGAGGACCTGCTGACCGACGTGGCCGCGGCCGTCGGCCGTTCGGAACGCCCCAGGACTTACGGGGCCGGCGGGCAGATGGGCACCGCCCCCGCCACGGCTGCCAGGGGCATCGCCGTCAACCGCGCGCTCTGACCGCGGTCCAATTTTAGGCAAACTGCAGCTCCCCCGGAAACTCTCCCGAAGCGTTCGGCCGATAGGTTTCCCGCGAATCGTCAGGTCCAAGGATGGACGCGGAAATGATCGCGCCGGAACCAGTCAGCGCCGCCAATGTCGCAGGCGCGGAGCGCAAGCCCCGCGTAGCGGCGGTCGCCGCGTCCGACTCGGCAACCGCCGATGCCTCCGGCCAGAGCAGCGGTGCCCAACGTGGGCAGCTCGCCGATGTGCTGCCACCGCTGCCGCCTCCACCCGATCCGCCGGGAACCGCCTACGTCGCGGCCGTTCTCTCGGGTGCGCTGTCGCCCAAGCCGGTGACGCCACAGCAGGTCTATCAGCGCACGGGGGAATGGACTCCTCCGGATTCGCCGCTGCACCTCGCCGACAAGACCATCTGAGCAGCGCCGTCCCCCCCGGCTCCGATCACGGCAGGTTGCCGCATCCCCTTCGTGTCGAATTCTCGTTTCTTGTCAGCATGATACGGCTTCAAACGCGGCCATGCCACGGGCGTGGAACATGCAACTGCGCGCCGCCCGTTAACGCTTCTTTACGGTCTGCTCGCCATAGTTCCCCGGCTGTCTCAGGAAGAGGCGCAAGCTACTCTGATCGGAACCCAGAAAGGGAAACAACATGGCCGATATCAACCTTACCAAGGCGGTTCGCTCGAACCTCCTGAGCCTGCAGTCCACCGCAGCGCAGATGTCCAAGACGCAGGAGCGTCTGGCCACCGGCCTCAAGGTGAACTCGGCGCTCGACAACCCGACCAACTTCTTCACCGCCTCCTCGCTCAACAGTCGCGCCTCCGACATGGGCAACCTGCTCGACTCCATGTCGAACGGTATCTCGACCATCGAGGCCGCGGACAATGGCCTCAAGTCGATCACCAAGACGGTGGAATCGATGCAGTCGACCCTGCGTCAGGCCCGCCAGGACAAGTCGTTCAAGACCGCGTCCTATACCGTCGATAGTTCGCTGACCTCGGGCACGCTGACTTTCACCGGCGGTGCGTTCACCTCTGCCCAATCCGTGTCGCTTGCTGGCACCGATGCGGCGGCGTCCAGCAACGCCACGTCCAGCTCTACCAGCTTCACCTTTGGCGGGCCCCAGACCTTCGATGTCGACGACGCCCTCTCGTTCACCATCGCTGTGGACGGTGGTGCGGCCAAGGCCGTCACGATCAATCGCGCGGTCGTTCAGGGCGTGGGCAACGGCGATGACACGATCGACGACATCGACGAGTTGCAGAGCGCCATCAGTGCCGCGTTTGCCACCGCCGGCGTCACGGGTGTGACACTGTCCAACGATGGCACGGACCTGACCATCACGTCGAACCTCAAAGGGGCGACCTCGGATATCCAGATCGCCGCCACGGCGGTCTCCGACGTCAACACCTCGGGCTTCGCGAATACCACGGGCATTGCCAACGTCGACGCGGCCAACGGCAGCGCCAGTGGCGGCGCCGCCGCCTATACGGTCGACGAGTTGGTCAACAAGATCAACAATGACAGCAACCTCAACACCGCGATCCGTGCGTCCAACGACAACGGTAAGCTGCGCATCGAGAACCTGTCGACGCAGACCCTCAATATCGACGGCGTCACCAGCAGCGGCAAGCTCGATGGCACGACCAGCGGCGCTGCCAATATCGGCGGCAACGAGGTCCGCAAGAGCCTTGTTGAGCAGTTCAACAACCTGCGCGACCAGCTCGACAAGTTCGCCGACGACGCCTCGTTCAACGGCATCAACCTGTTGCGCGGCGACAAGCTGAAGCTGACCTTCAACGAGACCGGCACCTCGACCATCGAGATCCAGGCCAAGAAGTCGGACGGCAGCGCGACGTCGATCAACAACACCGAACTCGGTATCACTCTTGCCGAGGAGGCGCACTTCGACAACGACACCACGCTCGACGCCCGGCTCGACGTGCTGAGCGATGCGCTCGGCACGCTGCGGTCGCACGCCTCGAACTTCGGCTCCAACCTGTCGATCGTCGAGAACCGCCAGGACTTCACCAAGAACATGATCAACACCCTCGAGACCGGTGCGGCGAACCTGACGCTCGCCGACACCAACGAGGAAGCGGCCAACCTGCTCGCCCTGCAGACCCGCCAGCAGCTGTCGTCGACGGCGCTGTCGATGGCCTCGCAGGCCGACCAGGCCGTGCTGCGCCTGTTCTGATCGAGCGCAAGGATCGCGCTTCTGGGAGGCGGGCCCCGGCCCGCCTCTTTGCTTCTGGACCATTCCGCGCCATCAATTCGACACGAGCGCGGTAGCGCTTTGGTGATCC
>NZ_DASWVV010000149.1:0-12597 GCF_036406155.1 Devosia sp. | reverse complement strand
CAGGCGGCCATGTCCTGGGCAAAGCTGGTCATGGCCGGAGTAGCTAGCCGGTCCGGGCATCTGGGGCAAGGTGGGGGAGCGCTTGCGCCCTCGCGGGCAAACCGCTACCCCCGCCCCCGATCCCTGCCCGCATGGGGAGGGTTGGGAGGGGGTGTGTGGAGAAAACGAACCTGACGGCGGCAGCAACACCCCGAAGAACCTCGCGGAGGGGCCTCCTTCGTCGCCTCGGGCGCGCGGCGCTGTGGCTGCTCGCCGGCCTCGTCGCCTTGCCGCTCGTCCTCACGCCGCTTTATGCCGTCGTCGATCCGGTCTCGGTGCCGATGCTCAGCCGCATGCTGACCGGCCAGCGCGTGGTGCGCGAGTGGCGCGGCATCGATGCCCTCTCCGACCGGCTCAAGGCGGCGGTGGTGATGAGCGAGGACGGCGGGTTCTGCCGCCATGCCGGCGTCGATTTCGCGGCCCTCAGGACCGAGATCGACAACCTCCTCGCCGGCAGGCCGTTCCGCGGCGCTTCGACGCTCACCATGCAGGTGGCGCGCAACCTGTTCCTGGGCAACGATCCCAGTTTCCTGCGCAAGGGGCTGGAGGTGCCGCTCGCCCTCTATGTCGACCTGGTCTTGTCCAAGCGGCGCATCCTCGAAATCTATCTCAACATCGCCGAGTGGGGCCCCGACGGCGAATTCGGCGCCGCGGCGGGAGCGCGAGCGGCCTTCGGGGTGGAAGCGGGGGCGCTGAGCTGGGGGCGGGCGAGCCTGTTGGCCACGGCGCTGCCCAATCCGCGTCTGCGCCGTGCGGCCAGCCCGAGCCGCGGGCTGCGGCGGGTCGCCGCCATCGTCGAGACGCGCGCCCGCCAGTACGGTCAGCGTGCCGCCTGCGTCACCGAGAGCGGCCGGCTCAGCCTCTGAATTGGCTCTAGCCAAGGCGCCCAAAAGCCTCTATAGAGGCCGCCAATTCCCAGGCAGGCTTTGTCTGTTGCCCACCGGCTGGCCGGTCGCGGCGGAACGCTATCGAATGACGGAGTAACGACTATGGCAGTGCCAAAACGCAAGACCTCGCCGATGAAGCGCGGCTTCCGCCGTTCGGCAGATGCGCTTGCCGCCCCGGCCTATGTCGAGGACAAGGACTCGGGCGAACTGCGTCGCCCGCACCACGTGGACCTCAAGACCGGCATGTATCGCGGCCGGCAGATCCTCGAGCCCAAGAAGTCCTGAGACCAGGTGTCGGCGCCCTTGCGCTCGTGAGTGTTTGAATTTCGCGGCCAGTCCCTCGTGGGCTGGCCGTTTCGTTTGCTAGGAGAAGACCGGCCATGGGCATGCGCGTTGAATCGGACACGATGGGAAGCATCGAGGTCCCCGCCGACAGATATTACGGTGCCCAGACGGCCCGTTCGCTGGCCAATTTCGACATCGGCGGCGAGAGGATGCCGGCCGAGATCATCCGCGCCTTCGGCATCCTCAAGAAGGCCGCTGCGCTCGCCAACCACAAGCTCGGCCTGCTCGACGCGACCACGCGCGACCTCATCGTGCGCGCCGCCGACGAGGTAATCGAGGGCAAGCTCGCCGATCATTTCCCGCTGGTGGTGTGGCAGACCGGCTCGGGCACGCAGTCCAACATGAACGTCAATGAGGTCATCTCCAACCGCGCCATCGAAATGGCCGGCGGGGTGATGGGGTCGAAGAAGCCGGTCCACCCCAACGACCACGTCAACATGAGCCAGTCGTCCAACGACACCTATCCCACTGCCATGCACATCGCCGCGGTGGAGGCGATCGAGGGCTACCTGATGGCAGGCGTCACGCCGCTGCGGGACACGCTCGACGCCAAGGCGAAGCAGTTCATGGACATCGTCAAGATCGGCCGCACGCATCTGCAGGACGCCACGCCGCTGACGCTGGGCCAGGAGATGAGCGGCTGGGTGGCGCAGCTCGACCTGGCGCTGAAGGCCATTCGCGCCACGCTGCCGCAGCTCTACGAACTGGCACTGGGCGGCACCGCTGTCGGCACCGGGCTCAACGCCCATCCGCAATATGGCGAGACGGTCGCTGCCGAGATCGCTTCGCTCACCGGCTTCCCGTTCGTCACCGCCCCCAACAAATATGCGGTGATGGCTGGCCACGACGCCTTCGTGGGCTCCTCCGGCGCGCTCAAGCAACTCGCCGCGGCGCTGATGAAGATCGCCAACGACGTGCGCTGGCTGGCCTCCGGCCCGCGCTCCGGCCTGGGCGAGATCACCATCCCCGAGAACGAGCCGGGATCCTCGATCATGCCGGGCAAGGTCAACCCGACCCAGGCCGAGGCGACCACCATGGTGGCCGTACAGGTCATGGGCAACGACGCCGCCATCGGCTTTGCTGCCAGCCAGGGCAATTTCGAGCTCAACGTCTACAAGCCGGTGATCGCCTACAACTTCCTGCAGTCGGTGCGGCTGCTTGCCGATGCCGCGAGGAGCTTCAACGACCACTGCGCCGTCGGCATCGAGCCCAATCGCGAGCGCATCAAGCAGCTGGTCGACCAGTCGCTGATGCTGGTCACGGCGCTCAACCGCAAGATCGGCTACGACAACGCCGCCAGGATCGCCAAGAACGCGCACAAGCAGGGCATCACCCTCAGGGAATCGGCGATCGCGCTCGGCCTGCTGACCGGCGAGGAGTTCGACGCCGAGGTCCGGCCCGAAAAGATGGTCGGCCCGCTGGCGCTCTGAGGCGCCCGTGACCCGGAGCCGCCGTTTCGATCGCATCGGAACGAGGCTCTGGCGGCGCGGGCGTCGGTTTGGCATTGTCTGCAGCCACAGCAGCGGAGAAAGCCATGACCGAAACCGTCTTCATCCCGCCCGAGCCGCGCCGTTCCACGCGCGGCGGCGTCTTCGTGCCGCCGCTGCTCCTGCTCCCGCTGGTCCTCTACAACCTCGTGGCGCTGCTGTTCATGGGCGGCAATCCGGCGGGCTGGAACACCCAGATCTTCTACGTGGCCATGGTATCCGGCCAGCCCTGGGCGCTGACGGCGGGCGACCTGCTGCTGGTGCTGGGCCTGGGCTGCCTGTTCTTCGAGGTGCTCAAGTCCACCAATACCGGCCGCAGCTCGGTGGTCGAGCACATGCTCTCGACGCTGGTCTTCGTCGTCTTCCTCGTCGAGTTCCTCCTCGTCGGGGCCGCGGCCAGCTCGGTCTTCTTCCTGCTGATGATGATGAGCATCTTCGACGTCGTCGCCGGCTTCAGCGTGTCGATCACCAGTGCCGGCCGCGACGTGACGATGAACTAGGCGGTGACCGACTTGCGGTAGCCGGCCGGCAGGCGGCGCACGGCGCTGCGGCCGCACAAGGCGTACGCATCGACCGCGTGTGACGCCGGGGCGCGCAGGCGGGCCCGCTGCGCTGGCAAGTGTTGCCGGGCGGCGATGAGCTGGCTCAGGAACGCTGCTGGCGGCGCCAGGCGCGTGCGCCCGGGCGGCTCCGGCTCAGTCGCGAGCACGACCGGCAGCCCGGCAGGCCGAACCTCGTCTGTGTCGTTTCGGGACATCGAAACTCCGTGCTTGCCGGAAAACCTGGAAAGCTCGGGTGCACACTATAAGGATTTGTTAACCGCGTACGCCGCCATCGCGCAGCAGGGTTAACCGCCGCGCGGGGCCGCCGCCCTGCGGTTGCTCGCTACTTGAAGTTGTCCTTGGCGGTCCGCAGCGCCGCGAACACCGTCGACGGCCTGGCGTCGGATGCCAGCCCCATGGCCCGGGCCAGTTCGGGACGGTCGGCGCGCAGGAAGGGGTTGGTGGCCTTTTCCATGTCGAGCGACACCGGGATGGTGAAGCGGCCCGCCTCGCGCATGCGCTCGACCTCGGCGGCACGGATGGCGAGCGCCGCGTTCCTGGGGTCGACGCTGCGCGCGAAGCGGGCGTTGTCCAGCGTGTATTCGTGGCCGCAATAGACCAGCGTGCCGCCCGGCAGCTCGCGCAGCTCCTCGAGCCCCTCCCACATCGGGCCCGGCTTGCCCTCGAACATGCGCCCGACGCCCATCGAGAACAGGGCATCGCCGCAGAACAGGTGGCCGCCGGCGTGGTCGTAGTAGACGATGTGTCCCAGCGTGTGGCCCGGGGTGCCGATGACATAGAAGCTGGTGGCGCCGAGCGCGACGTTCTCGCCCGGGCCGACCAGTTGGTCGAGCCCGAGGATCTTCTCGGCCTCGGCCCGCGGCCCGGTGACGGTGGCGCCGAACTCGCGCTTCAGCGCGGGGATGCCCTCGACGTGGTCGGTGTGGTGGTGGGTGACGAGGATGTCGGTCAGCGTCCAGCCGCGCAGCGCCAGCGCCGCCTTGATGGCCTTGGCGTCGGGCGCGTCGATGGCCGCGGTGCGACCGCTGTCGACGTCGTGCACGAGATAGCCGTAATTGTCCTTGCGGCACATGAAGATGTCGATCAGCAGGGCCAATGCGCGCTCCTCGCTTCCGCCGCCGTGCCGCCGGGGATGACAAGTCCGGCGGGGTGCGGCAGAGTCTACAAAGCTTTGCGAGGCAAATCCATGAGCGCGGACGTCACCCGGCTGATCGAGTACTACAGATCGCCGCTCGGCAAGATCTCCCGGGCGCTGGTGCGCGAGCAGGTGGTGCGGCTGAGCGGCGATGTCGCCGGCCGGCGCGTGCTCGGGCTCGGCTTTGCCACGCCCTACATGCGCTTTGCGCTGGACCGGGCCGAGCGCGTGCTCGCCTTCATGCCGGCCCGGCAGGGGGCGTCGGCGTGGCCGCGCGAAGGGCCCTCGCACACCGTGCTGTGCGACCCGCTGGAACTGCCGCTCACCGACGCCGCCGTCGATCTCATCATCGCCGTGCACGCCTTCGAGCACATCGCCGACGCCGAGGAACTGATGCGCGAGCTGTGGCGGGTGGCGGCGCCCAACGCGCAACTGGTCATCGTCGTGCCGCGGCGCCGGGGCCTGTGGGCGCAAGTCGACACCACCCCGTTCGGCGAAGGGCATCCCTACAGCCGGGCGCAGCTCGAAAAGCTGCTGCGCGACCATTCCTTCGTGCCTGAACTGTGGCGCGAGGCGCTGTACCTGCCGCCGGTCCACAATGCCCTGGTGCTCAAGTCGGCGCGCTTCTTCGAGCGGGCGGGGCGGCTGTTCGGGCCGACCTTTGCCGGCCTGTTGATGGTGCGGGCGCGCAAGGAGCTGTTTCCGGCGGTGCCGCGGCGCCACAGGGCGGAACGCTACGTGCGCGTGCCGGCGCTGGCGCCGCAGGCGGCGATGCGCACGGCGGGGCACTGACCGCCCGCACTTTCCTTTGCGTTGGCCCACGCCTTTCACTATGGTCCGCGCGGCGTCCGTCCCCCACTCCACTTGCTGCCATGTCCGACCTGCCCTCCCGTCCCCAGCCGCAACCCGGCCTGCTCAGGATCGCGCCCTACGTCCAGGGCCGGGCCCATGCCGTGCCCGGGGTCAGCCCGGTCAAGCTCTCCGCCAACGAGAGCCCGCTCGGCGCCAGCCCGCGCGCCGTCGCCGCCTACCAGGCGCAGGCGGACAAGCTCGCGATCTACCCGGAGGGCTCGTCGCGCCTGCTGCGCGAGGCGCTGGGCGAGGTGCACGGGCTCGATCCGGCGCGTATCGTCTGCGGCGCCGGCTCCGACGACATCCTGCACCTGCTGGCCCAGTCCTATCTCGGCGAGGGCGACGAGGCGGTGATGAGCGAATTCGGCTTTTCCGTCTATCCGATCGTCACCCGCGGTGCCTCGGCCGAGATCGTCATGGCCCCGGAGACGGATTATCGTGCCGACGTCGACGCGTTGCTGGCCGCGGTGACGCCGCGCACGAAGATGCTGTTTCTCGCCAATCCCAACAACCCGACCGGTACCTGCCTGTCGCCCGCCGAGCTCGACAGGCTGCACCGGGGCCTCAGGCCGGATATCCTGTTCGTGCTCGATGCCGCCTACGCCGAATACGTCACCGCCCCCGACTACGAGCCGGGGCTCGAGCTGGTGAACCGGGCCGAGAACGTCGTCATGGTGCGCACCTTCTCCAAGATGGGCCTCGCGGCGCTGCGCCTCGGCTGGATGTACGGGCCGGCGCATGTGGTCGATGCGGTCAACCGCATCCGCGGCCCGTTCAATGTTAGTGTTCCGGCGCAGGTGGCGGGCGCCGAGGCCGCCCGCGACGTGGCCTTCACGCGCCAGCTCCGGGAGTACAACGCCCGCTGGCGCGACTGGCTGACGCGCAGCCTGTCCTCGAACCGGCTGCGCGTGGTGCAGAGCGAGGCCAATTTCGTCATGGTGCTGTTCGAGGACGCGGCGCAGGCGCAGGCCGCCTTTCAGGCGCTGCTCGAGCACGGCCTCATCGTGCGCGAGATCCACGGCTACGGCATCGCCAACGGGCTGAGGATCTCCATCGGTCCGGAAGCGGCCATGCGCGGCGTCGCCGAGGTGCTCAAGGCCTTCGGCGCCCCGGGGGCGGCGGCGTGATGTTCGAAAAACTGGCGCTGGTCGGCATCGGCCTCATCGGTTCGTCAATTGCGCGGGCGGCGCAGCTCAAGGGGCTGGCGCGCAGCATCGCCATTTCCACCCGCCGCGAGGAAACGCTGGACGAGGCGCGCGCGCTCGGGCTGGGTGACAGCTACGAGCGCGACCCCGCCGAGGCGGTGCGCGGCGCCGACCTCGTCATCCTGTGCACGCCGGTCGGCGCCTATGCCGACGTTATGGCCCAGATCGCCCCGGCGCTCGCGCCCGGCGCCATCCTCTCCGATGTCGGCTCGGTCAAGCAGCACGTCGTCAAGGTCCTCGCCCCGCTGGTGCCCGCGGGCGTCCACTTCATCCCCGGCCATCCCATCGCCGGCACCGAGCATTCCGGGCCGGCCGCGGGTTTCGCCGAGCTGTTCGTGGGGCGCTGGTGCGTGCTGACCCCGGGACCGGGGGTCGACGCCGGCGCCGTCGAGCGGCTGAGGGCGTTCTGGAGCGCCATGGGCTCCAAGGTCGAGTGCATGAGTCCCGAGCACCACGACCTGGTGCTGGCCATCACCAGCCACGTGCCGCACCTCGTCGCCTACAACATCGTGGGGACGGTCGCCGACCTCGAGGCCGACACGCAGTCCGAGGTGGTCAAGTTCTCGGCCTCGGGCTTCCGCGACTTCACCCGCATCGCCGCCAGCGATCCGGTGATGTGGCGCGATATCTTCCTCACCAATCGCGACGCCGTCCTCGAGATGCTGGGGCGTTTCCTCGAGGATCTGAGCCGGCTGCAGCGCATGGTGCGCGTCGGCGACGGTGCCGGGCTCGAGGCGCTGTTTACCCGCACCCGCGCCATCCGGCGTTCCATCATCAGCGTCGGCCAGGATACCGCCGCCGCCGATTTCGGCCGCCCGCATCCGGGCGAGGCGGAGGACCCGGCGGACGGCGGCGACAAGATCTAGCCGATCTGCCCCCTCCCCAACCCTCCCCACGCAAGCGGGGGAGGGTGTCATTGTGTGCCTCTGGCAGGATGGTGCCCCGCCCACCGGGCGCACACCCTCCCCCTTGTGGGGAGGGTTGGGGAGGGGGTGGCCGTGAGGGGCACGGTCGTCGGTGAGGATGGCTCTCTACCTAGAACAGCGGCGCCAGCTGTGCCACCGGCAGCAGGCCGGCAAAGACGAAGCCGCCGCGCAAATTGAGCGTCTGGGCATAGCTGCCGTCGGCCGCCTGCTGCCCGAGCACGATGCCCTTCCAGTCCTCGGGGATGAGCGTGCCGGCGCGCTCGACCACCCCCTTGCTGGTGAGCTGGATCTGGCCTTCCAGCCGCGCCGCCGAATCGAGGGCCAGCGTGCCGTTCGCGCGCACGAACTCGTCGGCGGCAGTAGCCTCGAGACGGACCAGGTGGAGCTGGCCGCCGGCGTCGCGCCAGCGCGGCAGCGCTTCGGCGTCGGCGAAGCGCCGCAGGTCGTCGGGCACCCCGGTCAGTTCGGCCTCGAGGCTGAGCTGGCCGTCGGCGATGCCGAGGGCGGGAGCCTGGACCAGTTCCGCGCGGGCATAGGCGGCGAGCCCCGCCAGTCCCGTAGCCGGCGCGTGCCGCTCGGGCATGTCCAGCAGGTGCGCCTCGACATGGGCGGCACGGGCAAGCAGCAGTTCGGTCGCGAGCGTGTCGGTGAGGGTGAGGTCGTCCGCAACCAGCGAGGCGCGCGCCAGGCGCCAGCCGGCGCCGGCCAGGCCGGCGAGGATGTCGTCGGTGGTGAGCCGCACGCTGGCTTCGGCGCTGGCGAAATCGAGGCGGCGCTCGGCCCCGGTGAAGGCGTCGGCGAGGGTGAGTGGCGATTGCGCCGAGACGATTGCGTGGGTGGGGTTGTAGACCAGCACCGAGGCGCGCAGCCCGGCGACGGTCACGCTCACGTCGCCGTCGGTGATGTCGGCGCCGGTGCAGGCGAAATCGAAGCGGAACGGGAAGCCGGTGATGTCGAGCCGCTCGCAGGTGAGGCTGGCGGCGGCGTCGGCACCACCCTGGTCGAGCAGGGCGGCGCGGGCCTGGCCCGCCACGTAGAACCAGCCCGCGCTCCACAGTCCGATGACGGCGAGAACGACGAGGCCGAGCCAGACAAATCGGGTCACGCTGAGTTCCTTGTCGTTGGCGGGTGCGGCCAGCGGGCACGCACCCGATTGCGCGGCGCCCTACCTAGCGTTACGAACCGGACCAGAACAAGGGCAAACCGTGAAGCAGCAAAACTCCTACTGGGTCTTCGGCTACGGCTCGCTGATCTGGAAGCCGGGCTTCGCCTATGAGCGCGCCGTGCCGGCGCTGCTGCCGGGCGCGCACAGGAGCCTGTGCATCTATTCGCACCGGCATCGCGGCACGCCCGAGCGGCCCGGCCTCGTGTTCGGGCTGATGCCCGGCGGATCCTGCCGCGGCATGGCCTTCGAGATCGCGCCGGACCGCTGGGACGGGGTGCTTTGCTACCTGCGCGAGCGCGAGATGGATCGCGGCGTCTACCGCGAGGCGCAGCGCGCCGTCCGGCTCGCCGGCGGGGACGGCGAGGTGCGGGCTCTCGCCTTCATGGTGGACGTCCGGCACGCCCAGTATGCCGGCCGGCTGGCGCTCGCCGAGCAGCTGCGACTGGTGCGCGCCGGGCTCGGGGAATCGGGACCTAACGTCGAGTACGTGCTCGCCACGGCTCGCCATCTCGAGCAACTGGGCATCAACGACAAGGCGCTGCGTGCGCTGGTCCGGGCGCTGGACGGCACCGACCTGCCGGTCGTCGCGGACAGCGCCTGAGGCAGTCCTCAGGCCGCGCTCAGCCCCGCCGCCGGCTCGGCCCCTTCGAGGTCCCAGACCGCGGTCAGGCGCTCGATCTCGTTGTCCCCGGCATCGACGTGAAAGACGCGGTCGGCGCAGTCGAGCGCGAGGCGGAAGCGGGCCCGGCTGGCGGCGTCGTTGATGACGTCGGCGGCCGAGCCGGCCCACAGCACCACGCGGCCGCGGGCGACCAAAAACAGGTCGTTGTTGCGCAGGGCGAAATCGTCGAGCCGTTGCGGCGACAGCGCGTACAGCCGGCCGGAGCGGCCGCGCCAGCTGACGTGCCGCGGCAGTTGCGGCGGTGGCAACCTCTCGACGCCCGGTCCCATGCGACGCTCCTTGCTCCGGAAGAGAGAACAAAACTAGAACAAATTCGAACGGCCGTCAACCGTTTGTTCCAATCTGCACAACATGTATGGATGAGCTCGGCAGAAACGTCAAGATGTAGTGGTGTTCTCCGCCGACAGCTGCGCCCGCAGCGCCTCCAGCCGCTCCCGCATTTCGGGCGGGATCGGGCTCGCCAGGCCCCTCTCGTAGGCGCCCAGGATCAGCCGGCCGGTCTCGCCTTCGATGGCGGCGGCCAGCGCTGCGTGGAAGGCCTCCGCCGGCAGGCCCGGCGCGATCGGCGGCAGGAAGCGGGCGCGCGCCGTGCCCGGCCACAGCACCAGGCTGCGGCGCCCCCAGTACAGGCCGGAATCGAGCGCCACCGGTACCACCGGCACGCCCAGCTCCGCATACAGGCGGGCGGTGCCGAAACGGTAGTCGGGGGGCGCGAGCGCCGCCTTGCGCGTGCCCTCCGGGAAAATGACGATGCGGCAGCCCCGCGCGAGCGCCGCCCGCGCCTCCTCCGTCATCGCGGGAATGGCCTCGCCACCCAGGCTGCGGTCGATGCGGATGGTGTCGAAGACCCGCGCCGCCCAGCCGAAGAAGGGGATGTCCATCAATTCCTTCTTGGCGATGAAGGCAGGCCGCCGAGTGTGCGGCAGGATGGCGAAGATGTCCCAGTCGCTCATGTGCTTGGCGGCGATGATGCAGGGGCCGTCGGGGATGTTCTCCATGCCCTTGACGTCGGAGCGGATGCCCACGACCCAGCGCAGCAGGAACAGGTTGCAGGCCGCCCAGTAGCGCGCCACCGCCCAGCCGAAGCCGGTGCGTCCGCGCAGCTTCGCGTCGAGCCCGACGAGGATGGCGAGCACCGCGGTCTGGCCGAGATAGAGCAGGTAGAACAGCAGCGAGCGGATCGCCTGGACGAGCACTCACACCTCCCCTGCGGCGCCCGCCGCCTGCCGGCCGTCCATGCCGTTCGCGCCCACCCGGCCCCTCAGGAAGTCTGCGTGAGGAAGCGGCGCACCGTCAGCCGCGACGTGATGGCGGTCACTGCGGCGATCACCGGCACCACCGCGGCGATGCCGAAGATGCCGTCGACGCCGAGCGCGAAGCGGCCGAACAGGATGCCGAGCTGGGTGCTGGCCTCGTCGGGCACGACATTGCCCGCCGTCAGCCCGATCAGGGCAAAGAAGGCGACGGCGGCGATGCCGCCGACCAGCCCGCCGCGGAAGCCGATCGACAGGAACCGCCCCTGGAACTCGCCGGCGATGAAGCTGTTGGAGGCGCCGATGAAGTGCAGCACGTCGACGATCTCGCGGTTCGAGGCCATGGTGCCGCGCGTCGCGAAGATGATGGCGAGCACGGTGGCGACAAGGATCAGCGACAGCACCAGCAGCCCCGAAACGACGATCGTCCCGGCCATGATGTTGAGCTGCTGGCGCCAGGCGGCGTGCGTATCGAGGCTGGCCCCCTTGACTGCGGCGAGGTCGCGGGCAAGCTTGGTGATGTCGGCCTCGGCGGGGTCGCCCAGTTCCACCACCACCAGCCGCGGCACCTCGATGGCCGACAGGTCGATGCCGGAGCCGAGCCAGGGCTCGAGCAGGGCCTGGCTCTCGGCCACCGACAGCGCCCGGGCGGCCGTTACCCCCGGCGTCGCCTGCGCCAGTGCCACCGCCGTGCGCAAATTGCTCTCCATCACCTCGCCCTCGACCGGGCGGATCTGGATGGTGACCTCGCGCCCCACGTCGGCGCTCCAGGCGATGGCCGATTTCTGCACCAGCACGACGCCGCCCAGCGTCACCGCCGACAGGAAGGTCATGATGGCGACGAGCAGCACCAGCGTGCGCCCGGCGACCGAGCGCTCCGGCACGATCGGGGCGGCGCGGCCCCGGCGGGCGTCGTGGGCAGGCCGCTGCAGCGGCAGGCGGGGCAGCCGGAATTCAGCCACGGAACACCACCTGGCCGTCGCGCAGCTGCATGCGGGGGAAGGGGAAGCTCTCGAGCAGCGGCAGTTCGTGCGTGGCGAGGATGATGGTCGTGCCCATCTTGTTGAGTTCGGCGAACAGCCGCACCAGCCTGAGCGACAGCTCGGGGTCGACATTGCCGGTGGGCTCGTCGGCGAGCAGGATGTCGGGCCGGCCGATGACGGCACGGGCGATGGCGGCGCGCTGCTTCTCGCCGCCCGACAGCAGCGCCGGCAGCGCATCCATGCGTTCGCCCAGTCCCACCCATTCGAGCAGTTCGGTGACGTTGGAGCGGTACTCGCTCTCGGGCTGGCCGAGCACGCGCAGGGGCAGCGCCACGTTCTCGAACGTCGTCAGGTGGTCGAGCAGGCGGAAATCCTGGAAGACGATGCCGATATGGCGGCGCATCTGCAGCAGCGAGTCCTGGTCGAGCCGCGAGACGTCCTTGCCGAACAGCGTCACCCGGCCGCGGGTGGGCTTGAGCGACAGCAGCAGAAGTTTCAGGAGCGAGGTCTTGCCGGACCCGGAGGGGCCCGTGAGGAAATGGAACGAGCCGGGCTCGATGTGGAAGGTGAGGTCGCGCAGGATTTCCGGACCCTGGCCGTAGCGCAGGCCCACGTTGGAAAACTCGATCACCTGCCCGTCCAATCCGAATCAACCCCCACGCATGATACATCACCGCGGCGCCTGCCTAGACGCCAAGCTGGGCAAGTTTGAGGAGTTTTAACCCGCCACGTCTAGCGTCGCGGCATGCCTTCGCCCAGCTTCGCCATGGCCGTCATCGCGTGT
Organism: Devosia sp.; assembly: GCF_036406155.1. GTDB lineage: Bacteria > Pseudomonadota > Alphaproteobacteria > Rhizobiales > Devosiaceae > Devosia_A. The sequence goes on along the minus strand of NZ_DASWVV010000149.1, from coordinate 291 downwards.
CCGCATTGCGGCACCCGCTACCAGCTCCCCGCCGATCGGCTGGGACCGGGGGGGCGCGAGGTGCAGTGCGCCAATTGCACTCGCTCGTGGCTGGCCGCGCCGGGCGCGACCGCGTCGCCAGATGTCCGGCCGGCAGCGGAGACGGACGCCGATCGCATGTTCGAGGGGCCGGCGGAGCGCGACCTCGATGCCGCCTTCGCCGCGGCGGAGCGGGCGGTCGCCGCCGCTGCGTCCGCCATCCAACAGGAACCGCGCGCTGCCGAGGCCGCCCCGACCGCCGTTCCGGCGCCT
>NZ_DASWVV010000148.1:0-21034 GCF_036406155.1 Devosia sp. | reverse complement strand
GCCGGCTCGCCCGGGACGTCGACCAGCACGGCGCCGGCGCCGATGCGGTAGAGAGCGGGCCCGGCGGGCGCGGCTGCTTCGTCGAGGGGACGCGGGGCGGGGCGCGGCCGCCAGCCGGCGGGGTCGAGACGCGGCAGCCCTTCGTCAGCGGTGGCGAGCGCGAAGGCGGCATCGGCGCCCGACAGCAGTTCGTGGCGGGCCACGGTGGCGGGCGCCTGGCCGGCATCGGCCACAAAGATGCGGCCGCCGACATGCAGGCGGATGGCGGTGCCGCCGAACCAGGTGAGTTTCACTGCCTGCGCCCCCGTGCTAGAGGCCCAACAGGTAGCCAAAGCGGCCGCCCATGCAAAGGGACCCCGTTGACCGACCTGCCCAACCCGCTCGCTGCCCTGCCCGCCTCCGGCAAGCTGCTGGGGCTCGACCTCGGCACGCGCACCATCGGCGTCGCCGTCTCCGACGGCCTGCGCTACTCGGCGACCCCGCTCGAGACCATCAGGCGGCAGAAGTTCACCCAGGACGCGCAGCGCATCGTGCAGCTGATCGCGGAGAACGCGGCGGTCGGGATCGTGCTCGGCCTGCCGCTCAACATGGACGGCAGCGAGGGGCCGCGGGCGCAATCGACGCGCGCCTTCGCCCGCAACCTGATGCAGAAGACGGACGTGCCCATCGCCTTCTGGGACGAGCGGCTGTCCACCAGCGCCGTCACGCGCACGCTGATCGAGGCCGACATGCGGCGCGACAGGCGGGCCGAGGTGGTCGACAAGCTGGCCGCGAGCTACATCCTGCAGGGGGCGCTGGAGCGGCTGCGGCGGGGATAAAGCCCCGATGGGGTTGTTCCGCGCTTGCCGCTGGCCGGACCCTGCGATAGACCCGCCGCAGCAATCCGGGACGGAGGTATCATGGCCCAATCGGTGCGCCCAGCGGGCACGAGCGGCGGCAGCGGCCGGTCGCCGGAGAGACCGCCTTTCCCGCACCGCCACCTGCTCGGAATCAGCCAGCTGAACCAGCACGACATCATGGCGCTGCTGGCGCGCGCCGAGGCCATGATCCCGATCTCGCGGCAGCCGCGCAAGGTGCTGCCGACGCTCACCGGCAAGACGCAGATCAACCTGTTCTTCGAACCGTCCACCCGCACCCAGGCCTCGTTCGAGATCGCCGGCAAGCGCCTCGGGGCGCTGGTCGTCAACATGTCGGTGAAAACCTCCTCGGTGACCAAGGGGGAGACCCTGATCGACACCGCGGCGACGCTCAACGCCATGCAGCCGGACGTCATCATCGTCCGCCATTCGGCGGCGGGCGCGGTGGAACTGCTGAGCCAGAAGGTCGGCTGCTCGGTCGTCAACGCCGGCGACGGGGCGCACGAACACCCCACCCAGGCGCTGCTCGATGCGCTCACCATCCATCAGCACAAGGGGCGGCTGTCGGGGCTGACCGTCGCCATCTGCGGCGACATCGCCAATTCGCGGGTAGCGCGGTCGAACCTGCTGCTGCTCGGCGCCATGCACGTGCGCACCCGGGTCATCGCGCCCCGCACGCTGCTGCCCAGGGGCATCGAGCACCTCGCCAGCGAGGTGTTCACGGATATGCAGGCCGGGCTCGACGGCGCCGACGTGGTGATGATGCTGCGGCTGCAGCACGAGCGCGCCAGCGGCCGCATGATCCCGTCGGTGCGCGAATATTACCGCTTCTACGGCCTCGACGCCGAGAAGCTGGCGCGCGCCAAGCCGGACGCCATCGTCATGCATCCGGGGCCGATGAACCGGGGCGTCGAGATCGACCCGGCGATCGCCGACGGCGGCCGCTCCGTGATCACCGACCAGGTGGAGATGGGCGTGGCCGTGCGCATGGCGGTACTCGACGCCCTGCTCGCCGAACCCGCGCCGGTGGCAGCATGAGCGCGCTGACCGTCATCAATGCCCGCATCATCGATCCGGCCTCGAATTTCGACGGCCTCGGCACGCTCCGCGTCGAGGACGGAATGATCGCCGCGCTCACGCCCGGCGCCGCGCCGGCGGGTGCAGGCGGCGAGGTCATCGACGCGCGGGGCCTCGTGCTCGCGCCCGGCCTCATCGACATGCGTGTGTTCACCGGCGAGCCGGGCCGCGAGTACCGCGAAACCCTGCAGAGCGCCGGCGAAGCGGCGGCGGCGGGCGGCGTCACCAGCTTCGTCGCCATGCCGGATACGCTGCCGGTCATCGACGACGGCGCCCTCGTCGACTTCGTGCTGCGCCGCGCCCGCGCCACCTGCAAGGTCAACGTGCTGCCGGCCGCGGCCATCACCAAGGGGCTGGCCGGCGAGGAGATCACCGAGTTCGGCCTGCTCAAGGAGTCCGGGGCGGTGTGCCTGTCGGATGGCCGCAGGTCGATCCAGTCGAGCGGGCTGTTGCGCTCGGCCTTCACCTATGCCGCCAATTTCGACCTGCCGGTGGTCCACCACGTGGTCGACGCCAGCCTCGCCGGCGACGGCGTGATGAACGAGGGCCTGTTCGCCACGGTGCTGGGCCTCAAGGGCATTCCGGCGGAAGCGGAGACGATCCCGCTGGCGCGTGACCTGCAACTCGCGGCGCTGACCGGCGTGCGCTACCACGCGGCACAGATTTCGGCGGCGCGCAGCGTCGATATCATGGCCGCCGAAAAGCGGCGCAACGACCGGGTCACCTGCGGCGTCTCGATCAACAATCTGTCACTGAACGAAAACGACGTCGGCTCCTACCGCACCTTCTTCAAGCTGTCCCCGCCGCTCAGGAGCGAGGACGACCGGCGCGCCCTCGTGGACGGCCTGAAGGCGGGTGTCATCGACGTCATCCACTCCGATCACGACCCGCAGGACACCGAGGTCAAGCGCCAGCCCTTTGCCGAAGCGTCGGACGGCGCCGTCGGCCTCGAAACGCTGCTTGCCGCGGCGCTGCGCCTGGTGCATTCGGACGATGCCGATCTGCTCACCGTGCTGCGCGCCATGACGCTGCGGCCCGCCGAGATCCTCGGCCTGCCAAGCGGCCGACTCGCCGCCGGCGCACCCGCCGATTTCGTCCTGCTCGACCTCGATTACCCCTGGCAGGTGAAGGAAGCCGAGTTGCGCTCGCGCTCGCGCAATACCAGCTTTGAAGGTGCCCGGCTTGCCGGTAAGGTGATGGCGACCTTCGTCGGGGGGCGCAAGGTCTACGGGCTCGGGGGGGAGCCGGCATGATCAGCCTCGACGTCATCCTCGCGGCGCTGCTGGGCTACCTGCTCGGCTCGATTCCCTTCGGCCTGCTGCTGACGCGCGCGGCCGGGCTGGGCGACATCCGTGCCATAGGCTCGGGCAATATCGGCGCCACCAACGTGCTGCGCACCGGCAACAAGGCCCTTGCCGCCGCCACGCTGCTGCTCGACGCGGCCAAGGGCGCGGCAGCAGTACTCGCAGCCCGCTATCTGTGGGGAGAAGGGCCGGCGATGATGGCCGGCGTCGCCGCCTTCCTCGGCCACGTGTTCCCGGTGTGGCTTTCGTTCAAGGGTGGCAAGGGCGTCGCCACCTATATCGGGGTGCTGCTGGGCCTCAACTGGATCGTCGGGCTGATCTTCTGTGCCACCTGGCTCGTCATAGCCGTGGCCCAACGCTATTCGTCGCTGGCCGCCCTGACCGCTGCCGCCACCGCCCCGATCTTCGCCTATGTGCTGTCCGGGCTCGACCTGGCCGCGGCCGCCGCGGTCCTGTCGGTGATCCTCACCGTGCGGCACGCCGCCAATATCCAGCGCCTGATCCGGGGTACCGAACCCAGGATCGGCAGCGACAGGCCGAAGGCGGACTGAGCCATGCCGGCGCGGGCGGACGGCACAGCGCTGACCGCCGCCGAACGCATTGCCTGGCTGCGCCTCATCCGCACCGACAATGTCGGCCCGCAAACCTTCCGCCAGCTGCTGCGCCGCGAGGGGTCGGCCGAGGCGGCGCTCGCCGCCCTGCCCCGCCTCACCCGCCGGCTCGGCGCGACGCCGCGCATTCCATCGGTGGCAGAGGCCGAGGACGAGATGGCCGGGCTGGCGAGGCTCGGCGGCCGTTTCGTCGCCTCCGTCGAGGCCGACTATCCGGCGCTCCTCAAATACGCATCCGGGGCGCCGCCGCTACTCGCCGTGATCGGCCGTTCCCAGCCCAGCCTGCAGCGCACTGTTGGCATCGTCGGCGCCCGCAATGCCTCGACCGCCGGCCAGAAACTCACCCGCCAACTGGCGACGGAGCTGGGCGCGGCCGGCTACGTAGTGGTGTCGGGGCTCGCCCGGGGCATCGACGCGGCGGCCCACCGGGCCAGCCTTGCCACCGGCACCGTGGCGGCGCTGGCCGGCGGCATGGACCGCATCTATCCGGAGGAGAACGTCCCGCTGGCTGCGGAAATCGTGGCGCAGGGCGGTATGCTGGTCAGCGAAATGCCGCTCGGCTGGGAACCTCGCGCCCGCGATTTCCCGCGCCGCAACCGGCTGGTTGCGGGCCTGTCGCTGGGCATCGTGGTGGTGGAGGCGGCGCGGCGGTCCGGCTCGCTGATCACCGCCCGCATGGCGCTCGAGCAGGACCGCGAGGTGTTTGCCGTGCCCGGCTCGCCGCTCGACCCGCGGGCCGAAGGCTGCAACGCGCTGATCCAGCAGGGGGCGCGGCTGGTGACCGGGGCCGCCGACGTCGTCGCCGCACTGGGCGAGGCCGACCCGGCACGCCGCACGCTGTTCGAGCCGGACTGGAAACCGGAGCCAGACGCGGATGCGGCCGAGGCGCCGCCCGGGGACGCCGAACTGGAGCGGCTCCTTTCGGCGCTGAGCTACACGCCGGTTCCGGTGGACGATCTCATCCGCGCCACCGGGCTGCCGCCCGGCGCCATGCAGACGCTCCTGCTCGGCCTCGACCTCGACGGCCGCATCGAATGGAGCAGCGGGCAACTGGTGGCGCTCAAGGGGTGAGTGGCCCGAGTCGGGCCCCCTCCGGGGAGTCCGGGGTGAGGAAGAGGTGATGTAATAGCACCCGATTTTCCAACACCCACCGTCCGTCATCCTCGCGCTTGTCGCGAGGACCCAGGCCTGGCGCCACGTCAGTGGGCAATCGTGCGTCCTCCGACATTCCGCCTGGGTCCTCGGGCTGCGCTTGCGCGCCCCCGAGGATGACGGCCGGTGGTGGGCCGGTTGACAGCGCAACGGCGCTTCACCATGTTGCGCCGCGTTCGACCCCCCTCCCCGAAAGCGGCCGCCCATGAAACTCGTGATCGTTGAAAGTCCGGCCAAGGCCAAGACGATCAACAGTTATCTGGGCAAGGACTATGAGGTCCTGGCGAGCTTCGGGCATGTACGAGACCTGCCGGCCAAGGACGGATCGGTCCGCCCGGAGGAAGATTTCGCGATGAGCTGGGAGGTCGATTCCGGCGCGAAAAAGCGGCTGTCCGACATCGCCGCCGCGCTCAGGGGCGCGGACGAATTGATCCTCGCCACCGACCCCGACCGCGAGGGCGAGGCGATCTCCTGGCACGTGCTCGACGTGCTGCGGCAGAAAAAGGTGCTGAAGGACCAGAAGGTCAAGCGCGTCGTCTTCAACGCCATCACCAAGTCGGCCATCACCGAGGCGATGCAGCATCCGCGCGACATCGACGCGCCGCTGGTCGACGCCTACCTGGCGCGGCGCGCCCTCGACTATCTCGTCGGCTTCACCTTGTCGCCGATTCTCTGGCGCAAGCTGCCGGGGTCGCGCTCGGCGGGCCGCGTGCAGTCGGTGGCGCTGCGGCTGGTGTGCGACCGCGAGGCCGAGATCGAGCGCTTCAAGCCGCAGGAATACTGGAGCGTCGGCGCCCGGCTCAACGAGAAGGGCAAGAGCTTCGAGGCCCGCCTCTATTCCGTCGACGGGAACAAGACCGACAAGCTCGACATCAAGACCGGCGAGGATGCAGAGGCGCTGAAACGCGCCATCGAGGCGGGCAGCTTCCGCGTCGCTGCCGTGGAAAAGAAGCCCACGCGGCGCAACCCGTACGCGCCGTTCACCACTTCCAGCCTGCAGCAGGACGCCTCCTCGCGGCTCGGCTTCTCGCCCGCCCGCACCATGCAGATCGCCCAGCGGCTCTACGAGGGCGGCATCATCACCTACATGCGGACCGACGGCGTGCAGATGGCGGGCGAGGCGATCGACCAGGCGCACCGGGCCATCGACAAGGAATTCGGCACCGCCTACCTGCCGCCGACCCCCCGCATCTACCAGACCAAGGCCAAGAACGCGCAGGAAGCGCACGAGGCCATCCGTCCCACGGACATGTTCCGCCATCCCGACACGCTGCGGGCCGACCCCGACCAGCACAAGCTCTACGGCCTCATCTGGCGGCGGACGCTGGCGAGCCAGATGCGGCCGGCCGAGATCGAGCGCACCACCGCCGACATCGATGTCGTGGCCGGGGGCCGCGCCGTCGCGCTGCGTGCCGTCGGCTCGGTTGTCACCTTTCCCGGCTTCCTCGCGCTCTACGGCGTCGAGGCGAAGGAGGACCGGGAAGAAGACGACGAGGACAGCCGCGAGCTGCCGCCGCTCGCCGTCGGCGATACGCCGCGCCTCGAAGCGGCGCTGATCGAGCAGCATTTCACCCAGCCGCCGCCACGCTACAGCGAAGCCAGCCTCATCAAGAAGATGGAAGAGCTCGGCATCGGGCGGCCGTCAACCTACGCGGCGACGATGAGCGTGCTGCAGGAGCGCAACTATGTGCGCCTCGAGAAGCGCCAGCTCATCCCCGAGGACCGCGGCCGGCTGGTCACGGCGTTCCTCGAGAGCTTCTTTTCCCGCTACGTCGAGTATGGCTTCACCGCCACGCTCGAGGAGCAGCTCGACCTCATCTCCGACGGCAAGCTGTCGTGGAAGGAAGTGCTGCGCCAGTTCTGGGAGGAGTTCTCGCGCCACACCGAGGAGATCAAGGACCTGCGCGTCTCCGAGGTGCTCGACGCCCTCAATGATCTGCTGGCCGACCACGTGTTCCCGGCCAAGGCCGACGGCTCCGACCCGCGGCGCTGCCCGACCTGCGGCACCGGCACGCTGTCGTTGAAGCTGGGCAAGTTCGGCGCCTTCATCGGCTGCTCGAATTACCCCGAGTGCCGCCATACCATGCAGCTGTCGGATGCCGCCACCGGCGGCGCCAGCGAGGCCGCGGGCGACGGCACGCTCGGCATCGACCCCGAGAGCGGGCTCACGGTCCTCCTCAAGACCGGGCGCTTCGGCCCCTACGTGCAGCTCGGCGACGGCGCCGAACCCAAGCGCTCGAGCCTACCCAAGGGCTGGACGGCAGCCGCCATGACGCTCGACAAGGCGCTGCAGCTCCTGGCGCTGCCGCGCGACGTCGGCCTGCACCCCGAAACCGGCAAGATGATCACCGCCGGCATCGGCCGCTACGGCCCGTTCGTGCTGCACGAGGGCACCTACGCCAACCTGTCCGACGCCGAAGAAGTGTTCACGGTGGGGCTCAACCGCGCCGTCGACCTGCTGGCGGCCAAGGCGGCCGGCGGTGGCCGGCGCGGCGGGGCGGCGCAACCGGCGATCAAGAGCTTCGAGCACGCTGACGGCCCCGTCACCGTGCGGGCCGGCCGCTACGGGCCGTATGTCAACCAGGGCAAGGTGAACGCAACGCTGCCCAAGACGTTGAAGCCGGAAGACGTGACCCTCGAGCAGGCCATGGAGCTGATCTCCGCCAAGGCGGCGACGGGCGGCGGCAAGAAGAAGGCTGCGGCGCGCAAGCCCGCCGCAAAGAAGGCCGCCACCGGCAAGCCGGCCGCCAGGAAATCCGCCGCCAAGACGGTTGCGGCGAAGAAGGCGAAGGCGGAGACTGGCGCCTAGGAAAGACCGATGGCGAGACCGCCCAGACCGCGCACCGACCCCAAGCGCCCGCGCCGCACCGCGGCCGCGGCCTTGCCCACGCGCGAAGCCGTGCTCGAAGCCCTGGCCGGCGCGCCCGGGCTCGACCGCAAGCGCGACCTCGCCCGGCATTTCGGCATCCGCGGCGAGTTGCGCACGCCGTTCAAGGCGCTGCTGCGGCAGATGGAGGCGGACGGGCTGATCGCCCGCTCGCGCCGGAGCATGCGCCGGACGGCGACGCTGCCGGCGGTGGCCGTGCTCGACATCCCGGCCGAAGCGGACCCCGAGGAGCTGTACGCCTACCCGGCGAGCTGGAACGAGGACGAGGGCGAGGCCCCCCGCGTCGCGATCATGCAGCCCAGGGCGGCGCGGGTGGTGCCCGGCCCCGGCGACCGCATCCTCGCCCGCATCGACGCCGGCGACGGGCCGGTGCCCCAGTACACCGCCCGGGCGATGAAGATCCTCGACAAGCCGCGCCGCGGCCAGATCGGCATCGTGCGCCTCGATGCGGACGGCGCCCGGCTGGTGCCGGTCGACCGCAAGCTCAGGGAGATGCGCATCCCCGCCGGCGATCTTGGCGACGCGCGCGACGGCGACCTCGTCGAAGTGGAGACGAAGCTCTCCGGGCGGCTGATGATCCCGCGCGCCAAGGTCGTCGCGGTCATCGGCAACCCGAAAAGCGAGGGGGCGGTCAGCATGATCGCCATCCACAGCCTCGACATCCCCTACCGCTTCCCCGATTCGGTGCTGCGCGAGGCCGAGGCGGCGAAAGCCGTCACCCTGCGCGGGCGCGAGGACTGGCGTCACATCCCGCTCGTCACCATCGACCCGGCCGACGCCAAGGACCATGACGACGCCGTCTTCGCCGAGCCCGATCCCGACCCGAAGAACCCCGGCGGCCATATCGTTTACGTGGCCATCGCCGATGTCGCGGCCTATGTGCGCCCCGGCTCGGCGCTCGACCGCGAGGCCTATCTGCGCGGCAACTCGGTGTATTTCCCCGACCGCGTGGTGCCGATGCTGCCGGAGCGCATCTCGAACGACCTGTGCTCGCTCAAGGAGGGTGCGAACCGGCCGGCGCTGGCGGTGCGGATGGTCATCGACGCGCGCGGCCGCAAGCGCGGGCACAGCTTCCACCGCGTCGTGTTCCGCTCGGCGGCGCGGCTCAGCTACGGCCAGGTGCAGGCGGCGATCGACGGCGATCCCGACGACAGGACGGCGCCGCTGCTCGAGCCGGTGCTGCGGCCGCTGTGGAAGGCCCACGCGGCGCTGATGCAGAACCGGGCGCTGCGCGGGCCGCTCGAACTCGACCTGCCGGAGCGCAAGATCGTGCTCGACGAACGCGGCATGGTGGCCGACGTGCGCGTGCCGGAGCGGCTCGAGGCGCATCGGCTGATCGAGGAGATGATGATCGCCGCCAACGTCGCCGCCGCGGAGACGCTGGAGGCGCACAGGGCCGCCCTGCTCTACCGCGTGCACGATACCCCGTCGCCCGAGAAGCTCGAGGCGCTGCACGAATTCCTGTCGTCGCTGGCGCTGCCCTTCACCAAGGGCGCGGCGGTGCGGCCGACCGACTTCAACCGCGTGCTGGCCAAGGCCCGCGAGGGCGGCAAGATCGACCACGTCAGCGAGATGGTGCTGCGCAGCCAGGCGCAGGCCGAATATTCGGCGGAGAACTACGGCCATTTCGGCCTCAACCTCGACCGCTACGCGCACTTCACGTCGCCCATCCGCCGCTACGCCGACCTCATCGTCCATCGCGCGCTGATCACCGCGCTCGATCTCGGCAAGGACGGCCTGAGCGAAGGCGAGATCGCCAAGCTCCCGGGCATCGCCCAGCACATCTCGGCAACCGAACGGCGGGCCATGGCAGCCGAACGCGAAACCGCCGACCGGCTGCTGGCGCAGTTCCTCGCCGGCCAGATCGGCGCCCAGTTCGAGGGCCGCATCTCGGGGGTGGCGCGTGCCGGGCTGTTCGTCCGGCTCAGCGAGACCGGCGCCGACGGCTTCGTGCCCGCTTCCACGCTGGGCGCCGACTACTACCGGCACATCGAGGAGCAGCAGGCGCTGATCGGCGAGCGCACCGGCGAGATGTTCCGGCTCGGCGACAACGTGACCTTGCGGCTGCTGGAGGTGGCGCCCGTCGCCGGTGCGCTGCGATTCGAACTTCTCTCGGAAGGAACCCGCGTCAATCGGTCGTCTTTGAAGCGGCCGGCGCGCCGCCCATCTAAGCCAAAGGCTCCGCCCAGGGGCCGCCGCAAGAGGTAACCCATGCCTATCGACGTCACCGTGGACCGCCAACCCCGCCCCCTCTTGCCCGCTGTCGGCAAGGGCCTGCGCTGCCGCTGCCCGAAATGCGGCGAGGGCAAGCTGTTCCGCAGCTTTCTCAAGGTCAACGACGAGTGCCCGGTGTGCGGCGAGGAACTGCACCACCACAAGGCCGACGACCTGCCGCCCTATATCTCGATCATCATCTTCGGGCATATTCTCGTGGGCGCCATGCTGCACATGGAAATGACCATGACCATTGCCCCCTACGTCTACCTGCTCACCCTGGCGCCGCTGGCGGTGATCCTGCCGCTGGCCATGCTGCCCTCGATCAAGGGCGCCGTGGTCGGCCTGCAATGGGCCAACTACATGCACGGCTTCGACCCGACCTTCCGCGACCCGGCGGCGCCGGACGCCATCTAGTTTCGACCTTTCGCAGCGAGGTCGCGGCTTGACATTCGGCCGCAAATCCGTAGGTTGCCGCCAAATTCAACAGCCGCGCGCCTCGCCGCGCGGCTCGGTGTTTCAAGGATCACACCCATGGCCAAAGCCAATTCGATCAAGATCAAGCTCGTGTCGACCGCGGACACCGGTTTCTACTATGTGACCAAGAAGAACACCCGCACCCAGACCGAGAAGCTGTCGTTCAAGAAGTACGACCCGGTGGTGCGCAAGCACGTCGACTTCAAGGAAGCCAAGATCAAGTAAGCCGCTTCGCCAGCGGTTTTCGTCCAGACCCCGCGCCCCGGCGCGGGGTTTTTGTTTGGTGCCATATGCCGCAACCGCCGGGCTTGCCGGCGGCGCCGGCGTCCACCTATTGTTGAGCCAAAGCAGAAGGATATCGGCCATGAGCGCAGTGGGCTCGGTTCAGGTCGGCGCCGAGCAGCGCCCGGGCAGCAGCATCACCGAGGAGAACATCCATCGCCTGGTGCACGGGTTCTACGCCGCCGTGCGCGACGACGAGGTGATCGGGCCGGTCTTCCTGCGCGAGATCGCCCCCGACGAGTGGTCCACCCATCTGGCCAAGATGTGCGATTTCTGGAGCGCCGTGCTGCTCAAGACCGACCGCTATTCCGGCCGGCCGCTGGCCCCGCATCTGCGCCTCGACGATGTCGAGGACGCCCATTTCACCCGCTGGCTCGCGCTGTTCCGGCAGACCGCCCGCGAGTGTTTTTCGCCCGACGGCGCCGCGGCGGTGATCGGGCTGGCCGAACGCATCGCCCACAGCTTCCGCATGGCGCTTGCCTTCCATCGCGGCGAGGACACCGCAGTCGAGCCGCTGCCGGCCGAATAGCCTTGCGCGGGGACTGCAGTCGCTAGGAGTGGCTGGTCCGCAGCAGCATGTCGAAGAGGCCACTCTGCCCGCTGCGGACCAGCCGCCCTACGGACCCAGGAGTTGCGGCGGACCTGAGACAAACCGTAGGGATTTCATGGAGAAGCGCCGTTGGTTTCGGCGACTGTCTCGCTGGGGGCAAGCTAGCTGCAACGGCCCGGTACCGAAAGTCCCAACGAGCATTATAATGAACCGGTAACCCTAATAGAGTGGCTTTCCCGGCGGCGCGCAAGTCATCCCTTCGGCTAGACTGGCGCCTGTCGGCGGATACTGTTGGGTCTGTTCCGCCCTCGCTGCGCGTGGTCACGCTCGAGGATGACGGGGTGGGCGACGGGCAGGAATGCAACTCCTCCCCGCCCCTCCCGCTGGCGGGAGGGGGAGGAGCCGGCCCGCAGTGTCAGGCGGCGTCGAAGACGACGCGGTTGCGGCCGGCGCGCTTGGCGCGGTAGAGCGCCACGTCGGCGCGCTTGAGCAGGGTTTCCGGCGTGTCGTCCGGGCGTTCGTTGAGCGCCACGCCGACCGAGACCGTCACCGCCAGAGGCCGGCCCGCGCCGCCCGCCTCGAAGGCCCGCTCGGCGATGGCCGTGCGCACCCGCTCGGCGACGTTCTGGGCTTGGCGGTAGTCGGTGTCGGGCATGAGCACGACGAATTCCTCGCCGCCGAAGCGACAGGCGAGGTCGACGCCGCGCACGCTGCGGCGCAGCCGCACCGCGAATTCGCGCAGCACCGCATCGCCGGCGTCGTGGCCGTGCATGTCGTTCACCGCCTTGAAGAAATCCATGTCGATGAGCAGCAGCGCCATGTCCCGGCCCTGCTCGCGCGCCTTGTCGAGCATCATGGCCAGGTGCCGGTCGAAATAGCGCCGGTTGTACAGGCCCGTAAGTTCGTCGGTGACGGCCAGCGCCAGCGTGTTGGTGACGCTGCGGCGCAGCTCCGCGGCATAGCGATAGCGCCTGATCTGCGTGCGCACGCGGGCGGCCAGTTCGTTGGGCTCGACCGGCCTGAGGATGAAGTCGTTGACCCCGAGGTCGAGGCCGCGCACGACGCGCGCCCGGTCGGCTTCGTCGGCCACGAGGATGATCGGCAGCGTTCGGCCCTGCTCCAGCGTGCGCATCTGCGAGCACACCCGCAACGGGTCGAACTGGCCCAGCGACATGCTGACCAGCGCCAATTCGTAGTCACCGATGCCGACGGCCGCGGCCGCCTCGGCCGGATCGGCCAGCACGTGCACCTGGTGCGAGCCCGCGAGGTAGCCGCGCAGCCGCTCGGCACCGCGGGGGTCGGTATCGACCAGCAGGATATGGCCGCCGTCGGCATCGATCGACTCCGTAGCGGGGATGGCGTCCTCGACGGCGATCTCCTGCCCGGTGATGGCGCGGGCGCGCAGTTCGTCGGTCAGCACCTTGAGCCGGACGAGGCTCTTGACCCGGGCCATGAGCTGGATGTCGTCGATAGGCTTGGTGAGGAAGTCGTCGGCGCCCGCCTGCAGCCCGCGGACGCGGTCGGACGGCTGGTCCAGCGCCGTGATCATCAGCACGGGAATGTGGTGGGCCTTGCGGCTCGCCTTGAGGCGGCGGCAGACCTCGAAGCCGTCCATCTCCGGCATCATCACGTCGAGCAGCACGATGTCGACGCCGCCAGCCTCGCACAAATCGAGGGCCTGCTGCCCGCTGGCAGCGGTCAGTACCTCGAAATACTCCGCCGTCAGCCGCGCCTCGAGCAGCCGCACGTTCGTTGGAATATCGTCGACGATCAGCACGCGTGCCGTCAAAGATCGCCCCTAATACGCTTTGGAAATATGCCTTTACGCCCTAATTGGCGGGTCCAATGTAGCGGGCAATCGTTTCCAAAAAGTGAGGCACGGAGATGGGCTTGGAGATGTAGCCCTCGCAGCCGCCCTGCAGGATGCGCTCCTCGTCGCCCTTCATGGCGAAGGCGGTGACGGCGATCACCGGGATCGACTGCAGGTCGTCGTCTTCCTTGAGCCACTTGGTGACGACGAGGCCCGAGACCTCCGGCAGCTGGATATCCATTAGGATCAGGTCCGGGTGGTGGGCGCGGGCCAGATCGAGCGCCTCCATGCCGTTGCGGGTCTGGATGATGGAGTAGCCGCGCGACTCGAGCAGATCGTTGAACAGCTTCATGTTGAGCTCGTTGTCTTCGACGATCATCACGGTCTTGGGCATACGATCTCGCTTCTGGCGCTGTGCGGCAAGGAATCCCCTGTGGGCCGGCGGGTACTGTGTTCTGCCCCATCCGTAGGCTAACATCAATCCATTCCGCAACCGCCGACGCGAGCCACGAACCGTGCCGAAATCCCTGCCTCCTGGCGCCGAATCGCTGGCCCGGATGTGCCTCGACCTGCTGGCCGAGGATCCCGGCCAGCTCGCCGAATTCATGGCCGTGGCGGGCTACACCCCGCAGTCGCTGCGCGCCGCCCTCGGCAGCACGCAGCTGGACCACGGCCTCATCGACTATTTCGCCGGCAATGAGGCGCTGCTGCTGGCCCTGTGCGCCAACAACCGGCTCAAGCCCGAAGACTTCATGCGCGTGTGGGCCGCGCTCAATCCGGCCGGATAGTGCAGCCATGCCGGTGCTGCATACCCTGTGCCGGGACTGCGCCGCTACCGGCACCGCGACCGCGGCGCCGGCCCGCTGCGCCAGCTGCGGATCGCCGCGCGTGCTGGCGCATGACGAGCTCCACACCCTGTCGATCGCCCATATCGACTGCGACGCCTTCTATGCATCCATCGAGAAGCGCGACGACCCGAGCCTCGCCGGCAAGCCGCTGATCGTCGGCGGCGGGGTGCGCGGCGTCGTCGCCACCTGCTGCTATATCGCGCGCCAGAGCGGCGTGCGCTCGGCCATGCCGATGTTCACCGCGAGGCGGCTCTGCCCCGACGCCGTCGTCATCAAGCCGGACATGGCCAAGTACGTCGCCGTCAGCCGGCGCATCCGTGCCCTGATGGAGGACCTGACGCCGCTGGTCGAGCCGCTGTCGATCGACGAGGCCTTCCTCGACCTCAGCGGCACGGCGGCGCTGCACAAGGCCAGCCCGGCCCGGGTCCTTGCCCGCTTCGCCCGGCGCGTCGAGGAGGAGATCGGCATCACCGTCTCGGTGGGGCTGTCGCACAACAAGTTCCTCGCCAAGATCGCCTCGGACCTCGACAAGCCGCGCGGCTTCGCCGTGATCGGCAAGGCGGAGACCCTGGCGTTCCTCGCCGACAAGCCGGTCGGCCTCATCTACGGGGTCGGCCGGGTGTTCGGCGAGGCCCTGAAGCGGGACGGCTTCGAGACCATCGGGCAGTTGCAGCAGACGGCGCCGGCCGAGCTCGCGCGGCGCTACGGCGAGAGCGGCGCCCGGCTCGCCCGGCTGGCGCGCGGTGACGATCCACGTACGGTCGCGCCTGACGGGGAGACCAAGAGCGTCTCGAGCGAGACCACGTTCAACAGCGACCTCGACAGCTTCGAGCCCCTGTCCATCGAGTTGCTGGCGCTGTGCGAGCGGCTGTCCGAGCGCCTCAAGGCCAAGGGGCTGGTGGGCGACACCGTCACGCTCAAGCTCAAGTCGGCGGGATTTCGCTTGCGCACGCGGGCGCGGCATCTGATGATCCCGACGCAGCTCGCTGGCGTGCTGTACGACACCGGCGTGCAGCTGCTGGCGCGAGAGGCCGACGGCACCGCGTTCCGGCTGATCGGCATCGGCATCAGCGGGCTCGGCACCGCCAGCGGCGCCGACCCCGTCGACCTACTGGAGCCGGCGATCGGCCGCAAGGCCGCGGCCGAACGGGCCATGGACCGGGTGCGCGATCGCTTCGGCCGGGATGCCGTCATCCGCGGAAAACTCTATACCCGCGTCCGGGGCCACGTGCTCCCGGACGCCCGAAAAACCAAAGACGAAGAAGGTTGAGCCCGAAATGACCACGCCGATCGAAAAGCTCCGCGAATACGGCTACGAGCTGCCCCAGCCCAAACCGCCGGTCGCGAGCTACGTGCCCGTCACCCGCACCGGCAACGTCATCTACGTCTCCGGCCAGATCTCGTCGAACGAGAACGGCCCGGTGACCGGCCTGCTCGGCGACACCATGAACGTCGTGCAGGGGGGCAACGCCGCCGAACTGGCGGCGGTCAACGTGCTCAGCCAGATCGTCCACAGCGCCGGCGTCGACCTCGATCGCGTCCGGCGCGTGCTCAAGCTCACCGTCTTCGTCGCCTCGACGCCCGATTTCCAGGAGCACCATTTGGTGGCCAACGGGGCTTCGAACCTGATCGTCGGCGTGCTCGGCGACAAGGGCAAGCACGCCCGCTCCGCCATCGGGCTCGCGGCGCTGCCCCTGGGCGCCGCGGTCGAGGTGGAAGCCATTGTCGAAGTGGAAGGCTGACACGCCGCTGTCACCAGACGATGCGAGGCCACCAGCGAACGCATCGGCAACCCCGGACCTGCAATGACCACCCGACCCAGCTTCGACCGCCCCATCGCCCATCGTGGGCTGCACGACCGCGCCGGCGGCGTGATCGAGAACAGCCGCACCGCCTTCGAGCGTGCCATTGCGCGCGGCTTTCCCATCGAATGCGACGTGCAGCTGTCGAGCGACCACGTCCCCGTGGTCTTCCATGACGACGAACTCGAGCGGCTGACCGGGGCCAGGGGGTTCCTGCGCGACAAGACCATCGCCGAACTCACCGCCCTGCCCCTCATCGGCAGCGAGGCCGGCGACCGGCCGCAGCGCTTCACCGAGTTCCTCGAACAGATCGCCGGGCGCACGCTGCTGCAGATCGAGCTGAAGGCGCAGCAGGGCGCCGCGGCGACGGACGCGCTGGCGCGCAGCGCCGCCGCGGCGCTGGCCTCCTACAAGGGGCCGGTGACCGTCGAATCCTTCGACCCCACGCTCATCGCGCTGATCCGGCGCTACGGCTTCGGCGGCCCCGTGGGCATCATCACCTATGCCTACGACAAGCCGGATTGGGAAAAGGGCCTGTCGCCGCGCCGCAAGTTCGCCCTGAGGCACCTGCTGCATTGGCCATGGTCGCGCTTCGATTTCATCTCCTGCCATTTCGAGGCGCTGCAGCTGCCGGCGGTGCGCCTGTTCCGCAGCCTCGGCGTGCCGGTCACCGCCTGGACCGTGCGCGACCCGGCGCAGGCGCGGCTGGCGGCGGCGGGCGCCGACCAGATCGTGTTCGAGGGATTCGACCCGGAAAGTGCCTGAGGACAGCCTCACCGCCACGGTGCACGGGGCGACGGGGGACATACCTGCCGCCACCTGGAACGCGCTGCTGCCGTCGACGGCAGGAAGGCCGGACAACCCCTTCCTCGACCACGCTTTTTTCCTCGCGCTCGAGGAATCGGGCAGCGCCACGCGCCGCACCGGGTGGCAGCCGCAGCACATCGTCCTTGCGGACGGCCGCGGCACCGCCGTCGGGCTCATGCCGCTCTATCTCAAGAGCCATTCGCAGGGCGAGTACGTCTTCGACCACGGCTGGGCCGATGCCTTTGGCCGTGCCGGCGGGCGCTACTACCCCAAGCTGCAATCCTCGATCCCGTTCACGCCGGTGACCGCCCCCAAGCTGCTGGCGCGCGGCGGCGACCCTGCCGTCCGGCGGGCCCTGCTCGAGAGCGCGGCAACGCTGGCCGGGCAGAACGGCATCTCCTCGGTGCACGCCACCTTCGTGCCGGCGGACGAGGAGGCCATGGCGCGGGAGGCCGGCTGGCTGGTCCGCCACGACGTCCAGTTCCATTGGCACAACCAGGGCTTCGGCAGCTTCGAGGATTTCCTCGCGACGCTGTCCTCGCGCCACCGCAAGCTCATGCGGCGCGAACGGCGCGAGGCGCTCGCCGGCGGGCTCACCGTGAAATGGCTGAGCGGGGGCGAGCTGAGCGAAGCCGCCTGGGATGCGTTCTTCGCCTTCTACATGGACACCGGCAGCCGCAAATGGGGCCGGCCCTATCTCACCCGCGACTTCTTCTCCCTGCTCTCGGCGGCGATGGCCGAGCGGGTGCTGCTGATGCTCGCCTATGACGGCGACACCCCGATTGCCGGCACGCTCAGCCTCATCGGCACCGACACGCTTTACGGCCGCTACTGGGGCGCGACGCGGCACGTGCCGTTCCTGCATTTCGAGCTGTGCTACTATCAGGCCATCGACTACGCCATCGCCCACGGCCTCGGGACGGTCGAGGCCGGTGCCCAGGGGGAGCACAAGCTGGCGCGCGGCTATGCGCCGGCGACGACGCGCTCGGTCCACTGGATCGGCCATCCGGGCCTGCGCCACGCTGTCGCCAATTTCGTTGAGCAGGAACGGGCCGCGGTCCGGCATGAGCAGGAAGCGCTCGCGGACCTGACGCCGTTCAGGAAGGCCGCCGGCTCCCGCAGTTGACCGCGGGGCGCCACCGTGGCACGACAAAACCACGCGCCGGTGCCGTCCGCACGGACAGGCCGGCACGCGTTCCGGCTTGGGAAGGAATTCTGATGGGCAAGCGCGTCGCGATTGCCGCAATTGGCACGATGGGAGACGTGCAGCCTTTCGTGGCGCTGGCGCTGGCCCTGCAGAAGCGCGGCTTCTCGGTCATCCTGTGCACCAGCAGCGATTTCGAGGAGTTCGTCACCGCCCACGGCATCGAGTTCCACAATCTCGGCACCGACATCCAGGCCTTCATCCGGCAGAGCCAGTTCGACAACGCCATGTCGAAGAACCTGTTGCTCTACGCCCCCAAGCTGTTGCGCGACGGCCAGAACATCCTCAAGACGGCGTGCCGCGAATTGTGGGTCGCAGCCCAGGGCGCCGACGCGCTGGTGTTCCACCAGACCACCAACTTCGCCGTCGACATCGCCGAAGCGCTCGACGTGCCGGCGATCATGACAGCGTTCCAGCCGATCAACCCGACCGGCGAATTCCCGCACTTCACCTACGAAGGGCCGCCGCCCGACCCGCTGTTCAACCGCATCAGCATCGACCCGCTGTTCAACCGGCTGAGCTACGTCGTGCAGGCGGCACAGCAGAGCTACTACGATTTCCCGCGCGACCGCATGCGCACCAAGCTGCTCGGCCTGCGCAGCCGCAAGCGCGCCGGCTTCTCCAGGAACGCCCGCGGTGAACGCATCCCGGCGCTGCACGCCTATTCGCCCACCATCTCGCCCAGGCCCGGGGACTGGCCGGATTCGGTGACGATTACCGGCTTCTGGCGGCTCGAGGACATCACCGGATGGGAGCCGGACCCGGCGTTCCAGGAGTTCCTCGCCGCCGGCGAGACGCCGATCTACCTGGGCTTCGGCTCGATGCCGTGGGGCGCGACACGCAACACCGAGATCATCCTCAAGGCCCTGCAGCTGTGGGGCGGCCGCATCGTCATCGGCCGCGGCTGGGGCGGCATCCGCACCGAAGACCTGCCGCCGAGCGTCCACGCCATCGGCAAGGTGCCGCATTCCAAGCTGTTCGAGCACGTCAAGGCCGTCGTCCACCACGGCGGCGCCGGCACCACCCATACCGGGCTCTACGCCGGCAAGCCGACCTTCATCGTGCCGCAGTTCTTCGACCAGCCCTATTGGGGCAAGCGCGCCTTCGAACTGGGCTGCGGGCCGCCGCCCGTCAGGCTGCGCAAGCTCACCCCCGGCATCCTCGCCGCCGCGCTCGACGAGCTGGCCACCGACCAGTCCTATGAGATGGCGGCGCGCGACCTCAGGGAAAAGCTGCTGCTCGAGGACGGCACCGGCCTCGCCGTCGACGTCATCGAGGAGTCGATCGCCGAATATCCGGGAAACCAGTACCAGCAAGCCATGGGAGCCGCCTCTTGAGCGCCTACGACCCCGACAACATCTTCGGCAAGATCCTGCGCGGCGAAATTCCGGCGCACAAGGTGTTCGAAGACGACCAGGTGTTCGTGATGATGGACATCTTCCCGCAAGCCAAGGGTCATCTCCTCGTCATTCCGAAGGCTCCCTCGCGCAACCTGCTCGATGCCGACCCGGCGGTGCTGGCGCGCGTCATTCCCTACGTGCAGAAGCTGGCTCGGGCGGTACACGAAGCCCTGCAGCCGGACGGGGTGCGGGTAATGCAGTTCAACGAGGCGCCGGCCGGCCAGTCCGTGTTCCACCTGCACTTCCACGTCATCCCCATCTACGAGGGGGTGCCGCTCGGGCGCCACGGCGAAGGCCGGGCGGACGATGGCGAACTGGCCGAGCAGGCCCGGGCCATCGCCGCGGCGCTGTAGCAGGCAGGCAGCCGCAGACGACGAGGGCCGGGATCGCTCCCGGCCCTCTTCTTGCCTGTGCTGGCGGTAGGCTCAGCTCTTCTCTTCCGCCGGCGGCTTCGCCGTCTTCTTCTTCGGGCCGGCGATGGCCTTAGGGCGGGCCGGCCGCGGCGGCGCCGCGATCAGCTCGAGCTTGGCGTCGGGCCCGACGCCGACCACCGCCACGGTGACCGAGCCGCCATTCACCAGCTCGCCGAACAGCACCTGCTCGGCCAGCGGCTTCTTGACGAACTCCTGGATGACGCGCCCGAGCGGCCGTGCGCCCATGCGCTCGTCGTAGCCGCGCATGGCCAGCCACTCCGCCGCCTCGGGCGTGAGGTTGATGGTCACGCCGCGCTCGGCAAGCTGGCCCTCGAGCTGCAGCACGAACTTCTCCACCACCTGCCGCACCACCGCCGGCGGCAGCGGGCCGAAGGAGATGATGGCATCGAGCCGGTTGCGGAACTCCGGCGAGAACAGCCGGTTCACCGCCTCCTCGTCGTCGCCCTGCTCGCGCTTGCGGCCGAAGCCGATCGGCGACTTCTGCAGCTCCATGGCCCCGACGTTGGAGGTCATGATCAGGATGACGTTGCGGAAATCGACCGACTTGCCGTTGTGATCGGTCAGCTTGCCGTGGTCCATCACCTGCAGCAGGATGTTGAACAGGTCCGGGTGCGCCTTCTCGATCTCGTCGAGCAGCACCACGCAATGCGGGTGCTGGTCGACCCCGTCGGTCAGCAGGCCGCCCTGGTCGAAGCCGACATAGCCCGGCGGCGCGCCGATCAGGCGGGAGACCGTGTGCCGCTCCATGTATTCCGACATGTCGAAGCGCAACAGCTCGACGCCGAGCGTGTCGGCGAGTTGCTTGGCGACCTCGGTCTTGCCGACGCCGGTCGGGCCGGTGAACAGGTAGGAACCGATCGGCTTTTCCGGTTCGCGCAGGCCGGCGCGGGCGAGCTTGATGGCCGAGGCGAGCGCGGTGATCGCCGGATCCTGGCCGAACACGACGCGCTTGAGGTTGGCCTCGAGCCCGGCCAGCAACTCGGCATCCGACTTCGACACCGACTTGGGCGGGATGCGGGCCATGCTGGCAATGGTGGTCTCGATGTCCTCGACGTCGATCACCGCCTTGCGCTGGTCGGCCGTCACCAGCATCTGGCTGGCGCCGGTCTCGTCGATGACGTCGATCGCCTTGTCGGGCAGCTTGCGGTCGTTGATGTAGCGCGCGCTGAGCTCGACGGCGGCCTTGAGCGCGTCGTCGGTGAAGCGCACCTTGTGGAAGTCCTCGTAGTAGGGCTTCAGGCCCTTGAGGATGGCGATGGCATCCGGGATCGAGGGCTCATTGACGTCGATCTTCTGAAACCTGCGAACCAGCGCGCGG